>JAISHS010000034.1 GCA_031262405.1 Oscillospiraceae bacterium | reverse complement strand
GAGGGATATGGAGCTTGCTTCGACGAGGGGGCGCTTCGGAAAGCCCCCAATCGTTTTTCTCTTTCAGGCGTTACCCGGTTTCTCTTTTTGCGAACAAAAAGAGAAATGGGGTAACATCCCTCAGCGTGGGTTCCACGCTGTCACGCCGCGTTGTAACGCGGAAAATTTAATACAAATATAATAAATATAATGTGTATTACTTAATATAAATCGACTTCCCAAACCCCCCTGCGGCGGCCTCGCTCACAGCCTCCGAGAACGTCGGGTGCGGGCGAATGACCCGCTCGAGCTGCTTCGCGGTAAGCTTATTGACAATCGCGGTGGCAAGCTCGCTGACAAGATCCGTCGCCCTCTCGCACATGAGCTGCGCCCCGAGCAAAACGGTGCTGTCCGCGTCGAACACCAGCTTAATAAACCCACGCTCGCCCCCTTGAATTACTGTCTTGCCGTTGCCGCTCATCGGGTATTTTCCAACCCTCACCTTAATCCCAAGCTCCTTGGCCTGTGCCTCACTCAAACCGACGGCGGCAATCTCCGGGTTCGTATAGACACAGGATGGCACGACGCCCAGATCAAGCTCCGGCTCTTTCCCGACCATATGCGCCACAGCGTTGTGAGCCTGAGCGCCCGCCATATGCGCCAGCTGAATCCCGCCAGAAACAATATCGCCGACGGCATAGACCCCGGGTACGCTCGTCTCAAAGTACTCGTCCACAACAAGCCCCCTGTCACTCTCCGGCTGCTGCCCCTCGGCAAACAAGCCCTCCAGATACCCCCTGCGCCCCACCGCAACCAGCACTAAACCCGCCTGAACCCCTACCTGCTCACCCTTGCGTTTTAAGTCTATTTGCAGCGTTTCGTGCACATTTTCGCCTTCCGCGCCGTCGCTCTCAAGGTTTACATAATTATTTTGTAATTTAATTATGGACTCGACAGTCGCGGATGTGAATATCTCGACGCCTCTTCTTTTTAATATCATGGAAAGGTTCTGGGAAATCTCCCTGTCCATGCCGGGCAAAAGACGCTCCAAGGCCTCGATCAGCACGACTCTCTTCCCGAGATCGCTGAAAATCGTCGCAATCTCAACCCCGATAACGCCGCCGCCGATAATCGCCAGCGACGCGGGAAGCCCGCCCTTCCAGCTGAGAATCTCGTCGCTCGTAACCACCCCCGGCAAATCCGTCCCGGGAATCGGCGGCACAAATGGTTTAGAGCCCGTCGCCACGAGTATTTTCGGAGCTTTCAGAACATAAGACGCCGTTTTAACCGTTTTAATATCCCCATGTATGTCCGTAATCTCGCCCTTTTCGGCAATATACTCAACCTTATTTGCCTTAAGCAGCCCCTCTATCCCGGCGCGCAGCTGTGACACAACCTCGTCCTTTCGGGCATAGAGCCTCTCCGTGTCAAGCGTTACCTCCGCCGCCGAAATCCCGAATTTCTCCGCCTCACGCAGCTCCCTGTAAAGCTGCGCCGAGTGCATGAGCGTCTTTGTCGGAATGCAGCCGCGGTTGAGGCAGGTTCCCCCCGCCTCTCGCGGCTCGAGAATGCAGACTGAGTACCCCTCGCGCGCGGCGCAAATCGCCGCCGTATAGCCGCCCGTCCCCGCGCCGATAACTATCAAATCAAACTGTTTTTCCAAAGTCTCAACCCTCATAATATACATCTCCCGCGCCGTTCCCGACGCGGGATTCTTTTTAAATACTTATTATATTTTACCTATTATTTATTATTTTCAAAACTTATAAATAAGCTTTGACTCTCTCGCCGCGCGCACCTCATCGGGACGCCGAATCACCGTCGTGAGCGGATGCTGCGACGGCGTCTCGGCCGCCATGCAGTCGCGATAGACCTCAAGAAAAGCCTCGCAAGCCAAATCCAGCGTCTCCTTGCTCTCCGTCTCCGTCGGCTCAATCATCAGCGCCTCATGCACAATCAGCGGAAAATACATCGTCGGCGGGTGAATTCCCTTGTCGAGCAGCGCCTTCGCGACGTCCATCGCCGTCACGTGCCGCTCCTTAGCCTCGCGCTCGAGAGTCACGACAAATTCGTGCATACAAATGCCCTCGTGCGAGACGGCATAGCACTCAGCCAAGCGTTTCTTCATATAATTGGCGTTCAAAACGGCCATTTGCGCCGCAAGAGTCACGCCCTCGCGCCCGAGCATGAGCAGATAGGCAAGCGCGCGCACAACAACAAGAAAATTCCCGTAAAAAGCCTTCACGCGGCCTATACTCTCCGGCCTGTCCTCACCATAGCCGTTCGGGAGATAAGGCGCCAAAAACCCCTTGCAGCCAACGGCTCCCGCGCCGGGACCGCCGCCGCCGTGCGGCGTGGAAAAGGTCTTGTGCAGGTTGAGATGCACGCAGTCAAAGCCCATATCTCCGGGACGCACCACACCCATAATCGCGTTGAGATTCGCCCCGTCATAATAGTTGAGACCGCCCGCCTCGTGCACAAGATTTGTAATTTCCAAAATGTTCCGGTCAAAAATACCCACCGTGTTCGGATTGGTCAGCATCAGCCCCGCCGTGTCCGGACCCAAAACCGCCCTGAGCCTGCCGAGATCGACGCAGCCGTCCGCGCCGGAGGGCACATTTATAACCTTCATCCCGCACATCGCCGCCGTCGCGGGGTTCGTCCCGTGTGCAGAATCCGGCACAATAATCTTATCGCGAGAGAAATCTCCGCGCGCCTCGTGATACTTCTTGATTAACATAACACCGGTCAGCTCACCGTGCGCCCCCGCCGCCGGCTGAAAGGTCATCGCGTCCATCCCCGTAATTTCGCACAATTCCCCCCCCGCCAATTTCAAAACCTCAAGGCAGCCGGAAACCGTGTCCGACGGCTGGAGCGGGTGGACCTGCGTGAAGCCGGGCAGCGCCGCGATCGCTTCATTTACGCGCGGATTATATTTCATCGTGCAGCTGCCCAGAGGATAAAACCCGTTGTTCACGCCGAAGGCGCGTCTCTCAAGCTCGGAGTAGTGGCGATCAATATCCGTCTCGCTCAGCTGAGGAAGCTTCGGCGCCTTAAGGCGAAGAGCGCCCTCCGAGAGGCGGTATTCCGGCACGTCAAGCTCCGGCAGAATGGATAGCGCGCATCCTTCTACGCTCTTTTCAAATAACAGCTTCATTGCGCCGCGCCCCCCTTCTTCAAAAACTCCGAAACGCGCTCGACAAGCTCGTCGATTTCGCCCTTCGTGTTCATCTCCGTCGTGCACCAGAGCAGCCCTCCGCTCACTGGCAGACCGCCCAAGATGCCGCTCGCCTCTAAGAATTTAAGCAGTGCCGTCTCATCGACTCCCGGCGGGCAGACGGTAACAAACTCCTGGAAAAACTCGCCCTTATATTTCAGCTCAAAGCCCAGCGCGCCGAGCTTGTCCGCCAGATAGTGCGCCTTTGAAAGGGACAGCTCCGCCGCTCTTTTAAGTCCGTCGGGACCCATCGCCGCCATGTAAACCGCCGCCGCCATGGCGCAGAGCGCCTGATTCGAGCAGACGTTTGAACCGGCCTTCTCGCGGCGAATGTGCTGCTCGCGCGCCTGAAGCGTAAGTACAAAGGCGCGGTTGCCCTCGGAATCTATGGTTTCGCCGACAATGCGCCCGGGCAGAGCGCGCTTCATCGCCTCGGTCGAAGCGATAAAGCCCAGATAGGGCCCGCCGAAGGCAGTCGGCAGCCCCAGACTCTGACCCTCGCCGACGGCGATGTCCGCACCGCACTCGCCCGGCGTCTTTAAGACAGCCGCTGCAATCGGATCGACGCCCATTATAAACTTCGCGCCGTGAAGATGCGCCGTCTCCGCGAAGGCCTGACAGTCCTCGATAAGCCCATAGTAGTTCGGCTGCTGCAAATAGACACAGCAAACCTCCGGCGAAATCATCGCCTCAAGCGAAGAGTGCTCCGTCACGCCGTCCTTTTCGGGAATAAGCTCCAGCTCGATTCCGGAGGCCCAGCAATAGGTTCTGACAGTCTCAATCACGTCCGGGCTCGCGCAGGCGGAAACGAGCGCCTTTTCGCGCTTTTTACCCCGGCACATGGCGACCGCCTCGGCGGCAGCGTTTGCCCCGTCATAGAGAGAGGCGTTCGAGACGTCCATGCCCGTCAAAAGGCAGATCATGGTCTGATATTCAAAAATCGACTGTAAAATCCCCTGAGAAATCTCCGCCTGATAGGGGGTATAGGCGGTCAGAAAGGTCTCCTTGGAGATAACGGTGTTCACAATAGCGGGAATATAGCGGCGATATGCGCCCGCCCCGCGAAAGACCGAGCGATAAATCGTGTTCTTCGCGGCAATGCTCTCCATCTGCCGAAAAACCTCAAATTCGCTCTTACCCTCCGGCAGGTTCGCGCCGTCTTTTAGTATCAGCTGAGCGGGAATGTCCCTATACAACTCCTCAAGACTGCCCAGCCCCAGAGTCTCCAGCATCTCCCGTCGAGAGGCCGGAGTGGTTGAGATGAAGTCGCCCATCTACGCATTCTCCTCGTCGCAGAAATCGGCATATTCCTCCGCGTTCATCAGCTCCTCCGAGTCGCCAATGTCCGACACCTCGATCAGCCACGCGTCATAAGGCTCCTCGTTAATCTTCTCCGGCGCGTCGAGAAGCTCCTCGTTAATCGCCTCTACCGTGCCCGAGAAGGGGCAGACCAGCTCGCTGACCGCCTTAACGCTCTCAACGTCGCCGAAGCTCTCGCCGCAGGCGACCTCGTCGCCCGGCTCCGGCAGATTTACAAAGACAAGACTGCCCAGAGAATCCTGCGCGAAGTCTGTGATGCCGACCTTCGCCTTACCCTCTCCGGTAAACTGCGCCCACTCGTGTGTCTTGGTGTACTTCAAATCAGCAGGGATATTCATATTATTTTCCTCCAGAGTAAAAAAATGGATTATTATTTATTATCTATTATTTTTACAAATGCGCGTTCACGCGCGTTTGTAAAACGGCATTTCTACTACTTCTGCCTCAATGAGCCGTCCGCGCACGTTGACACACAGCTTTGTGCCGATTGCAGAATGCTCCACGTCAATAAGCGCCATGGCATAGGCTCCGCCGAGATAGGGACAGTGGGTGCCGGAGGTGGTATGCCCTATTTTATCTCCGTTCGGCAGAAACACGTCGCAATTCTCGCGGGCAATTCCCCGTCCGGTCATTTTAAGCCCCACGCGCGTAATGCGCGGCGCACCCCGTGACTCCAGCGCGCGCTTGCCCACAAAATCGCTCTTTGCCATCTTGACGGCAAAGTCAAGACCCGTCTCCAGCGGGCTTACCGCCTCGTCCATCTCGTGCCCATAGAGCGGCATAGACGCCTCGAGCCTAAGCGTGTCCCGCGCGCCCAGACCGCAGAGCGTCAGCTTCTCTCCGGCGGACTCCAGCAGCGCGTCCCAGAGCCTTGCGGCGTCCTCGGCGGCGCAATAAAGCTCATAGCCGTGCTCGCCCGTATAGCCGGTCTGCGAGAGCAGACACTTCACCCCGGCGACTCTCGCCTCGGGGGTAAAGGTGTAATACTTTTCCGGAAGAAGCGCCTCGTCCGTCAGCTCAAGCAAAATCTTCTTCGCGCAAGGACCCTGCAGCGCAATCTGCGCCACGGAGTCGGAAATGTCAGTCAGCGTCACGCCGCCGAGCAGGTGCGCCTTGATAAAGGCAAAATCCTTGGCGCGATTCGCCGCGTTCGGCACCAGCAGATATTTCTCCGCAGAAAGGCGATATACCAGCAAATCGTCAACGACTCCGCCGCCCTCGTTGCAAATCGGGGTATAGCGAACCCTCCCGTCGGTCATACTCGTGAAGTCGTTGGCAAGAATGTAATTTAAGTTCTCCAGCGCCCGGGGGCCCTCCACAATAAACTCGCCCATGTGGGACACGTCAAACAGCCCCGCCTCGTTGCGCACGGCAAGGTGTTCCTCAATCACTCCGGTATACTGCACCGGCAACAGATAGCCCGCAAAGGGAACAATCTTCCCTCCGAGCGCCACGTGCCGGTCATATAAGGGGGTTTTTTTCTCCATAACTAGCTCCTTCTAGAAAATTAGGGTTACTTGCGGTTAAGTGTTATTTTTCATTTATCTTATCAACGATTATCGCCAGCGTTATATGAAGCGCGGCGCGATAATCCTCTATGAGCACAATGTCCTTGACGCCTTGACGCAGCTGAATCATAAGAGCGTTTGACAGCTCAAAGACCTTCGGCAGACTCAGGTTTCCGGAGGTACCCTTTATGGCGTGAGCAATCTCTCCGGCCGCGGCAAGGTCTCCTCTGTCCAGTGCTTCTTCTAAATCCATAAAATCGGTGCTCTTGAGAAAAAGCCCGAGCATCCGCTTATACAGTGCTTCGTTGTTACGCAGACGAGCCAAGCCCTCCTTCTCGTCTACATATAATCTTTTCTCGCTGGCGTCCATAATTTCTCCTCCTTTATCACAAATGAATCGTCTTGCGCCCGTCGGCGCCTTTTTGATTAGGCCGCGACGGGGTCTTATAAAATCCTTTGACGCCGGACACATAAATATTGTAGGGCAAGAAACATATTCCCCGATATTATACACTATATATTCCGGCAATACAATAGATAAAACGAAGAACAGACGGATATATAACAAGTTTTATTGCTTTTAAGAAATACAAGCTTTTTTACGGAATTGATTGCTTGACTTTCACAAAAAAGGGACTATAATGAATAATTAGTAGTACTGTTGCGCCTGTGAGAAAAATCTCGGCGCGATAGTCAAAAATAAAACAATGCGTAGAATGCTATTTTGAGTGGAGACGTCTTATGGGTAATGTTTTCATAAACCGCAATAAGCATAGTCAATTTTCTTGGGAAGGTCTCGGCGATATCAAATCGGGGCGCGGAGAATTGGGCACGGACATGCCTGTTCTCGTATACAGGCTGATGCAATACTCACTTCTGGACGTTATGTCGTCAGAGCTTGGCGAAGCCAAGGCAAACGACTTCTTTCGCAAGGCGGGCTTTCTCGCCGGTCAAAACTTTGCCCAAAATGTTCTCAATCTATCGCTGAACTTAACAGATTTCCTCGATCATCTCCGGCGCACGATGAAGGACCTCAAAATCGGCGTCCTGCAAATGGAAAAAATCGACCCCATCACCGGAGAAATGATACTTACAGTCGGCGAAGACTTAGACTGCAGCGGTCTTCCCATGACGAATGAGAGTGTCTGTACCTATGACGAGGGCTTCATCTCCGGAATCCTTTTCAAATACACAGGGCGCCGCTTCGACGTGACCGAGGTTGATTGCTGGGCAAATGGCAACCTCGTCTGCCGCTTCCGCGCCACCCCCGTTTCTTCTTGCTAAATACATAAACATCTCTAACATTTCGGATCTCGTGCCCGTAGCGGCGGAAGAGGAGTAACGACAATATGAATCAAGACGCGCAGCTGCTCTTGGATTTCCTCGGTGACAAATTCTATGATTCAAAGAGCGCTTCATTAAATCTCGACCTGCTTTCCTCGGATTTTCGGGAGCTGGGCGAGGGAATAGTTTTTCTTGCCGATTGCATAGATGAGTTTCGGCGTTTTTCTTCAGACCTCGCGCGGGGCGACATTGAAACCCCCCTCCCCTCACGCGCAAACGAAATAGTCTCTCCGCTCAAGAGCCTTCAAGCTTCGCTTCGTCACCTCACCTGGCAGGCAAAGCAAGTCGCGCAGGGAGATTACAGTCAGCGCGTGGAATTTATGGTCGAGTTTTCAGGCGCCTTCAACTCCATGATAGCTCAGCTTGACCGCCAGCGCAACGATCTGCTGGCAACACTCGCCATGAACAGCCGCAACCTGCTGGAAGAACAGAAAGAGCAGGTTAAGCTTCTCGAGGAATATGCCTACAAAGACAGTCTCACAAAGGCCTATAACCGCTTTTTCGGAATGAGAGCGCTCGCCGAGTGGATGGATCACCAAAGGACCTTCAACCTTATCTTCGCCGATCTGGACTACCTTAAATACGTTAACGACACCATGGGACACGCCGCCGGCGACGCTTACCTTATCAGCGTAACAGAGCTTCTGCACAAGCGATTCCCCGACGATCTGGTCTGCCGCATCGGCGGCGACGAATTCATGATACTCACCGGCCGCCTCGACGCCGTCCAAATCGACAGCGATTTGAGAGAAATCTCCCGAGACCTTAAAGAGGGCGACGAAACCTCCCCCCGTCAGGTCAGCTTCGGAATTGTTCTAGTCGAGTCCGGCTGTCCCCATTCATCCAGCGAGCTTCTGCGTCTGGCGGACGAGCGTATGTATGCCTGCAAGCGCGCTAACAAACGCAACTACCCCTTACAAAAATAGATAACTATACATATTAGAACGAAAGGCGAGGTGAGCTTTTTTATGGATCACAAAAACTCCCCCACTATAGAAAATCCGGAAGCTCTTCTGGCGCGGCTTGAGAAAGCTGAGGCCGCAAGCCGCGCCAAGAGCGACTTTTTGGCTCAGATGAGTCATGAAATCCGCACCCCTATGAACTCAATTCTCGGCATGGCGAACCTGCTTGCAACAACTTCTCTGGACCCGGGCCAGGAGAGCTATGTAAAAAACATCATCAAAGCTTCAGACAGTCTGCTCAGCATAGTCGGCGACATTCTCGACTTCTCAAAAATCGACTCTCAAAAATTCGAGCTTACCCTCAGCGAATATGACTTCGCCGAGCTGCTTGAGTTTGTCGCAAAGCTCGTCGCGCCGCGCGCTCGGGAAAAGGGTCTGGACTTCATCGTAAATATCGACCCCGCCCTGCCCCGCCGCCTCGTCGGCGACGCGCAGCAGCTAAAGCAGCTGCTCCTCCACATCCTCAACTACGCCGTGAAATACACTTTCCAGGGCAGCGTCAAGTGGACGGTTTCCCTCCGGAGCGCCGGAGCCGAAAGCGTCGTTATCGGCTGTGACATAGTCGGCTCCGGCGCCGGCGTCGCAAACGAAAACCTTCTGGCAGCTTTTACGCCCTTTGCGCAGCTTGACACAAAAAACCGCGTCGGCGTCACCGACACGGGTCTGGGTCTTGCGATTGCCAAGGGCATCGCCGACGCCATGGGCGGCAAGATTTCCGTCGAGAGCGGCAAGGGTCCCGACGCCGTCTTCAGCATATCCTTCCCCCAGAAGACAGTCGGCGGCCGCCTTATCGTTCAAATCGGCTCCCCCGGCAGAAAAACAATTCTCCTCTTGGGTTCTAGCGCCGGAAGCGACGCTCTTGCCGAAACCTTCGACTCTCTCTCCCTGCACTATACCTATATCAAGGACCTCTCGGAGTATCCGCGCTGTCTCGAGGCGTCGGACTTTACTCATTTAATCTACTGGGAGGATTATGCCGGCCTTGTCGTGGAGCACACCCAAGATTTGCTCTCCGGAATCCATGTCGCCTCCGTCTGCTCCTCCGGTTCAGACCCCACCGCCCACGGCGGCGCGGAGACTCTCTCAGAGCCGGTGCTGCTCATGGACGTCGCAAAATTTCTAAACTCCCGAATCCACACCCACGACCTCCACGACAACAAGCTTATGGCGCCTCTCGGCTCCTTCAACACCCACGACGTCCGCGCCTTAGTGGTGGACGATAACGAAATAAACCGCATAGTCGCGGCGGAAATCCTCATGCAATACGATATCGAGGTCGATCTCGCCTCCGGCGGCGAAGAGTCCGTGAAATTCGCCTCCATGATGGACTATGACATAATATTCATGGACCAAATGATGCCCGGTATGGACGGTCTCGAGGCAACGAGCGCCATCCGCGACATGGGCGGCCACAACGCCGAGGTTCCGATAATCGCGCTCACGGCAAACGCCCTGACGGGCAACAAGGAGCTGTTTCTCGCCGGACGGATGACGGACTATTTGAGCAAGCCCATCGACATAACCCGTCTAAACGAGATAATCTGGACTCACATCCCCCGCTCCAAGCTCGTAATTTCCGAGGACTGGGATGAATCCGACGCCGACCTTCACGTCGAAGAGGACCCCGACGCTCCCAAGAACGAGACCATCCTCCGGCTCGAGCGCAAATGCGGGCTGGATGCCTCAACCGCGCTGGCTAGACTCGGCGGCGCAGAGGAAACCTATCTCTCCCTGCTCAAAATCTTCTCCTCCGGCGTGCGCCAGAAGATAAGCATCTTAGCGCAGGCCGTCCGCGAGAGCGATTGGGAAGCCTTCCGAATCGAGGCTCATGCCCAGAAGAGCGCACTGCTCAATATCGGCGCCGCCTTCCTCTCAGAGGAGGCTCGCAAGCTGGAATTCGCCGCAATAGATAAAAGATACTCCGAAATTCGCGCAGGCGTCGATCTTTTCCTTCAGGAACTCAGCTCGCTGGGTCTGAACATCGCAGAGGGTCTGGGCGAGAGCGAGCCGAAAGAGACCGAGCGCCCTCCCGCGTCAAGCCCCGAGCGCACCGCCGCCCCAAGCATCGCGAAGGCCGTTATCGAGCTGATAACAGTTTTGGAACACGCCAAGGCTATCGACAAAACAAAGCTTCTCCGCGCGCTTAGCTTCTCAGAAAAAGCGGACGAGCTGATTGACTGTGTGCTCTCCTCAATCGAAAACTACGACTATGACGCCGCAACCGACTCGCTGGAGCAGTTTATAGAGCTCCTCTCAAATTCGTAACCCGAAATTCGCCAAGCTCTTGAAAACCCCGGTACAGGAGAAAAAACAATGAAATATTCCAAAAAACCGATCGTCCTCTGCGTGGACGATGAACCGACAAACCTAAAATTCCTATCTGATATCCTCAAGGACGCCTATGAGGTCTATTCCGCCCCCTCGGGAGAGCGCGCCCTGCGATTTTTGAGCGCAAAAACCCCCGACCTCATCCTGCTGGACGTCGAAATGCCCAAAATGAACGGCTATGAGGTAATAAAAGAAATAAAAAAAGAGCCCTCGTTCAAGGACATCCCCGTAATCTTCCTCACGGGTCTCGAGGGTATGCGCAACGAGCAAACCGCCTTCGACCTCGGCGCGGTGGACTATATCCTAAAGCCCATCTCCTCCGGCGTAGTCAAGGCGCGAATTGGTCTGCAAATCGATCTGGAAAACTACCGCCGCCATATGGAGGAGCTTGTCGAAATCCGCACGCAGCAGCTCTCGCGCACGCAAAACACAATCCTCGACATGATCGCGAACATGACCAGTTACCGCGACCAGGAGACCGGCGGCCACGTGCGCCGCACAACGGAATACATTAGAATAATAGTAGAACGTCTGTACAAGGAAAAACGCCCGGGCTACATCCTCGACCCCGCTTACGGCGAGGGCATAATCAACTCCGCAAAGCTCCATGACATAGGCAAAATCGCGATCCCCGATATGATTCTCCTAAAACCGGCAAAGCTCACGACTGAGGAATTTGACATCATGAAGGAGCACACCACCTACGGCGAAAAGTTCCTGCAGGACGCTATAGACGAGCTGGGCGACACCTCCTCCTTCCTCACCGTGGCTAAGGAAATCGTAATCGGCCACCACGAAAAATGGAACGGCAGGGGCTATCCCCACGGGCTCGCCGGAAGCGATATCCCAATCTCCGCGCGTATGATGGCAATCGCGGACGTCTATGACGCGCTTGTCACGCGCCGCCCGTACAAGGAACCCTTCTCTCACGAGACGGCAATGGATATCATCCACAAGGACGCCGGAACCCACTTCGACCCCTACCTCGTCGAGATGTGTGAAGACGACTTCGCACACTTCAAAACCGTCTTCGAAAACGAACCGGACGACGACTACGACTCCCCCGCCCGTGCTTATTTTCAGTATTAAAAAAAGCCCCCCAGGGGCTTTTTTTAATACTGAAAATAACTGTTCACTGTTCACTGTTCACTGTTCACTGTTCACTGTTCATTGCAACGCCCTTACCCATTGAGCGCCCTTACGCTAAACTCACTGCTCGCCAACTGCGATTCGTCCGGCCGATGAATCGTAATCGTCACGCCAAAAACTCCATCCGCATACGTCAGCGTCAGCTTCGCCTCCATGCCCATATACACCGTCTGACTGAGCAGCGGCTTGCCGCCCAAGGTAAGCTGCCCGGACTCATCTACCACAACTGCCGCATCCGGCCCATAGTTCGCGCTCGTAATCGTTTTTACCAATTCCGCGTCCTCGCCCGAACCCCCAACGACCTTCACGTCCCGCGCAAAGCGCAGCTCGTCGGCAAGCTCCGTCGAAATCGTCCCGCACAGCGAGAGCGCCTCGGCGGCGTCCGTCACATCCCTATAAGCCCTCGCGGCGGCGGTGATTCCGACCCCGATCGCCGCGCCGACAAGGCTCATAATCGCCAGCACGACCAGCATCTCCGACAGCGTGAACCCCCGACGATCAGCAAGCTTGCCCCGCAGACCGCGGCGGCTTTTTTTTATGCCTCTCATTCGCCCACCGCCCCTTGTACAACCGGCGGCTTAGCATACGAGCGCAAATCGCCCTCTTCGCCGTAAGTTTTAACGTTCACATACGTCGTAGTCGGCTCACTGAGATCGGCCGCCGGTTCAAAATCAAACTTCGCCTGAGGCGTTGTCTGCGGAGGCTCCACCGCATTCGGGCTAGCCTGCGCCTCGGCAATCGCCGTCTCCCCGTCCAGCTTCTTGAACGCCTCGCGCGCACGGAGATTTATACTCACCGACACCGTAATCATCATCGCCAGCATCGCCGCCGACAGCGCGACGACCAGCACCGCGACCATCACCTCGGTAATCGTCTCGCCGGAGCGATTTTTCAGCTTCCTTCTCACCCCGCGCCACCGCCCTTCACAATAACGGCCTCTTCCCAGCTGACCGTCAGATGCTCAAAATTCGTTATCTCATAGTACCACGGCTCGCTGACGGTGTAAGTCACTTCTTCCCCAGTTTCAGGATCCTTAGCAGTTTCAGTACTGGTATAATACTTTAAATAGCTTACTGCCTCGACCGCCATTTTTTCTGAGCGCGCCGGAATCGTCAGCGTTGTCGTATATGCCGCATCCGTCCCTTCCCCAAGCGAGAGCACCGCCGTGATGTTATATTCCTCGTCCATAGTCAGCGATACCGAGACATCATCAAATTCCGTTACAGCTATGGTAAACTCAATCTCACCGGGCATCGCAACCGGACTTTCGACAGTTGCTTTATTATGATCATACACCGCCTTTGCCGCGTTGGACAAAACTTCCTCCATGGCACTGTCTGTCGTACCAGGCGTGAATTTATAATCATACTTCGGATTCGGCGAAAGCTCCGGTTTTGGAACGTCGCCCGCCGTCGTACCCTCGACTCTCGTATGCGTCTCCTCAGTCCTCGTCACCTCATACCTCGAGCCCAAAATCTCCGCGCGAAGCAGCTCGGCGGCGCTGCCGATAGTGAGGTGCGCCTGCCTTTCGGCGCGCGCCGTCGCCAGCCTACCCGCATTGGCATAGGAACTCGTGAGGACGATCCCGCCGATAATCGCGCAAATCAGAAAGAATATGAGCGCCATTACGATAGTCACGCCGTTTTCACTTTTGAGTTTCGCTCTGAGAGCCTTCATCCGCCTCTCCTGTGCTTCTCTTTATGTCGGCCAGTTGCCATAGCGAACAGGGATGGTGTACACACCGTCAGTTATGGTGGAGGAATGATTTCCCCGCCGTCTCTTCCCCCAACGAAGTCGTTGATGGTGCCGCCGCTATTTGCTGGATTTATGATTAACTCCGTAACCGTGCAATTGCTGATTGTCCCGGAAGTGATAACCCCGACGAAGCCTCCGACGGTACCTCCGCCTTGCTTATTTATGGTTACCGCCGCATAACAGCCTGTGATTGTTCCGCTATGAGTTCCCACGAAGCCGCCGATGGTATCTCCGCCTCCGTTAATAATGGTCACCGTCACCGTAACGTTACAGTACTCTATTGTCCCGCCGTTGTTAATTCCAACAAAGCCACCGACGGTACGCCCGCCCCCTGATGATATTATGCTTAACTCCGTGACCCTGCAATTGCTGATTGTGCCGCTCCCGACATAGCCGAACAATCCAATATTGGCCTGATCGGATGATATACTTATCCCGCTTATGCTGTTCTCGCCGCCGTCGTAATAACCGGTGAATGGTCGTGCGCTTTGATCGTCACTCCATCCTCTATATCCTATCGGCGTCATATCCGGCAACTCGGAATCATACTCATCAAAGTCAATATCAATCTCCTGCAAGTAATATCTGGAATAGTAGCCGAGGTTCGTAGTGCTACTCTCGAGTTGCCCATACCCCAGATTCGCGAGCTGCCGCGCCGAGCGGATGATAATCGAATGCTGTGCATCCCTTCCCGGAACCAAACGCTCGCCTGTATCCGGATTCGTCGTGGGTTCAACTGCTAAGTTGGTCTTGGCAAAGCTCGGATTCAGCCAATATTCTGTTTCATCGCCCTCCGTTGGCGTGTACGTTATCTGCGTGTAGAAGACCGCCGCCGTGTTTGTCTCAATGGCCGCCAAATTGAGCGTATACAAATAGTTTCCGGTGCTGACTTCAGCCTCGTAAGTTACGTCAATTGCTCCAGATACATCGCCCGCAAAGGCGCCGCCTTGAGTCGCTAGGAAGCCATAGCCGTCCGCAATAACCGTAGCGTCTCGGAGCGTATTGATATCGCTCCCGTCCCAGACGCCGTAGCCATCCTCATACTGCTCCCAGTACACCAGCTTCGGAGCCGGGGGAGGATCGACCTCCGGCTTCGCCCAGTTGCCGTAGTGGACATATTGCCCGCCCCTCGTGACCGCTCCCGGGAAGGGGAATCCCGTGCTCAGCAACTCTCCGTTGGATTTAAGCGATGCACTGAAGGGATAAGCGTACACCAAGTCGCCAAAGTTCCTGCCCATTCCCGCCAGACCGTTGATAGCAGTGTCGTTCCAGCCGTTATATTCAACACCTGTCCTCCAGTACGATGGGTTATATCCCGCGTTAGTGCCGGTCACCCCGTAAGTGAAGCCCGCCGCGTGCAGAGTCCCGTCCGGGTTCAGCGCAACGCTGTAGCAGTTTATTATATCGCTCTCCCGATCAGGTCGGACTTCGGGCATATAGGTTGATCCGGCAAAGCTGTACACGGTCTCGAATCTTTCATCAACATCTGCTGTATCGGGATCATCCGGTACGACGCTGTCGGGATCGACGGTTACGAAAGCATAGGAATTTCGAATCACACCGTTATTCGCACCGACAAAGCCGCCCTTATAGGTGTTGTTTATATTACCTGGAGTAGTCGACGTAAACGAACCGCCTGTGATGTTGCCCTCATCATCCGTCACGCTGATATTCGCCGCGCTGCAGTTTGTTATGACGGTGTAGCTGTCGCAGTTTCCGATAAATCCGCCCGTCTGCACGCCGTTATCAGAGTTATACCCCGGTCCTTCGGCTATGATTGCAAAGCCCGCCGTCGCGCAGTTGGTTATCGTCGCGCCGTAGGCATAGCCCACCAGCCCGCCTATCTGATTGCTGCCGCTGATAGAATAGGTGTCAATCGTATCTTCAGTGCCATCAATATAGGTGCCGCCCAAATCGCTCAGGAACACAATGTCTGTCAAGTTGCCGCCGTCACTTGGTTCATCCCGACCCCAGGGTTCCGGCGACACCCTGCTCGCAACCGCACCGAACAGCCCCATACTCGCGTCCGCGAAAAAGTCGTCTTCCTCAGAATATGGCATATCATCTTGAGTTTCCACTTTCGCGCCCTCAATTATATATTCTCCGCCGTTATACGAGCCAAAGAAGACCGTCCCCGCCCTATTACCGGGAGTAGTACTATAATCGTATTGTCCGCCGTTATAGCCTATTCTGAACAGCCTCTGCGAGGGCACTTTATCTTCATCTTCACCGGACACATCTTCACCGGATTCACCTTCATCAGCTTCACCATCATCGGATTCATCTTCAACGGGTTCAGGGAACGCAGTATACTTCTCAAAGTCGATGTCCCGCTCCTGCTGATACCCGCGGTTCCAATAGTTGTTGAGGTTCAAGTTCCCATTGTCAAGGTAAGCGCCCCAAGCTCCCGGATCGCCGGAAATCCAACTGCCGACAGACCCGTCTTCGACCACCTTGGGCGCAGTTCCGCCCAGCTGCCCCAGCATCGACAGCTGCCGCGCCGTGCGGATTATAATCGGATTTTTTATGCCTGTTACGTCGTCCGTCAAGTCCGCGTCCACGTTCTCCCCCGGAATCTGCGTGGGTGCGGTCGCAGCCGCGACGTTGGTCTTGGCAAAGCTGGGATTCAGCCAGAACGGCTGCGCAGGACCGCCCTCCGGCGTGTATGTTATCGGCGTGTAGAACGTGCTTGCGTTCATCGTCTCAATATCCGTCGGCTCCAGCTTATACAAATCATAGATGATGTTTCCGGCGATGACATTCGTGATTTCGATTCCCTCCTCGGCGTTCCATATGCCAATTCCAAGGTCGCTCACTCCGGAAACCACGCCGCTCTCATTGAAGTCACCGCCATCAGTCACAATGAAGCCGTAGCCGTCCTCGACCACCGCCAAGCCGCCTTCGAGGACAGACCTGCTGTTGAGCGTGTCTAGCCCCGGATAGCCTCTGGCAGCATCGTCCGCCCAGAGCCCATATGTGCCGTCTTCATACTTCTCATAGTACACCAGCGTCGGCTGTTTCGCAATCGAAGTCGCCCAGTTGCCGTAGTGGACATATTGCCCCTCAGCGTTTGTGACCGCCCCCGGGAAGGGGAAAGCCCTTCCTTCCAGCGACTTGCTGAAAGGATGCGCGATAATCGCGCCGTTACTATTCCAGCCCAGCTCACTGCCATCACTTGAAACCAAGCCTAAAATTTCCGAATAGTTGTTCTCGTTTTGATTCTTATAGTAATCAATACCTGTGTCCCAGTACGTCGTGTTCCGGTCTAATCTATATTCAACCCCATCTCGAACCTCTATAATAATCCCGTAACTGAAGCCTACAGTGCGCAGATTACCTTCAACGTCCAGCGCGACGCTGTAGCAGTTTTCAATATAGCTGTCATCATTTTCCTCATAGGTCGCCCCGGCAAAGCTGTAAAGGGTTCCGAAGCCTGCCTCATCTTGTGTGTCTCTGTCGGGATGGGCAGTTGTAAGTGCATATGAATTTTCAATCGCACCGTTGTTCGTGCCGACAAACCCGCCCTTATAGCTATCTGGTAGTTCAGCTTTAGACTCAAAATATCCGCCAGTAGTGACGCCCTCTTCGT
Source organism: Oscillospiraceae bacterium (assembly GCA_031262405.1). Classification (GTDB taxonomy): domain Bacteria; phylum Bacillota; class Clostridia; order Oscillospirales; family Oscillospiraceae; genus UBA2658. Next base: position 21,044 of record JAISHS010000034.1, on the reverse strand, counting down.
CCGTCACGCTGATGTTCGCCGCGCTGCATTTGCTTATGACGGTGTAGTTGTCGCAGTGGCCGATGAAGCCGCCCGTCTGCACGCCGACGTCGTCGGCGCGTCCCTCCGGCCCTTCGGCTATGATTGCAAAGCCTGCCGTCGCGCAGTTTGTTATCTCCGCGCCGTAGGCATAGCCCACCAGCCCGCCGACTTGATCGCTGCCGGAGATGGAATAGGTGTTCGTACCGCTGGGATCATCCTCACCGCCCAAATCGCTTAGGAACACGATATTTGTGAGCTTTCCGCCGCCGTCCTCTGGCGGCGCGCCGTCTTGCTCTGTTATTCTGCCTGCAACCGCGCCGAACAGCCCCACACTCGCTTCCTCGTTGACCGTCCATCCCTGTAGATTATTATCCGGCATAAGGACAGGAAGAGTGGACAGCACATCTTGAGTCATCACACTCGCGCCTTCGATTATAAAGCAACCGCCATTATATGAGCCGTAGAAGTTAGTCGGCATCCTATTGCCTTCAACTCTAACATTGTTAAGTGGATCATCGTCGTTATTTGGATTAGTGAAAGGTCGGTACCAGTCATAGGCTCCGCCGTTGTAGCCGATTCTGTACAGCGTCTGCTCGGACTCATACGCCTCAAAGTCAATATCTCGCTCCTGCTGATAGCCGCGGTTCCAATAGTTGTTGAGGTTCAATGCGCCTGTATAGATATAGTCACCTTCACCGTTGCTTTCATCACGGTAAGCGCCCCATTCTCCGCCCGCGACCATGGCTCCGCCCATCAGTCCCAGACGCGACAGCTGCCGCGCCGTGCGAATTATAATCGGATTTGTCGGCGTCACGCTCACGTCATTCCCCGGAATCGCCGCCGGACGCGAACCTGTAGTTCTGGGATCCAAAAAGTTAGTCTTGGCAAAGTTGGGGTTCAACCATAGCTGCTGCGCCGTGCCGCCCTCCGGCGTGTACGTTATCGGAGTGTAAAACACCGATGCACTGCGCGTCTCAATTTCCTCCAAATCCAGCTTATACAAATTATATTTAACGCTCTCTTTTATTACACGGTCAACGACCGTGGTGTTTCCGTCGGCAAACTCAACCACCGCCGCGCCGCCTTGACTTATGCTTGCGCCCCCTACGCCGCCGTCGAAGCTACCGTTCAGAGGCACAATAAACCCATAGCCGTCCTCGACAACCGCCAAGCCGTCTGCGAGGATAGACCTGCTGTTTAGCGAGTCCAGCTCGCCCATATTTACGCCGGAAGCGCTGACAGCATAGTTCGTCCAGACGCCATAGCTGTCGTCTTCATACTTCTCATAGTATACCAGCGTCGGCTCCGGCTTCTCCGGCACAAGCTCCGCCGGCCAGTTGCCGTAGTGGATATAGTCCCCTGCCTTATTCCTAACCGCCCCCGGGAAGGGGAAAGCTTTTCCTTTCAGCGACTCGCTGATTGGTTCGGAGATAACCGATTTATTATCATTCCAGCCCAGCGTACAGCCTGTATTTACGTCAGCAAGCGATTTGAGCGCGATACTGTCAATCTCCCCGAGGTTATACGCCTCTTTCCCGGTAAGACCGTTCACATACCCAAACTCACGCCCCGTCTCCCAACGCACAGTATTCTTTTCTTGATCCCCAGTCACACCGTAAGTGAAGCCCTCGCGGCGCAACGTCCCGTCCGGATTCAGAGCGACGCTGTAGCAGTTTTCAATATAGCTGTCAATATTGTGCTCGAATGTCGTCCCCGCAAAGCTGTACATGGTTCCAAGGAGACTTTCATCGACGGTTTGTGCCCCAGGTACATCTGCGGCAATATCATTATTACCTTGACCGACGCTGACAAAGGCATAGGAATTTTCAATCGCGCCGTTGTTCGTGCCGACAAAGCCGCCCTTATAGGTGTTATTTTCATTGTTGAAATTTTCTCCTGTATAGGTAGACTTAAACGAACCGCCTGTGCCGTCTACGCCGTCTACTGTAATGTTCGCCGCGCTGCAATTTGTTATCAAGGTGTAGTTGTCGCAGTGGCCGACAAAGCCCCCCGTCTGCACGCCTACGCCATCATCGCGCACCGGTCCTGTGGCTGTGATGTTAAAGCCCGCCACCGCGCAGTTTGTTATCCTCGCACAGAAGGTATAGCCCACCAGCCCGCCGATCTGACTGCTGCCGGATATGGAATAGGTGTTAACACCTTCCAAATCGCTAAGGAACACGATGTCTTTTAGGTTAGCGCCGTTAGATGGTTTGCTCAGGTCCTCCTGTACATTGTTAGGGTTACATACAACCGTGCCGAACAGCCCCATACTCGCGGACTCACTAAATAAATCGTCGCCTGTCAAATTTACTACATTATCTTGATCTTGAGGCGACACGTCCGCGCCTTCAATTATAAAACATCCGCCGTTATATGTGCCAAAGAAGTTAGTCCCCGTTTTATCGCCATTACCGCCATATTGATCAAAATAGGCGTTGCCGTTGTAGCCTATTCTGTAAAGCGGCAGCTTCCAGTTTTCTTTACCAGCCTCATACCCATACGTCTCAAAGTCGATGTCCCGATCCTGCTGATATCCGCGGTACCAATAGTTGTTGGGAACCGCGCCCCAAGCAGCCCCGCCGGAAATCAAACTGCCGCCTTCGCTCGTGGGCGCAGTTCCGCCCAACAGTCCCAGACGCGACAACTGCCGCGCCGTGCGTATATAAATCGGTCTGATCGGATCCGCGCTCAAATCCCCTCCCGGAATCCGCGACTTGGGTATGGACTCAGCCACGGTGTTGGTCTTTGCAAAATTGGGGTTCAGCCAGAGCTTCTCGTCATCCTGTGCTTCACTTCCGGTCGGGGTATACAAAATCTGCGTGTAAAACAGCGACGCTCTGCTCGTATAGATGTCCGCAAGATTCATCTTATACAAATCATAGTTCACGCCATCGACGCTAACCCTGACCGGCTTGTCGTTTGTTATTTCTACCTCGCTCTCCGTCCCAGACTCCGACACGGAAACCACGCCGTCGCTGTCAAACGCGTCGCCCTCAGGCACAATAAACCCATAGCCGTCCTCGACCACCGCCACGCCGCGCACGACACCAGTGTCATCGGGGAGGACTGACGTGCTGTTGAGTGTGCGAAGCTCATCGGCATCGACAGACTCGTCATCCGTCCAGACGCCGTATTCGTCGGTGCCATTACCCGAGACGTTTCCCGTCCATTTGCCTAGGACATCGCCCGCCCCATCCTTGTTTGTATCATAGAGCTCATAATACACCAGCCTCGCCTCGGCGGCGTCCGCCCAGTCGCCATAGTGTATCGTATTACTCAGGCGCGGATAGGGATAGGTAATTGCGCTCTTATCATCGTCCGTCTCGTCAACGTCTACCCGCCCGTAAACCTTCGTCGAAGCCTCCGTGTTGCGCTTGCCGGAGACCCAGCCGCTCTTGCCGTCCATGCACTCGGCAAGCTTCTTGGAAGAGACGCCCTTAGGCTCTGTTACGCCTTCTGGTTCTTTATAGGTAATCCCGCTCGTATTGAGATAATTGCAGTTTGTAAAGCTCGTTCCCGCGTTCGCGAAACCAAAAATCGTCCCGCTAGTGACGTCCGCATCCTTATACGTCACGGCAGCATAACAGTTCCTAAACTCCACTTCCGCGCCGCCATAGACATAGGCAAAGCCCGCGGCATTGCCACTGCCAATATTGCCGCTGATATTCCCGACACTGTAGCAATTCTCCGCTTCGTTCTCTGTCCCTCCAAAGCAAGCAAAGCCCGAGACGTTCCCGCCGTTGGCAATCAGCCCCACGTCAATTATCTCGTCCGTCTCGTGCCAGGCGTTCGGCTTACCCTCCGTACCCGTCATGTCCCAATAGCCCGTGTCCGCCCAGCACTTGGAAAAGCTCGTGCCCTCGGCCAAGCCAACCAGACCACCGACAGAGCCGCTGGTCGAACCCGTAATTATATTCATCGCGGCGAAGGACTCTGAAATCGTGCAATTCTGTGCGAGGCCAACAAGTCCCCCGACGCTCCCCGTACCCGAAACCGTCGCGTTTTTATAATCCGCGTCAGGCGGAGGCGTAGTTTGATCCTCCCCCTCCGGGGGCTCCGGTTGCTTCGGCGCTTCGCCGTCCGAATACGCCGCGCATTTTTCAACATTTACATACTGCAATATCTGCGCCAGCGCCCCGGCGTTCGTGTTCGCCGCCGTCACCGCAACCTTCGAATTTACGAGATTGATATCCTCCAGCGTCTTGGACTCATCCTCATCGCCGCCAAACACGCCAAACATCGGGGCGTCCAGCCCCGTAATCTTATTGCCCTGCCCGTTATAGCTCAGAAGCGGATCGTTCCCTATCGGCTTAAACTGATACGTCACCGATTCATTGATTTCCTGAGTCTCAGTATCGTCTGCAATGTCCTCCGGCCAAGCTATGTCAGCGGTCTGCTTCGCCGCAACAACTAGGCCGGTAGTGTTATCAACCGCCGCTTTGTTTACGCCGGAGTGGCTCTCGTCAAGATTCTGCAAATGCCGCGCGTTCGCGATATTGACCGTGTCGCCATCGACTTCTCCCTCTAAGTCGTTGCCCTCGCTGCGCGAAGCAAACAGGCTGTTATAGACCTGCGTCGTGGAGCTGGGCAACAAGCTTATGTCCTCGCCATCTTCCACGCTCTGCGTCGCTTGAACCGTCAGCGTAATCGTCAAATCGTCCCCAGGTGTGAGCGTCGAGAAAATCTTGTTGAAGCCGTCCCCCACGAGCCTGTCGAGCGTGACGGTGTAATATTCGCTAGAAAGATCTACGACAGTATTACCCGTCGTAACCCTAACAAAATCGTTATAAATAGCAGGCACATCACCACTCGGAATTATAATCTCAACCATATTCTCATGCTGATCTGTAAGTCTTAAATTGTATGAATAGCTGATACCGTCTTTGATTAGCTTTGAAAATCTCACATAGAGAGTGTGGTCATATTCTGCTACAGGATTAAGCTCCCATTCCTCGTCCCCGTCATCGTCCACAATCCAAAACTCCGGCGCCTTGAGGCTCGGCACCTTCGACAGATCGATATTCGCCCCGCCGTAATACCCGAACATTGGATCTGCGCCCTTGCGCAGGGAGGAATCGGTGCGAAAGTCCGCATCCAGCTCACCATTGCTCGGCGGATATGTGAAGGTACTGTTGCTGAAAAACACGCCGTAGACCATGCCGCTTTGTATATTATACTCTATATAAAACTGCCCGCCGTCCGTGATATTCAGCTCATAGGCCGCACCGCTGGCAAGCTCGCCGATAGACTCCGCCGTAACAAGCAGCTCCGTCTCGGGACGCCCTGTCTCCTCAACTACCTTATGGCTGTCCAGATAATAATAGTTATCAGCGTTCCAGCTCAAAAACTCCGGAAAGTCCTTAGGCTTTTCGTCCATTCTCGTTCCGGCCTTCTCATCGACCACCACCGGCGTCTTCGTCTCGTCGACCAGAGCGTCCAGCTCCCCGGACGCTGCAAGCTCGCTCATGCGGCTCTGGGCGGCGAGAAAAATCGTTCTCGCCGCCTCTTCAACGCGCGCGAAGCGCAGGTTCCGTTGGATGGTGATAATGCTCGGCACTGCCACCGCCGCCAGAACCGCGATAATCGCGACCACGGTCAATAATTCAGTTAGCGTGAACCCTTTTCGGCTTCGTCCGCTACTCATGCTCGGCCTCCATATGATGTACTAAAACAAGTATAGCAATCAAAATACGCAAATTTTCCGTTGTCTTGTCGATATCAGGGCTGTATTTCTTTGGGGCACACCATGTTTAATTTACATAATACTCCAAAATTCGCGTTTTGTAAATACCCTAACGAATAAAATTTTCTGCCAAACGCCCGAATTTTACAGGCTTTTTAAGGAATTTGCAAAAGTTATTTCTTTCCTGTCGAAAAATAACGCGGAAAACATCTGCCGTGCTCTCAATCAACTAGACAGTTTATAGACAATTTATCAATTTTTGTATTGTAATTTGGAAACTCTTGTGATAAACTGACAAGGCTGATTGTAATTTTTTTGTAGTCCCTTTAAACCCGAGCTTTAAACTAGAAAGAATAAGAGATTTCTTCCAAGGCTTATTTGCCGAGGACTAATCTTGGGAAGAGGATACATGGCTGTTCAAAAACGTTTGGGAGACCTGCTGCTGAGCATCGGACTAATCACCCAGCAGCAGCTTGATAGCGCTCTGCAGCAACAGCGCGGCACCGGAAAAAGGCTTGGCAACGTTCTCGTAGAGACGGGATTTGTCTCGGAACAGCAGCTTATAGAGGCTCTTCAGCTCCAGCTGGGAATTGAATTTGTCGACCTTTCAAAGACGGTAATCCCCGCTGAAATGGCGCAGCTTTTACCCAAGAGCATATCGAAAAAATACGGCGTGGTTCCTCTCAAGGTCGTCAAGGACTCTCTGTATCTGGCGATGAGCGACCCCTTAAACTTCATGGCAACTGAAGAGGTCAAGCGCGCCACCCGCAAGAAGGTTATCCCTGTAATCGCAACCTCCGCCGCCGTCGACCGCGCCATAATGACGCTTTACGGCAGCGAGGGCGCCGCGCGCGCCATTGAGGAAATGCGCCGCGAGTCCGGGCGTGAGGCACAGGCGGCGACCTTCTCCAGCTCAAACGTCTCAGAGGATGATTCCCAGTCCGCGCCCACAATAAGGCTCGTAAACTCAATAATCGAGCGCGCCGCTGTCGAGCGCGCCAGCGATATCCACTTAGAGCCCCACGAGGATGAGCTCCGCGTGAGAATGCGTGTGGACGGCGTCCTGAGAAACGTCCTGACGGTTCCGAAGGAGCTGCAGTCCTCCGTAATCTCTCGCCTAAAAATCATGGGAGCTATGGACATCTCCGAAAAGCGCCTGCCCCAGGACGGCAGAGCAAACGTCCGAATGGCAAAGGCCGACGTTGACCTTCGAATCTCCTCCCTGCCGACGATTTACGGCGAAAAAATCGTCATAAGGCTGCTGGACAAAAACACCGATCTCTTCACCCGCGAACGCATCGGCATATCCGGCGAAGACCTCAAGAAATATGAATCCCTCCTGTCCAACCAGAGCGGCGTTATTCTCGTCGTCGGCCCCACCGGAAGCGGAAAATCCTCCACAATCTATACCATGCTCCGAGAGCTGAATACCGAGCTTGTGAATATAGTCACGCTTGAGGACCCCGTCGAATACAATCTCAACGGCATAAATCAGGTTCAAATAAACGAAAAGACCGGTCTCACCTTCGCCGGCGGTCTGCGCTCGATTCTGCGCCAGGACCCGGACATCATAAGCGTCGGAGAAATCCGCGACGGCGAAACCGCTCAAATAGCCATGCGCGCGGCGATAACCGGCCACCTTGTCCTCTCCACCCTGCACACGAACAGCGCCGCCGCCTCTATTGACCGTCTCATCGACATCGGCATCGAGCCATATCTCATCGCCGCCGCCATGCGCGGCGTTGTCAACCAGCGCCTTGTGCGCAGGATTTGCCCCCACTGCCGCGAGCCCTACGACGCCACGCAGGAGGAGGCTCGACTGATCGGGCTTGACAGCTCAAAGCCCTATGTTTTCTATCGCGGGCGCGGCTGCCCTATGTGCTTCAACACCGGCTATCGCGGGCGCACGGGCGTCTTTGAAATCCTGCTCTTCGAGCAGTCGATCCGCCGCTCCATAGCGGAGGATTATTCCCGCGGGAATTTATCCGAAATAATCGAACGCAGCGGCTTCGTCCCCTTTGCGGACAATGCCCGCCGCCTCGTCATGGAGGGCGTAACCACCGCCTCCGAATCCTTTAGGGCTATAAATTCGACAGAATTATAGGAGTTTACCTATGCAAACTATGGATGAAATCATCTCCGCCGCGGCGCAAATGCGCGTCTCGGACGTGCACCTCGTCAAGGACCTGCCCATCCGCTTTCGCCTGCACGGCTCCCTCACCGATTTCGGCGACCACATTCTCACCCATGAGGACTGCGAGCGCTACGGCTATGAGCTTGCCGGCGAGGATATGGACCGCATCCTCACGGGCGGCGAGCTGGACCTCGCCCGCTCAATCGGCGGCACCCGCGTGAGAATAAATCTCTTCCGCCAGCAGGGACACGTCTCCGCCGCGGTGAGGCTCCTCTCAGACGTCATCCCGAAACTCGAAAATCTCGGCCTGCCTCCGGCGGTCGTGGGACTCGCCGAGCTTCCGCGCGGCATAATACTGGTAACCGGCGAAACCGGCAGCGGTAAGTCAACGACCCTAGCTGCTCTGCTCGATAGGATAAACCACAGCCGCACAGAGCACATCCTAACTCTCGAGGACCCCGTAGAGTATATCTACACTGCCGACCGCTGCATCGTAAACCAGCGCGAGATCGGACGCGACACCTCCAGCTTCGCAGACGGCCTGCGCGCCGCCCTGCGCGAGGACCCGGACGTCATACTCATCGGCGAAATGCGCGACACGGACACCATCGAGACCGCGCTGACCGCCGCCGAAACCGGCCACCTTGTCTTCGCGACCCTGCACACAAACTCCGCCGCAGACGCGATTGACCGTATCGTGGACGTCTTTCCGGAGGCGCGCCACCGCCAAATTAGAATGCAGCTGTCCATGACCCTGAAAGCCGTCGTCTCCCAGCAGCTCATCGCCACGTCGGACGGTAAGGGACGCGCTCTTGCCTGCGAAGTCATGATCGTCACACCGGCAATTAGGAACCTCATCCGCGAGGGCAAGACCCCGATGATCCAGAACGCCATCTCAACCACCGCCAGCGAGGGCGCAATCACAATGGACAACGCGCTTTTAAAACTCGTTCGCGAGCGCAAAATAAGCAATAAAGCCGCGCTTGACGCGGCCTACGACGTTGACTATATCAAGAAGGGTTTAGGTCTGGGCAGATAGGGGGCTTAGTATAGTATGCCAAATTTCAAATACAGGGCTTTAGCGCCGGACGGCTCTAGGCTGAACGGCGTAATAGAGGCTTATGACGAATTTGAGGCGGTGGACCGCCTCAAGCAAAACGGCGCCATAATCGAAGCCATAGCTCGTGTGGACGAGCAAAAGGTCGGCCTGCTCCAGATGCAAATCGGCTCGCAAAAGGCAAAGGAAAAGGAGCTGGCGCTTATGTGCAGCCAGTTTGCAATCGTCCTCAAGGCCGGAATGCCGATTGTCCGCTGCGTCGAGCTTATCGCGGGTCAGACCTCAGACAAGCTCCTGTCAAAAATTCTCGCCGAGGTTGCCGAGGACGTCGCCGGCGGCTATGGCTTGGCTCAGAGCTTTGAAAACAAGGGCAGCAAGGAGCTTCCAACCAGCTTCATCGAAACTGTCCGCGCCGGAGAGGAATCCGGAACGCTGGAGGTCTCCTTCGAAAAGCTCCACACCTATTTCGACAAGAGCTCTAAAATCAAGGCGAAGGTCAAGAGCGCCATGATGTACCCGATATTTCTCTTGGTAATCTCCGTCATCGTAATCGCAATCGTCCTCACCGTCGCCATGCCGGTGTTTATCGATATGTTCGTCTCCCTCAACACCGAGCTTCCCGCCCCGACGAAGTTGCTTATCGCGGTTTCGGACTTCATGGCGGCATATTGGTGGCTGCTCGCCATAATCATCGCGGGGGGCATAATCGCCCTAAAGCTCTGGCAGCGCACCGAAAAGGGCAGAATGGCCTTTGCGCGGTTCCAGCTCAAAATGCCTATTCTGGGCAACGTCGCCCTCATGAAGGGCTCGAGCCAGTTCGCCAACACAATGGCGACCATGCTCACCTCGGGACTTTCAATCGTCCGCGCCGTCGTCATCTGCTCCCGCACTCTGGACAACTACTTTCTCTCCACCGAGCTTGCCAAAACCGCCGCCGGTCTGGAGGAGGGGCGTCCCCTGGGCTGGTGTATGCAGCGCTCGGAGATTTTCCCCGACCTTCTCGTTGAAATGACCTCCGTCGGCGACGAAACCGGCTCCCTGGAGGAAACTCTCACCACCATCGGCGAGTATTACGACAGCGAAACCGCAATAGCCAGCGAGCGGGCGCTAAACTCCCTCCAACCCATTATCACCGTCGTCCTCGGCGTCGTCATCGGCTTCATCGTCATTTCTTTGTATCTCCCCATGTTCACCATGTACGGGGCAATGTAAAGGAGCGAGCTTGGCTATCTTCGATTTACCCCCCGCGCTTGCGGTTTACACCCTCATATTAACAGCGCTTTTCGGACTGTGCCTCGGCAGCTTCTTAAACTGCTTCGCCTTCCGTTATGTCTTTGGCGGAAGCGTCTTGCGTGGCCGCAGCCGCTGCGCCGCCTGCGGCCACGAGCTGACGCTACTTGACCTCATCCCGCTCTTCTCTTGGCTATTTCTGCGCGGCCGCTGCCGCCGCTGCGGCACAAAAATCTCGGCGCGCTATCTGCTTGCCGAGCTGCTCTGCTCGGTAGCCTTCGTCGCGGTTGTCCTCAAATTCGGACTCACCCTCGACGCCGCGCGCTTTCTGCTCCTGTTCTCCCTGCTGCTTGCCGCCTCAATGGCAGACCTCTGGGGCGGGCTCATCCCCGACCGGCTAATCATAATCGGCGCCGTTGCCGCCTTCATTTTCGCACTCTTTACCGAAAACATCCCCCTTTCACTACTCCGTACTCTTATAGGCGGCCTGTCAATCTCACTTCCGCTCCTGCTGCTGGTGCTGCTCTTCGACAAAATCATGAAGCGCGAGAGTATGGGCGGCGGCGATATCAAGCTGCTCTTCTTGATCGGCCTGTATTTCGACTGGAAGCTAAATCTCATTATCCTCATTCTCGCCTGCATAATCGGCATCCTCATGGCGCTCATCCTCAATACGCGGGGAAAAAGCTCCTCCTCGGAAGAATCGGAAGCGGAAGCGGAAGCTCCCGAAGCTGAAGAATCGCAAGCCCCCGATAATCCCGGCGCAATCTCCTTTGCCCCGGCGCTAAGCTTGGCTGCCCTCGTAGCTGCAATGTTCGGACAGAGCTTCCTCGACTGGTACCTCAATTTATTCCTCTGATTTCGTATTTTTAAAGGATTTGGTGTGAAATGGCAAAAACCTATGTTAGCTTTGATATAGGCTCAAACTCCGTAAAGATGGCGGTCTGTTCGGGGGGAAGGGTGCTCCGTCTGGCGACGGGCGAGACTCCGGACAATCTCATCAAGGAAGGGCGCATAGTCTCTCCGGAGACTATGGCGGAGTTCATTCGTGAAACCGCGAAGAGAAACAGGATAAACGTCAGCAATTGCGCCGTCGTTATCCCCCCCTCGCTGACCTACTGCAAGCCCGTCACGATTCCCGCGATGAGCCGCGAAAACCTCCACATAAACCTGCCCTATGAATTCCGTGACTTCATAACGCAGGAAAAGGACAAATACTTCTATGACTACGCTGTCATAAACACTCAGCTGGATGAAAACGGCGCGCCCGCCCAGTTCGAGCTGGTCGCCGCCGCCGTCCTCAAGGAGACGATCGCGAGCTACACGGCAATGTTCCGCCGCGCGGGCTTTCGCCTGAAAATCGCCGTACCGGAAGAGATCGCCTATATGAACATCCTGCGCAAGTACAGGGAATCCGCCGGCGAAGCCGTCCCCGGCGATATCGGCTTCATCGAATTGGGTCACACCGCCACGCGAATGTTTATCTACCACGGCCTGCGCCCCGAGGCGACCCGCGTAATCGAAGCCGGCGGAATCAATCTCGACCAGGCTATCGCGGACTCCGCCGGAGTAGATGAGCATATTGCCCGCGCCTACAAGCACGCCAACGGCCACGGCGAGCTCAGCAGCGAGGTCAGCGTGAACATTTACCAGACTATCAGCATGGACATTGTCCGCGCGATAAACTTCTATGGCTTCAATGTCCCCGACAGCCGCCTTGAGGACGTCTTTATCTGCGGCGGCGGCGCGTCGGTAACAGAGCTGATAAACCGCCTGCGTGAGGATCTCCCTCTGCGAATACACCACATCTCCGAAATGTTTCCGAAAGCCGCCGCCAAGCAGGCCGATCTCGCCGTCTGCCAGACGGCAATCGGCGCGGTATTGTACTGATCCTTTCGGTCAGTATCGGCAAGAACCACGGCACCACACCCTTTTAAAATCTAGGGGGAAGGCACATTGAACTTAAACAAATCCTTAGGAAATAAGATTCACTGGCCGGATAAGATCACTCTGAATCTGGTCATGCGGGAAATTCCGTCCGGCTATTATCGGCGGCTTACGCTGCTGACGCTGCTGGGCGCGCTCCTAGTCGCCGCCTTCGCTAAATTCGGCGTAATGGATCGCATAGCCGCCGTTTCGGCGGCGGAGGCGCGCGTGACGGAGGCTCAGAATCAGCTGGAGGGCTTCCAAGAGTCTAACGCCGACTACAATATTGTAAAGCTTGAGTATGACCGCTTTTTTGTCGACACCTCCGTCAGCGCCGGTTACGCCGACGTAATGGACGTCCTCGGCATAATCAGCGCCCAGCTCATGCCCCGCGCACAGGTACTCACGGCGTCCTTCTCGGGCTACACCCTCTCCGTCGTGCTCGACGGCACAAATTTAACGGACACCTCGGGAATAATGGCGGCAGTTCTGGCTGTTGAGGCTGTGGACACGCTGAATCTCTCTACGGCGACCAGTGAGGACGGCGGAACAACCCTCATAACCATGACAATCGGCTTCGACCAGCCGCCTCCGCCGCCGTCTCCGTCACCCTCGCCCGAACCCGAAGAGGGAGGTGACAGCGATGCTTAGCAAAAGCTTCACTAACCGCGAAAAGCTCCTCGTTTTAATCCTATGCATCCTCATGCTAATCGCGTTTTACTATTTCGCGATCCAAAAACCCGTCACCGAGTCAATCGAAGCGGCGGAAGAGGAATATACGCAGCTTCAAGACGAGCTTATGGTTGAAACCGCAAAGGCCGCCCAGCTCATGAAAATGCGCACGGAGCTTAAAGAGGCCGGCTACGAGGACGGCGTCGAATCCGACATCCCCTATTATGACAATATCCAGAATCTGGTAAAGCAGCTGGACACTGTTCTGAACGGCGTCAGCGGCTACCAAATCAGCTTCTCGAACCCCGCGGCGAACGGAAACCTCGCCACGCGCGGCGTGAGCCTATCCTTTAGCTCTCCCAACTACGCCGCGGCGCGCTCCATAATAACAAATCTCTATTCCGGACCCTACCGCTGCGCCGTCACCTCCATGCAGCTGTCCCCCTCCGGCAGCGAGCTGACCGACGGCGCCGTCGCCGTCTCCCTCTCGCTCATATTCTTCGAATACGTCATGCCCACCACAACAGACGCCGCAACCGCAGAAACCTCCGCCGCCTCGTAAAGCTCTACCCCGCCGCAAAGTCTATTTTCTCGGAAACCTTGTTCTCTCGTCGCTGACTCCACAGATATAGTCTAAACTCACGTCATAATATTTCGCGAGTATAAGTATGCTGTCCAGCGGTATCCGTGTTTTCCCCAGCTCATAATCCGAATAAGTCTTTTGTCCCACGTTCAGCAGTGCCGCAATATTCGCCTGACTTAGGTCGCTGTCCTCGCGGAGCGCACGCATCCTCACCGTATATTTCATAATAAAACACCCTCCTCATAAAATATAGCTTAGAGTATATAACTCTATTGACTTTTAGAGTCATATACTCTATTCTTACCATGAGGTGATTTTACTATGCACGAACGCGAAGAGATAAGTTTTGCAATGTATCTTGCTCTATTCAATTCTATTACAGATATTATCAGAGTCCTAAAAAAGCTTCAGGCACGATATGAGGAATTATATATCATCGCGAACTCAGACAGCACAGAGAACCCGACGGAATAGCCCGTCGGGTTCTCTGTGAAAAGATTATCGTATTAAATAGCTGTTTCTCCACACACCCACTTCAACCCTTACAAAAACCGAACTGTGTACTCGCCATTTTGGAACGCATCGCGGACCTTCTCATAATTCTCTTTTGTATTTGAATCCGCTTGTGCATCTGACGCAAACCCCATAACGATCACCTTCTCGTCATTTTCAGCCAAGATTTTATATTCAAATCCGGCGAAGAAATATAAACTTCCTCCGGGCACAAATTCACGCTCCCACTCCGTGCGCGAAAACGCATATATACTTCCAACCCTTCCTAAAAAGGGATCAGCCGGTCGCGGATTGATGTACAAGGAAAGACACTCACCTAGACCGCCAGTCTCTTGGACAACCTCGCAGATTTCTGTAAGCTCTGCCGGAAGTTCGAGCTCAATTCCAAGTTTACTGCTTATAAATACTCCTGGCGCCGCATCCCCCGGCAGCTTCGCTATATTCTGCATAACAAAGCTCATAATCGGCACATCGCTGTCGTATGAATACAGACCAATCAAATCCTCGTCGATCTGAATCTCATCTCCGGCCTTAACATCCTCTTCGCGATAGAATTCGACGATCTGAGGGAGGGGGTTATTTATATCTGTAGCGGAGGCCTTGACAGCCTCTTCCAAAGTTCCCTCGCCGTCCCAATACACCAGATAATACCGCCCGTCCTCCGCCTCATTGAAGCTAAGCCTCCCGAAGCCCGGCACAATCTCGGCTATAGGCTGGAACACTATCTCCCTGTCCTGCCTGACCTCTCCAAATTTCCTCGTGGAGACAACTCCGTCCACATCAAAGCTAAGCCGCCCGCTCTCGTCCGTGAACCTCCTCGCGTTATATGAGACAGCGACCGTCCTGCCGTCCGGCAGCACAACCGGCCTGTCACTCACCCCGCTGTTCACAATAACCTCCCCCAGCTCCGGCATCAGCTCATCGGTATATGTCTTTAGTGCAATCAGCTCTACCATGTTCATATAAAAGCGAGGGCTGCCATACACACATTCGTTCATGCTCATTGTTCCCAGAAGCAAGGGGTTCGAGGTCTCAAAAAGAACATATTCGCCCATCAGCCCGGCCACCCAACCGTCCTCAGCTACTGTCATGCTCCCCGCCATTGCAAGCCTCTCAGGTGCAACACAGTGGAACTGCGCGTGCAGCTCATAGGCGACGACGTCTATGTCCTCCCCGTCGTAAGCACCGAGATATTCCAGACTTTCTATGCGCCAATCATCATATAGGTCAAACCCAACTGACGCATATAAGGGACCGGACAAAAGCTCCCCGAACCTATTCGAGACCAGCTCCTCAGCGGCGTCTTGAACAAAGGCTTGGTCAATGGAAGACGCGTCCACTGCTTGAGTCTCCATGCTCCCCGTGACCGGCGCATCGCTCTCGCTCACCGGAGCTTCGTCCTTCTCGCGGCTCCCCGCTCCAAGCGCCGCCGCGCCCAAAACAACTCCCATCAGTATAATAATAGACACAATAATCGCGAATTTAGAGAATTTTTTGTGTTTCATAATTGACCTCAATCTCTCCTTGAGCTGCTTCTTTTCCTCCCCCAGAGTTGTGGAGAGAACTGCGCTCGGCAGTCTGCGCTCAGACGCCGCGGCGATAAGCGTGTCGCCATAGTCCTGCCTGCCGTCTAGATCAAAGCCCTTTATAACCAGCTCGTCGCAGGCCAGCTCACAGCTCTTGTCCAGCTCTCGCCGCGCGAGATACACCAGCGGGTTGAACCAGTGCACCGCCCCGGCGACCACCGCCAGCCACTTAATGAAAATGTCCCCCCGGCGCAGATGACTCAGCTCGTGGAGCAAAATGTTCCGCAGCCGCGCGTCTGAATAAACCCGCTCCGGCAGGTAGATCACCGGGAGTAGCAGCCCCGTCAGCAGCGGCGTCGGCGCAAGCGCGCTGTGCGCGAGCCGCGGAGCCTTCCTCTTGCCTGCCAGCTTACGAAGAAGCTCCAGCTCCCGCTCGGACGCCGGCGCCGCGCTCTTTTTAAGCTTGCGCACAAAAGCCAGATATCCGGCCAGATTATAGCCCAGAAAAACCGCCGCCCCCAGCGGATACAGCAGCCATAACAAGTCTGCCGTCTCAACAGCCCGCCGCGGCGTTACTGTCCTCTCAACCTGTCCGCCGCTTTCCACCGGGACGCCAAAATTCGGCTGTTGCGGCTCAAGTCCCCCGCTCAAATCCCTTGGCGCCGCGATGTACCGCGAAACGCTCTCGGCAATAATCGGCGTCTCTATAGCCTCGGGCAGAACTACAATGCGCGAGAACGGCACCAGCAGCACCGCGACAAGCGCGACCCAGACATAATACTGAAAAGCCTTGGGCAGCCGGTCCTTTATCAGCGGACGAAGCGCCAGCAGCACCAGCGTAATCGCGCCCCCCGCTATAGACATTGTGAGTATCGTCCTCAGAGTCTCAACTTCCATTTTCCCGCCCCCCTAGCTGAAAAAACTCCTTCAGCTCGTCAATATCCGCCTCGGAGAGCTCCCCCCGGCGGCAGAGTGCCGCAACAAAGTTCTTCGCGCTCCCGGAATACAGCTTGTCGAGCATATTCTTCTCCTCCGCAAGGGCATATTCCTCCCGAGTTACACAGGCGCTGTAGCGCCGCGCGCCCCCCTCTTCCTGAATGACTGCCCCCTTGTCGCGCAAGCGCCTCAGAAGTGTCGCAATCGTGGACTTCTCCCAGCCCACTTTTTCCGCCAGCTCCTGCCTCAGCTCTCCGAAAGATACAGCCCGCCCCTCACGCCAGAGTATTCTCATAAGCTCCAGCTCCGAGGCCGAAATCTTCTCCGCCCTGCCAATTCCCGCTCTATTCATAACTGCCCGCCCCCTAAAACCAGTTCTACGTCTGTAACACTATACATATTCTACACCTGTAGAACGCCCCTGTCAATCCCCCACCTTGCACAAATCCCCGCCCATACTTATGTATAGCTTCCACATACACAAAAGCCCCCGCCGGTTCCCCGGCAGGGGCTTTAACACTATCAATCTTTCCAAGCGCGCTTGCGCCCTATACTCCAAATGCTACTCCAAATTCAGCTTATTCTTCAGCAGATAGTGGCTGAGGATAAAGAACACCACCGAGAAGACTGCCGTGGTCGCAAGCGTCACCCAAAACATCGGCTGGAGCGCGGACACAAGTCTCCCGAGCACAAGCCCGAAGTCATAAGGGTCTATTATATCCACCTGCATACTCGACTCCATATTCGCAACGGTCGAGCCGGCCGCCGCAAAAGTCACAATGCTCGAAACAATGCCCTGGGCTACATTAATTATAAAATAGAACCCAATTCCCGCCAGCAGCTTGTGCTTTTGCGCCACGACCCCGCCGATTATGAGCGCGAGATATATGTGCAGTATGTTCGCGACCATCGCCACCAGCGTAAAGAGCATCAGCTCCAAGAAAAGCTTACTGCCCGTCGCCGACCCGAACACGCGGAAGAGCTCTCCCAGTATCGCGAATATCTCCGTGTTGAAAAAGCTGGTCTCACTCGTGCCGAGCAGCAGGAAAACTAAGAGCGAAAACAGTCCCACAATGCCGGTAATGAGCATCCAAATTGACGCCGTAATAAGCTTCGACCAGAGAAGCTGACTCGTCTTCACTGGCAGCGTAAAGGTCAGATAGCCCTCGTCGCTGATGAAGTTCTTATAGAACCGATAGAACACCATAAAGGTGATAAACAAGCACGCGGCGGCGATACCGATAAACATCAGCCCCACGAGCAGCCCGGACAGCGTCCGCATAAGCTGCATAAACCCGCCGCGCAGCATTGCGCCTACACTCGTTCTCAGGGAAAACTGCAAACTGAGAGCGGCCAGAATCGCCGCGCCCAAAATCGCTATGTTCGCGGGAATAAGAATCCGCATGAGCGACTTAAAGTCATATTTTATAAGCTTGCCTAGCATCTGAACACCTCCCTGAAATATTCATCCAGAGACTTACCGAGATCGGCTCTCAGACTGTCCGTGGAGGCATAGGAGACCACCTGTCCCTGCTGCAGGAAGACAAATTCGTCCAAAATCTTCTCAACGTCATAGATCAGGTGCGTGGAAATCAGCACCGTCGAGTCCTCGGAATAGTTCCGGATAATCGTACTTAAAATATAGTCGCGCGCCGCGGGATCAACTCCGCCTATCGGCTCATCAAGCAGATAGAGCCTCGCTCTCCGGCTCATCACGAGCACCAGCTGAACCTTCTCCTTGGTACCCTTCGAGAGCGTCTTCATCCGCGTATCCCCCGGAACCCCGAGAGCGGCTAGCATATTCTCAGCGCGTGCCCTATCAAAATCGGAATAGAAATCCTCAAAATAGTCCAGACACTGCTGCGCCGTCATCCAATCCGGAAGATAGGTCCTCTCCGGCAAATAAGAAACTAACGCCTTGCTCTCTTGTCCGGGAGCCGTCCCGCAAATCTCAATCGAGCCTTCGGTGGGCGTAAGCAGCCCGCAAGCCAGCTTGAGAAGCGTCGTCTTGCCGCTCCCGTTCGGACCGAGCAGCCCGATAATCTTTCCGGCGGGCAGCGCAAGGTCAAGCTTGCTCAGCGCATAAACATTGCCGAAATTCTTGCTCAGCCCCGAGCACTTAATAACCGGCATATCCATCTTCATCCTCCTCCTTCTCCTCCTGCGCCTCACGTAGCAGCTGCGACACCTGATCGCTGTCGTACCCGAGGTCTGTCATATTTTTGAGAAAATCTCTCGCCAAGGCCGAGCCTCTTTTCTCCCTCGCCATAGTGATCCGCTCCTCTTCTTCCGTCACAAATTTTCCTGTCGTTCTCTGATTGTCAATCAGACCTACCGCTTCAAGCTCCGCTAAGGCCCTCTGCACCGTGTTCGGATTAACGGAGGCAATCTCCGCAAATTCTCTCACGCTGGGCAGCTTGCTCCCCATCGGATACTCTCCGGTCAAAATTCCGGAGATAACCCTGTCCGTGAGCTGAAGATAAATCGGGCGGTCACTTGAAAAAATCCAAGCCAACTTTACACATCCTTTCTTCCCAGACTGTATCGCTTCACTGTTGTACTAGTTGTATGATACACCTATTATAGGATTTGTCAAGGGGAATTTTGCGAAATTTCAAAAAATTTTTTCTAACGAAAAAAAAGATTGCGGGTCAAGCCCGCAATGACGGAGACGGAAAAATCGCGCAGCCTTGCCGCCGCGCGATTTTTCTATATTTAAAGTCTCAACCCTCCGAGAGCTTCTTTTCTTCCCTTCCGCTTATCTTCCTATTGACAAATATATAAAACACGGTGCACAGGATAACCTGCACGCCTGTCGCGGCGGGCGTCCCGAGCGCAATGTGAAACATACTCGCCCAGCTCTGACGGCTGAAATAAAAGGCAAGCGGAATGCGTATGCAAAAGGAGCCGAAAATCGTCTGCGCCATGACAAAGCCCGTCCTGCCGCAGCCGTTGAAATAACCCATGAAGCTAAACAGAAAAGGCACAAGCAGCGTGTCGAAGGCATGGGCTCTCAGATAGAGCGCGGTCTGCTCGATAATCTCCGGTGTGCGGTTAAAAAGCCCCGCAAGAGCCTCCCCGTGCCAAAACGCAAGGAAAAACATAAGGCAGCCATAGCCGAGTGATACCGCCATGCTATAGAACATAGCCCGCCTTGCTCGCGGCATCGTCCTCGCGCCGTACTGCTGGGCGACCCAGGCAGACAGCGACTGCATAAAGCAGATAGGCACGAGCATTATAAAGCCGCCCATCTTCTCAGCCGTACCCACAGCCGCCGAATATATGAGCCCCATGTTGTTGACAATCGCCGTTATAAAAAGAAAGCTCAGCCCCGCCATAATGCTCTCAATCGCGATGGGAACGCCCAGCTTAAGCGTGCGCCTTACATATTCCCTCCGCCAGCGAAAGCTCTTTTTCCCCACGACAAAGGGCAGTTTGCGCCGCCGCAGAATCAAAACAGAGATAATCACGCTGAAAAGCTGCGCCGAAACGGTCGCTATCGCCGCGCCCGCCGCGCCCATGTGAAAGACCGCCACTAAAAGCAGATCCCCGGCTATGTTAAAGGCACAGGCAATACCCACCGCGAGAAGCGGCGTCTTCGAGTCGCCGATCCCACGGAAAACTCCGCCTAAGAGGTTATAGGCTACGATGAAAATCATGCCTCCGGTGCAGATTCGAACATACTGAAGTGTCTGACCGAAGGCCTCTTGAGGCGCGCGCATCACAACCGCTATTTCTTCGGAAAGAATAAGCACAGCCGCCGTCAGGACGACGGAGATTAGCGCGAAAAGAATAATCCCCGTGCCGATAACGTCCCCGGCCTCGTGAGAGCGTTTTTCGCCGATCTTATAGCCCAAAAGAACCGTAAGCCCGACGGAAAGCCCCGCCACGAAGTGCATGAGCACAGCCATAATCTGACTGCCGGTCGTGACCCCCGAGACGTCGGCGGTCGAGCCGAACCAGCCGACTATCAGCAAATCCGCCGCCCCATACATCACCTGGAGCAGCAGCGAAAAGACAATCGGAACCGTAAATTTAATAAGGGGCTTAAAAATCTCCCCCTGCGTAAAGTCATTAATCTTCTGTTGCATTTTTCCCTATCTATTATCTATTATCTATTATCTATTATCTGAAGGTGTGCCTGTTTATGTGCGGAAAACCATAGGCTTTTCGCACATAAACAGCACGCCGTGAAAACCGGCGTGCCGTTTGTATTAAGCCATCTAAAATGGTATCTTAGCCTAACTTAGCATTCAGAGCGTCGATAAACTCCTGCATCTTTTCCGGCGAGACATTGGCGGCCGGGATAAGGGCAATCCTGCCGAGAGTAAAGCTCCTGACCAGCTTGATCATCGGGTTTTTTCCGGCTTCGGGGATAAGCTCATCCATAACCGCAAACGCTTCCGGATTGTCAAGTATTTCACTCAGAACCGTATCCATGCTGTAAGCCATCTTTGAGACCTCCAAAATTATAATTCATCTATCTACATTTAAAGAGTATCACTCTTGTCTCAAAGTGTCAAGTGTCCAAACACACAAATTTTCACCGCACTGCCCCTCGTGCCGCTACGCGTCCCTCGTCCCCCGTCGTAGGGACGCGCATTGCGCGTCCGCGCCGCTTCCGCAGAAGCGGCAGAGAAATCGGCGTTGCCACGCCGGGGCGTCCTGCGCGGACGGCGCAAAAGGGAAGCTTTCTTTCTGCGGAATGAACAAGTCCAGTAAAAACGGACAGTGACAAAATAGGGCCTCCTGTTGTAGGA
>JAISHS010000013.1 GCA_031262405.1 Oscillospiraceae bacterium | reverse complement strand
CGGGAAAGGCCTATGGCCTTCCCCGCCAGTTGGGTTGCAGCTTGCCACGTGCCGCTATGCGGCGACTGCTAGCTGAGAAGAGTTTTTTTCACCGCACAGGTCGCTGAAAAAAACGATATAAATTTATTTCGCGCTTTGCGCGAAACTCTACGAGGTTACTTATGCCGATGGACCCTGGAAAACTTATACTGTTTATACTAGGCTCCGTTGCTGTAATATTCGGCGCCTATTACACGACCTGGTACATAGGGAAGAAGTCTAACAAAGTCAAGTCGGGGAGAAACATTGTTCTCCGTGACAGTTTTTTTATAGCAAAGGACAAGTCCTTTTATCTCGTCGAGCTGAGCGGCAAGCTCTATTTCATTGCGATGACAAACGGCGCTGTGACCCTCCTCGACACGCTGAGTCCGGACGCGATTCCCAAGGAGGAGCCCGCCGCTTCCTTCATTCCGAACGGGATGGTCGCCAAGGGCATTTCGGAGCTTTTAGGTTTCATTAAAAACAAAACGACCGGCTCCGGCGCAGACATAATCGGAAAGCAGGCAAGGGGAAAAAACATTGAAAATTTTGACTCCATACTTAGAAAAACAGACTCTGCCAACGCCGACGCTGACACATCAGACGCCCCGCCGGAGGAATAAGTCTCAGCGCGCGGAAGCTTCCGCGAAGCCCATGACACGCCGCCGGAAATTCTCTATGATCGCTCTGGCTGTGCTGCTTCTGAGCTTTATGCTGACAATCTCCGCCTATGCCGCCGGTACGCTAGAGACTCTGGTGGACAACATCTTCGGCGCAGACACGCAGACTATTGATATTGTCATCCTTCTGACTCTGCTGACGCTTCTGCCGAGTCTGCTCATAATGCTCACCGGCTTTACGCGGATAGTTATTGTCCTGTCCTTCATCCGCAACGCGCTCGGTCTGCAAAACGTCCCGCCCAACCAAGTAATTATCGGGCTGGCGCTGTTTATCACCTTCTTTGTAATGAGCCCCGTCTTCACTCAGATTTATGACGAGGCCTATATCCCCTATAGCAACGAGGAAATTACTCAAGACGAGTTTCTAGACAGGGCGATGGACCCCATTCGCGGCTTCATGCTCAAGCAGACCTATAAATCTGATCTTGAGTTCTTCGTCGGACTCTCCGGTGAGAGTCCCGACACGCCGGAGGACACGCCGAACAGCACCCTCATCCCCGCCTTTATGACCAGCGAAATCAAGCGTGCCTTTCAGATAGGCTTTTTTATTTACATTCCGTTTGTCGTAATGGATATGGTTGTGTCGAGTACGCTGATGGCAATGGGCATGATGATGCTTCCGCCGTCTATGATCTCGCTGCCGTTCAAGGTGCTTCTCTTCGTTTTGGTGGACGGCTGGCAGCTGATTATCGGCGAACTCATCCAGGGCTTTGCCTAGCGTCCTTAGCCGATGTAAATCTTTCCGGGAAGGGGGAATAGCGAATGCTTAGTATGTCGGAAATATTGTCTATCATGCAGGACGCGATATACACGACCATCATATCCTCGGCGCCCATGCTGATTGTCGCCATGGTCGTCGGACTAATCGTCTCGATTTTTCAGGCGACGACGCAGATTAACGAGCAGACGCTGGCCTTCGTCCCGAAAATCGTCGCGATTTTCCTGACCATCCTGATCTTCGGCAGCTTTATTCTAAACACCCTTATCGGGTTTACAAACCGTCTGTTCGATATGATGGGCAGCTTTGTGAGTTGACGCCTTATGAGCGCTGTAACTTCAATCCTTGAAAACGCGGACTATTTTGTGCTTATGCTCCTGAGAGTCGGGGGACTGATCTTTTCCTCGCCGATTTTCGGGCGCACAAACATCCCGCGCACTGCTAAAATCGGGCTTGTGGCCTGTCTCAGCTTTCTCTTTTTTCTGGTGTTTCCCCCCTCCGCGCCCATAGAATACTCCACGCTTCTGGGCTTTTTTCTCCTCTGCGCGGGGGAGCTTCTTTTGGGAATTGCTCTGGCTTTTATAACCAATATGTTCTTCGCGCTTATTTTCGTCTCCGGCGGCCTTATCGATATGCAAATCGGCTTCGGCATTGTTAATGTCTATGATCCGCAGAACAGGACTCAGATTCCTATGACCGGAAACATTCTGAACCTGGTTCTGCTTATCATCTTTTTTGCGGTAGACGGTCAGCACAGGCTCATAGAAATCATTTATCTCACTATTCAAAGAATGCCCATCGGCGGACTGCACCTTGCCCCCGACATCGGCATAGTCGCGCTGGACGTCTTTGCCCGCAGCTTCACCTTAGGAGTCATGGTTTCGCTTCCCGTCGTCGCCTCGGGGCTGGTGCTGGAATTTGCCTTCGGGCTTCTCGTGAGAACGGTTCCGCAGATGAACGTCTTTGTCGTGGGCATTCCCATAAAGCTGTTCGTCGGTATGATTGTGCTTTTGTTTATGCTGCCTGTCTTTGTGAATTTCAGCAACGAAATTTTTTCACAGATGTTTATCGCCATAGAGGATATGTTCAGCGCATTCGCTTAGTGAGGGCTTAGGATATGCCGGGAGGAGAAAAAACAGAACGGGCAACCCCCAAGCGCCGAAAAGAGGCGCGGGAGCGCGGTCAGGTTCTAAAGAGCACCGAGGCCAATGTTGCCGTTTCCTGCGTCGTCATGATTGGGCTGATGCTCATTATCATGCCCCGCTATGTCGAGCAGCTCGCGGGGCTTTACTCCAGCTATCTCAGCGGCGCGGCGCTCGCTCCCTCCGAGAGCGGTATCACCGTAACCGATTTTCAGCAGGTTTTTTATAATGCCAGCCTCAGTATGCTGTCGATTCTGCTCCCGATTCTCGCCGCGTCGTTTCTGGCGGCAATCGCCTCAAATGTTATGCAGGTGGGCTTTCTCTTCACCACGAAAAATCTGACTCCAAAGCTTGAGAACATCAGTCCCATCAAGGGCTTCAAGCGCATTTTCTCTATCCGCACCTTAGTTGAGCTTCTCAAATCCATGCTCAAGATCGGTATTTTGGGCTATATCGCCTATTCGGAATACACAAAAAACATAGAAAAGTTTCCGACGCTTATCGGACAGAGCGTCTACGATGCGTTTGTGGGCTCGCTGGAGCTGGCCTTCAATCTTGCGCTCAAGATGAGTCTGGCGCTCGTCGCCATTGCGGCGGCGGACTATCTTTTTCAGTGGTGGAAATATGAAAAGGACCTGCGCATGACCAAGCAAGAGGTCAAGGACGAGTTCAAGCAGATGGAGGGCGACCCCCAGATCAAGGGCAAGATTCGTCAGAAGCAGCGTCAGATGAGCGCAATGCGCATGATGGAAAAGGTTCCCACGGCGGACGTTGTAATAACGAACCCGACCCACTTTGCCGTGGCGCTCAAATATGAAACCGGCGTGGACGCCGCCCCGATGGTAGTAGCCAAGGGGCAGGACTTTCTGGCGCGGCGCATCAAAGAAAAAGCGCGCGAATTCGGCGTCGAGCTGGTCGAGAACAGGCCGCTGGCGCAGGCGCTCTATGCCTATTGCGACATAGGCGACGAGATTCCCGAGGAGTTCTATCAGGCGGTCGCCGATATTCTGGTCTACATCTACAGGAACAAGCACGGTTCCCGGACAGGAAGGAGATAGACATACATGAAACTGTCCGACATAGCCATAGCGTTAGTAATCCTTGCGATTGTCTTTCTGCTGCTGCTGCCTCTGGCAACGTGGCTGCTGGACTTTCTGCTGATTATCAACATCACGCTGTCACTGCTGGTGCTGCTCTTTGCGCTGTTTGTTAAAAACCCGCTGGAATTTTCAATCTTCCCGACTATGCTGCTGGTGATTACCTTGTTTAGGCTGGCTCTGAACCTCTCCTCCACCCGCCTTATTCTCGGCAACGAGGGCGACGCCGGAAACGTCATCCGAACCTTCGGCTCCTTTGTCATCGGCGACAATATCGTCGTCGGATTTATCATCTTCCTCATAATCCTCATAATCCAGTTCATGGTCATCACCAAGGGCTCGGAGCGTGTCGCGGAGGTCGCCGCGCGCTTCACCCTAGACGCTATGCCCGGCAAGCAGATGGCGATTGACGCGGATCTCAACAGCGGCGTCATCGACGAGAATATGGCGCGGGAGCGCCGCTCAATCATCCAGCGGGAGAGCGATTTTCACGGGGCTATGGACGGTGCCAGTAAGTTCATCAAGGGCGACGCTATCGCCGGTCTCATCATCACCGCCATCAACATCATCGGCGGCATAATAATCGGAATGATCACCATGGATCAGGAGATAGGCGAGGTCGTGAACATCTTTCTGCTCGCCTCGGTGGGCGACGGTCTCGTCTCGCAGATTCCGGCGCTTCTCATTTCAACCTCCTCCGGCATAATCGTCACGCGCTCCGGCGGAAACGACTCCAGCTTCGGCTCACAGGTCGGCGCGCAGATTGCCGCGCAGCCCTATGTGCTCATCATGGGCGGCGTTCTGGTCGTGGTGCTCAGCTTAATTCCGGGGCTTCCCAAGCCCATCATGTGGATAGTGGCGGTGCTTCTCATGATCGTCGGCTATTTCAACTATCAGCGCTTAAACCGCAAGGAGGTCGTCACTACGGACGACGCCGCCGAGCAGCTTGCCCAGGAGAAGCGCAAGCCCGAAAATGTCGCGTCGCTCCTGCAGGTCGACCCCATCGAGCTGGAATTCGGCTATGGTATCGTCCCCATGGTGGATGTGGCTCAGGGCGGAGACCTTCTCGACCGCGTTGTCATGATAAGGCGGCAGTGCGCGCTGGATTTGGGCATAATTGTGCCCGCAATTCGCCTGCGCGACAATATTCAGCTTTCTACGAGCGCCTATTCAATTAAAATTAAGGGCGTAGAGGTCGCCTCGGGCGAGGTTATGGCGGATCATTTCCTCGCGCTGAGCACCGACGAAGCCGTGGAGGAGATTCCCGGCATACCGACAACGGAGCCCGCCTTCGGACTTCCCGCGCTCTGGATTTCCAAGAACGACCGCGAGGAGGCGGAGCTCTTGGGCTATTCTACAATCGACCCGCCGAGCGTTATCGCAACGCACCTGACGGAGATTGTAAAGCGTTATGCCCACGAGCTGCTGAACCGCCAGCAGGTGCAGACGCTCATAGATAACCTAAAGAAGATTCAGCCCGCCCTTGTGGACGAGGTTGTTCCGAAAATGTTCTCCCTCGGCGAGCTTCAAAAGGTTCTCGCGGCTCTTCTGGAGGAGAACGTGCCCATACGCGACATGGCGACTATCGTCGAGACTCTCGGCGACTATGGCGGCATAACCCGCGACCCGGAGGTCTTGACCGAATATGTGCGTCAGGCGCTCCGACGGGTGATCTCAAACCGCTTCATTCCGGACGGCGAGCTCTATGCGATAACCGTTGACCCCGCGCTTGAGCAGATGATTGCCGAGAACACGAAAAAATCGGAGAGCGGCTCCTATCTCGCGATGGAGCCAAGCAATATAAGGCGGATTTTTGACAAGCTCCGCGACGTTGTTGAAACCGCAAAGAACCACGGCCGCCTTCCCACGGTTCTGGTCTCTCCCGCCGTGAGGCGGCAGTTCCGGCGCATCGCGCAGCAGGTCTCTCCCGACCTTGCGGTGCTTTCCTATAATGAAATTGAGCAAAATATCGACGTTCATTCGGAAGGAGTGATCAGACTCTAAATGCTTGTGAAGAGATATGTTGCCCGTGATATGCACGAGGCTATGACCACCATAATCCGTGAGCTTGGCGCGGACTCGGTCATACTTAACAACAGGAAGATACGTCAAAAAGGGTTCTTTGGGCTGTTCAAAAAGCGCCATATAGAGCTTATGGTCGCCTATGACCCGGAGAAGGTGCCCTCGGTTCTTAAATTTCGCGAAAATTTTGAGCCATCCGCCCCAAAACCCGAAAAAGAGACTCAAGAGGTGCTATATAATCAAGATCAGATAGAGCTGCTGACCCGTCGTCTCGACGATTTGGACGGTATGCTCAAGGGCTTTGTCGACAAATTTAACTTTGTAAAGCGCGACGTCACCTATGACTATCCGGAGGAGGTTGCCGAGCTCTTCTGCAACCTGCTTGAAAATCAGGTACGTGAGGAGCTGGCGCACTCAATCGCGAAGGAAACCGTCGCGATTTTGCGCCACCAGCCGAACGCCTCGCCGACCGAGATAATGAGTCACCTGATCATGGAGCAGTTGGGCACCCCCAGCATTGTCCAGCACAAAAAATTCTCCCAAAAGGTGGTGCTCGTCGTCGGACCGACCGGCGTCGGCAAAACCACCTCCATCGTCAAGCTGGCCGCCAATTTCGTCATGAGCAAGCAGAAAAAGGTCGGCATAATAAACACCGACACCTATAGAATCGCCGCGCAGGAGCAGATGCAGACCTATGCGGACATTCTTGAAATTCCGCTTCAGGTCGTCTATAAACCGGACGAGCTGACGGCCGCGCTCGAGAGCATGGCCGATCTGGACGTGATTTTCATCGACACGGCGGGCAAGCAGACCGGCGAAGCGCGCCACTGTGAGGAGGTTCGGCAGATAATTGAGCTGACTCACCCGGAGGATATTCTGCTTTGCATCTCCGCCTCCATCAGCTTTCCGTCGGCAAAGGAGGTTCTGGACAGCTACAGCTTCCTGCCGGACTATAAGCTTGTCGTAACAAAGCTAGACGAGACCCGTTACCGCGGCATGATTATAAATCTGAGCTGGTATTCCAAAAAGCCGCTCTCCTATGTCACGACGGGGCAAAACGTCCCCAACGACATAGAGGTTCTGAATACGGAAACTGCCGCAAAGCAGATTTTAGGGCTGGAGCCGCGCTTTACGCCGGAGCCTCCCGCGCCCGCCGAAAAGCCCGTGAAAAGAACAAACTCAAAGGAGACTCCTTCCGTCAAGCGAACTGCCGCAGCTAAGCAAATGGCTTCAACGGGAACTACCGTGGTTACAAAATGAACCGGAGCAATGAACAAATGATTGAGACGAACTTAGATCAGGCTTACAATCTTAGGCAGATGATGAGCAAAAGCCGGAACCCCAAGATCATCACAGTCGCCAGCGGAAAAGGCGGCGTGGGGAAATCCAGTTTTTCGGTCAATCTTGCCTTGGCGCTGAGCGCGATGGGCGTGCACCCGATGGTGGTGGACGCCGACTTCGGTCTTGCCAATATAGACGTAATGCTGGGCGTCGCCTCCCGTTATAATGTCAGTCACTTTCTAAGCGGTGAAAAAACTCTGGAGGAAATCGTTCAGACCGGCCATGGCGGAGTGCGTTTTATCTCGGGCGGCTCCGGCGTAATGGAGCTTATCAACATGGACGATCAGCAGCTCCAAGACGTTCTGGGCGGCATTATCAGTCTTGAGAATCCGGCTGACATAATTATTTGCGACGCCGGAGCCGGAATTACGGAGAATATTGTCCAGCTTATCCTCGCTTCCACTGAAACTGTGATAGTTACTACCCCTGAACCCACTGCAATTTTGGACGCTTATGCCCTTGTTAAGACGGTTGTTCAAAGAGATTGCACACATACACTTGACATAATAATGAATAAGTGCGACAATAAGGAAGAGGCCAATCGAGTTTTAGACGGTTTCCTCAATATAGTCAGCCGCTATATGGGCAAGCACGTAAACGCTCTCGGCTTCGTCCGCTATGACAGAGCCGTGGAGGAATCCATAAAACGCCAGACCCCCCTTATGCTCACCCAGCCGGAGGGACTCGTGGCTCGGGACATAAAGGCAATAGCTCACAATCTTCTCAACATCCCAATTGACCCCGCATCGAGCGGCAGACTATCTCGCTTCTTCTCACGCGTTTTCGGCAGAAACTAAATATAAGGCACGGTTACAGATATGAGTATCAAGCTGGTTCCGGCAATCGGAGACAAAATAGACATATTCCGAAAGAACTCTCCTTACTATCGAACGATGGTGGAATACTACGCCGATTCCACAATTTACGCGCAGTTACCTACATACAAGGGCGTTCCGATCATCCTCCACACCGACGAGGAGCTGACGGCTGTCTTTTATCGCGAAACCGGTCGATACAGCGTCAGAGTGCGCGTCGTCACCCTAAACCTTGAAGGCAACCTCAAGAATATCGAATTTAAAATAATCTCCTCTCCGGAGAAGGAGCAGCGCCGCCATGCCTACCGTTTTCCTGTGCGGATGGACGCAGCCATCTATTCCCTGCCCGAAAAAGACGGCGAGGCCTTCTTAGTCGTTGATGAAGAGCGGCTAATAGAGCGCGTGCGCACAAGAGACATCAGCGAGACGGGCGTTGCGCTCTTAGTCGGAGGAAACTATGCCGTGGGCGAGCGATATCTGCTGGAGCTTGACCTCAAGTGGCCCCAGCCCACCTCGCCGCCGCTTCTCGTAGTAGCCCGGGTTCGCCGGATTCATGAATCACCCACGGGCTATAAAAACACCCTTGTCGGCTTGTGCTTTATAAACGGCGGCGCACGGCTGGCGGGGCTACTCGGAAAATACACTCTCGACATGCAGCGGCGTCAGCTTCAAAAGCGCCGGATTTAGCAGTATAAGAGGGGCGAGAAATATGAACGAGCCGGCCGCCGGCAAACCTGTACTCACCGATGACGCGCTGAAAAAGCTGTGGTTGCGCTTTAAAAAAACAGGCGACCTTGAGGTGAGAAACGACCTTATTCTACACTATTCCTACCTTGTGAAGTGGATAGTTCGCAGAATGATGCCGAAATACAGCGGATATAACGAATATGACGATTTCTTGAGCACGGGCATTCTTGGCCTCATTGACGCCATGGATCGCTATGATCCGGACTCCGGCATAAAATTTGACACCTTTGCCGTCCCCCGCGTCCGCGGAGAAATCTTGGACTATATGCGCTCTCAGGACTGGGCGTCTCCCGGGCTGAGGAAGAAAATCGGCGCAATCAGCGACGCTTATGAGCGGCTGGAGGGCGAGCGTCAGTCAGCGGTTCGCGACGCGGACGTCGCGGCGGAGCTTAACATCCCCGAGGATCAGGTCAAAAAGGCGCTGTACCACGCGCATATGTTCAACATCGTGAGCTTTGAGGATTCGCTCAATCCCGATATTCCCGCGCGGGAAGCTTTGGCGGATGACGGCCAGACCCCCGAGAGTCTTCTGATGGAGAAGGAAAAAAAGGCTCTGCTGGCAGAGGCGATTGAAGCGCTTCCCGAGCGGGAGCGGCTCATCGTCACTCTGTATTACCACGAGGGACTTCTCCTCAAGGAAATCGCCCGCGTGATGGACATCACCGAGTCTCGGGTGTCACAGATACACTCCCGAGTGCTCATCAAGCTAAAGCAAAGCTTGGGAACCTCTTAATTCCCTTTTCAGAGACATAGACAACACGGTACTATAAACAGCGAAGTTGTGGGGTGTGCATTATGTCGATGGGCGGTATTGACAACCAAATAATGATAACTCGCACGAACGACTATGCCAGGGATGTTTCCGCCGCGCTCAAGCGGGGCGACGTTCACCAGGAGTTTCTGACTGCCCAGCAAAAGGCGGTTGACAGTCAGGAGCCTAAGAAGATCGAGGCAAATCAAAAGCCGGACGAGACGCAGCTGCGTTTCGATTCGGACGGCGGCAGCGAGGACTATTACGGCGACGGCGGCAGCTCTCGTCCTCCGACCAGCGAGGAAAAGCTAGCCGAGGAGCTCTCCGCGCCCGCGGTTAAGCATTTGATAGATATCAAAATATAAGATATAAGGCAGGAATTTGGGATTATGGCCACAGGTAACTACGCATTTGCGCTCTTCATTTTCGCTCTGGTCTGTGCGGTACTTATTTTGGCTCGGTTTTTGTTCTCCGGAATTAGGCAGCAAAAAAAGCTGCTCAGCGAGAAGGAAGCGGAGCTCTTGAAGCTGTACCGTATGGTTGAGGACGCCATGGAGGAATATTTTGACCAGGTGCGAGAGTCGAAGGACGAGATCCGGCGGCTCGGGCAGCTGCATCTCCCGCAGGCGGAGCCTCTGGAGCTTGAAGCGCCCCCGATAGAAAAGAAGCCGCGCTCCCGGTCAAAGAAGGCCGCTTCTCAGGACGTAATCCCCCTATTTGAGCACGTTGTGGACGAGCTTGTCTCGGGCGATCCGCTGCTCGAGGCGCCTCCTGCGCCCGAGAGCCGCCGCGCCCGGATAACGCGTCTGCTGGACGAGGGCGCAGACAAGACCCAGATCGCCAAGCAGCTCGGCATAACCGTCACCGAGGTCGAAATCGTCACCGGCCTGCACCGCGTAGTCTCGGCGTAAGAGGCGTGACCCCCTAACGCAAAGCAGCTGCTCCGAAGGGAGCAGCTGCTTTGCGTTAGGGGAGAAGGCGGCGGAGGTGTTCAATCAACGAATTTGCGTCTGTTATTTCAGCAAGGTCTATCACTGGCAGCCCAACTTCTTTCGCTATCCCGTGCGCCTTAGCAGAATATGCAACCGCGAGTGTAGGAACTCCGCTGGAATAGGCCGCTATTGCCGCGTGTGTTCGGGCGGATATACAAGCTCGCGCCTTCGATATAACGTACTTATATTGCGCCGCAGAAAGCTTATCGGACACAAGCGTAACTCGCGTTACATCGCCTATACTTAATTCCCGCAGAGCGTCAAAATCGTTGTCAGCAGGCTGGACAACGTGCGGTACAAGCGCGATATTATAGCTTGTTTCGGCAAGAATATACTCCGCAAGCGCCCTAAACGCATCCAGAACCAAAGGCTTCTTACGAACAACCAGCGGACTTACATTGAGCGCCACGTAATTATTAATTCCGATATCCACTTTTTCCGGCTCAAGAGCGAAAGCAATATCGGAAACCTTAATTATATTCGTGCAGCCTCGCTCCAGCAGGGCGTTATAGGTAATGCTCTCCCGGGCGGTAATCAAATGGTGCGTTTTAAGCGCGACGAGCATTTCGTTGTCAATAACCTCAGGATCAATAGAGCAGCTCCACAGAATGCTATAAGCGCCCCGCTCCAAGGCCGCGTAGTGAATTGTCGACCACCTCTGCCAGTTTTTATAGCAGTAATTGTCGCCACCGACATGAAAACAAACGCTTCCGGGTTTAATCCGCTCAATCGTCGGCGCATAGATTTCGGCGTTGGTTTTACCGCTTAAATCCCGTTCTATAAATTCGTCAGCGGGAAGCGAGAACTCTCTATCCTGCGCCGCAAAGTGGGTTGAAAGGTTAATCCTGCAACCCGGCGAGAGCTTGCGTAACAGCTCAATTGTGCAGCGCGTTATCGCTTCCGCCCCGTGATTGTAAGAACCCCCGTGGCCGTAGAGCAGGAAATGATTTGTCATTGCGGCAGTCCCCGCTTTAGCATTTCAATTTCTTCATCGCCGGGGAGCATTTCCGCCAGCTCCTCCGTCAGCGCTCTCGCCTCATCGAAGCGGCTCTGCTCGATGAAAAACTGCGCGCGCAGCTTTTGAAACAGCAGCCACGCACCGGGATTCTCCGCGGCGGCGGAAAGATTCGAGCCCAACTCAATAAAATCCTCCGCGAACTCGTCGGGAATCTCTTCGTCCAGCAGCTCTAAGACGCTGTCCAACGCCGCAGCCGCGTCGCCATCAATAACGCGTGAAATCGGTTCGCGTAAAAACCGAAGCGAACCCGGGTTAAGTGATACGATAATTGAGCTTTTCGCCAAGAGTCTGCGGACAAACGGTGTAGCAGCTGAACCTATTGCATCCAACAGAGCCAGCGCAAAGCTCACTAAAGCCTCCCCGCCCCAAGGCGGCAGACGCTCCGGCGCCTGCCCCGTGAACGCACAGATTTTTACGGCGGTTGGCGCAATGGCCTCAGAGCACTCGTCGAGCAAATTATATATAAACACTTGAAAATTTTGTATGAGAAAATCTTTTGACGGCTTGTCTATATAGTCTTGTCGCATCAGCTCACGCGTGTGGTCGTGATCTATCAGCTGCAATAATTTGGCCAGCTTCTCTTCTGAAGCAAGCTCGGCATTTTCTAAAATTACCATCACTTGATTAATGTTGTTAGCGTAAGCATTGTATACATGACTGATATTCTCAGCTGTCAAGCCGTTCTTGACCCTGAGATAGTTGCAGTATAAGTCAACGATTTTTTGAATTGAGTATATCCGATTGACGTCAAAAACAAAGCTCGTTGATTTTTTCGAAATATAGTATTTATGCAGCTTCTCGCTTAACGCACCTACGCAGTCGGCGTGTTTAAACGCCTCTAACGCGAAAGCGGTGTCTGAGCCATATGACATTGATTTACGGTAGGCATAATCGAATTTCCTCAAAACCGACGACTTATACACCTTCCCCCATATCGTGAATAACATCGGCCCATAATTAAAAAACTCGTCCGAAAACTTTTCACCCTCAATGATCATATCATAATCAACTGCATTGCTTCCCTCAAGTAGTTCGCCGGTTTCCGCATCAACACTTTGCGAACTGGCGCAGGCGATGTCGCAATCGAACCGTTCCATGAAATCGACGCATTTTTCAAGAAACTCCGGCAAATATTCATCGTCGGCGTCGAGCGTACAGAAAAAGCAATCCCGGTCTATAACATTGTCACGGATTGCCTCATAGAAACCGTAACCCACCCAGTTTTTCTCGTTGAAGAACGGCACAATACGGCTATCCAACGCGGCGTATTCGCGCACGACGTCCCCTGTCGAGTCGGTGGAGCCGTTATCTAACAGAAGGTATGTGAAATCACGATAAGTTTGACCCAGAACGCTTTCTATAGTGCGCGGCAGAGTTTTTTCAGCGTTATACGCGTGAGTCCAAATGTAAACGTGCATTTAATAGCCCTCCAAGACTTTGTAAATATCTCGAATAAGCCCCTCGCAGCTGCTTCTTTCGGGTTGTGTCTCAATCCAATCCAAAATTGACTCAACAAATTCATGCCTGTCCGAATAAATTCCCACCTCGCTCCAACGGCGAAGCACCTCTACGGTCATTTCGTCGGACAGAAATACGCTGATATCCTTCACTTTTGTCGCAAAATCGACGGAGGAATTCTGAATACGCGGTATGACATATTTGAGCTGTGTCAGCCATATAACCCGCAGGTAATCCTCATTGGCTTGACTGATTTCCCCGTAGTCAAGGAGGTAATCGCGCGTAAGCTGCATAATTTTTTTGCAGGATTTATACCAATACGGCGTATATTGATTCGATTTACTCGTTAAGGAAATATAGTATTTATGCAGCGGCGTCGCCATAATCCCCGCGCGCTTCGCCTTGCGGAAAACCTCATGGCAAAACGCGGTGTCGTTCATATGGTCAAAGCCCTTAATCTTGCTGAGTTCACAACGTTTGAGTAGCTCAACAGAGTAAATCCCGCCCCATGTAGTCAGAACATGACTCCTGTATTCGGGAAATCTATCCGCAAAATCACGCCCTTCCAAAATTATATCTTCGGGCACTTCCTTGGTTCTTATGATTTCATTCGTCTTTGACTCAACAAAGTAGCTTCCCACGCGCACCGCTTCAAGGTCGTTATCTTCCATGAAGGCAAGAGCTTTTTCGAGGAAATCTGGGAGATATTCGTCGTCCGCGTCGAGAGATGCATAATAGTCGCAATAACTACAACTATTCGTACCAGATTCTTTAAGTATATCTTCTAAAACATTAAACCGCGTCCAACCTATGCCTGTATAAGTATTATGAAGAGTATTCGTCTCGTTTTTCAGGTGTAACACCCGATTGTCTTTGGCCTCATAATGTTTTGCTATCATCGGGGTTTCATCGTTTGAGCCGTTATCCAAAAGGTAATATTTTAAACTACTATGTGTTTGCGACAAAATGCTTTCTATAGCGCGCTTTAACGCGATTTCTGCATTATATGCTCTTGTAAAAACAGCAACACTACCACGCATCTTCTTCATTCATTTATCTCCCCTAACTGTTCAGCGGGAGTAAAATGCGGACTATCTGCGCAATTACCGTTACAATACTGACATGCCGTGAAATAGTCGAGTAAGTAGAACCCTTTGATTTTAGCCCTCTTTGCATCTATAAGTTCATTATCGTCGAATAAGTTAACAATCTCGTAATTGTTCTTGGGGATTATGTCCTGCTCAAATGTCAGCCGTGATCGACCGCATGTGAAAACCTCGCCGTTAGTGATATTTAGAATTAGCCCTAATTTAGAAGGATTCGAGCATTTCTTGAAGAGTACCTTAGCTCCTTCAACATCCCTTTTTTTCGAGAAGTCGCCTAAATCCACCCAGCCGTTAAAGTGCACGTCATCACCGCTATACCCTCTAAGTTCATGCCTAATACCCCAATCGTCTAATTTTCTTGAGGCTGCCTTCGCATTTACTGATAATTTATCTCCATAGTTATCGACAATATAGTAAATCTTCTCGTCCCAAAGCTTTGACGCCGACAGAAGGCTATCGCTTGGCACAATTGTTCCATTTGTGATTATACGAATCTCTCGCTTTACTCTGTCCTTGTATTTAGTTAGATATTCTAAAATTTGAGGCAAATCAACCCTAAGCAAAGTTTCTCCGCCTTCAAGTTGCAGGATTTCAACATTATCTATCACACTGAAAAATCTATCAATTGTCTCAATTAGATAATGGTATTCTGGATACCATGGCTCTTTGTAATATGGGTTTCGAGCAATACATAGTTTGCATTTCAAATTGCATCTATGTGTCAAAAACAGTGTGGCTCTCCCAATATCCAGCCTACTGTCAGCAGTAATTCGCATGGTGCTACCTCCTTGTGTTTTCGCCGACTCTGTCAGCATCGGATTTTTAGTCTTAACGTCCTCAACGACTCTATGCTCTTTAGTGATTCTGTCCGCCGCTCGATTGAAAAGCTCCCCGCCCTTTGCGCTGTGCAGCAGAACCGCGGAAATGCCGCACCGCTGCGTTTCCGGGGGAACGTCTTTAATCCCCCAGAAATCGCCCAGAGTTATATCCGTTTCACGGCTCGCAGCCTTGTATCGGCAGTTAAAACAGCACTTTCTCAAGTGTTGATTTTTCAAGTACGCCGCAAAGTACGAGTCATTCTTGTGGTATGAAAAATACTCTCGCCCGTTTTCAAAAGCTATTGCGACGCCGAAGTTGTTCCATCCATTGTGCTTATCCCGCATATTAATCGAAACCGCTCTTGCGCCATATTCTTTTTCTTTGTCGCTTAGATATGTACGCCATTCTTTCGGAGCATTCACGCCGTGGCAGATTAGGTCGCAAAGAATCAGATTGTCGGAATATTCTTTATAAAGATGTTTAATTCCTGCGCATTGGCACGACGTTCCACTGAACAGAACTGTCTTGCCGCCAGAGAGCTTGTCTCCAATTTGCTTGTAAATGCTGCCCATGTCGCTCTGGACATACTTCGATTGTCTTAGCTTGCTAAGACCAACCTCGTCATCGACCAATATGTGTACGACATCGAAGTTGTCGTCAAACGCCGCTCCCGCGACGTATCCGCCGTCTCGGATGATAACTCGCGCGAGCTCCGTAAAGACCCCGCCGGACGAACTCTGCGAGCATAAATCATCGTCATGCGACCACGCGGCGTAGACTTCCGGCGCTTCTCTATCACTGTCTGGCATTCGGTTTATAATAGGACAGACTTCACTGCACAGACCGCAATCAGTACAGTGTTCGCTTGAAATATTGGGATAGGGAAAACCCTGTCCATCAGGTTGCATCTCAATGCAGACCTCAGGGCAAACGTTAGTACAAGCGGCGCACCCAGTGCAGGACGCTCTATCGCACAACATACTCCCTCACCCATTCCTTCTCAAACTCCAGCGCCCAGAGGCACCCCAAAAACTCGTCCCGGTGCTTTGCCAGCTCACGCTTCATAATATAACACAAATCGTCACAATCCACAAGGCGCAGGCGCGTGACTTTTTCTACCATACTTATCATAAACGACCATTCAAAATAATGCCATTTTTCGGCACTTTTTGAAAATTTCTCGCACAAAAACTCCGTCCGCTCCCGATAAACCCGCAAATACTCCGCAAGCGTCGCCGGAGTCAGCAGCGCGTGATTCGTCGTCCACGCGGAGTTGTTGGTCCCGTGCCGCTCAAAAGTATATTTCGGCAATCCGTGATAGGCAACGCGCTTCGCCTCCGCAAGAAGCCTCGGCATAAGCTCAATATCATCAAATTTCGCCGACTCGGAAAAACGAAACCGCGACATCAGCGGCGCGGAAATCAGCTTCGTCGGAAATTGCACATTATACTTCCGCCGCCAGAGCAGCTCGGTCACCGCCTCCTCGGCACTCATAACCAGCTTCTCGTCGCACTCCTTGCCCTCCGCCCCACAAATCGCCACGTCCGCGCCGTTTTCCACCGCAAGCGCGTACAAAAACTCCAAAAAATCCGGCTCACACCAATCGTCGTCGTCGATGAACGCGACCCACTCGCCGCGCGCGGCGTCGAGCCCCGCGTTACGCCCGGAACCGATGTTCCCGCGCTTACGGTGAATCACGCGAACCCGCGCGTCCCGCGCCGCATACTCGTCCGCAATCGCGCCGCTGCGATCGGTCGAGCCGTTGTCCACGATGATGAACTCAAAATCGCCAAACGCCTGGTTTAGTATGCTCTCAACAGCTCGTCCCACAAGAGCTTCGCGGTTATAGGTGAGCATAATTACAGACACAGCTTTTTTATCCATACTTTGCTTTCCCCTTTGAAAAAGCGCGTTAGAAACCATACAGAACCGTATCGTACATCCCGTCATAGTGGTGGCGTAAGACAAAATTGTAGTCATCTCTAATGCTTAGTATCAGCTCATATAAATCGTACACATCTTCAGGCTTATGATAAGCGCATATCATTAATTGAGGTTTATAATTAGATATAAGCTCCGCCGCGCCTAAAATGGCATTATGCTCCGCACCCTCGATGTCCAGCTTTATATGCGTTGGGATATCGTCTTTACCCAAGAAGAACGAATCCAATGAGCAAGCTCTCACCGTTTTTTGGTAGTCCGTTGCTTGATCACCTACAATTCTAGATGCAGTCGTATCGGTCCGCCAAGCAAGATAAACATTAGAATCCCACAATGCAAAATTTGGCACCGTAATTTGAGGATAATTATTTACCGTATCAATCGTCTTACTATAATTTTCAGGATCAGCTTCAAAAGCGTATACCTTTACGTTTCCGATTCGCGATGCACATTTAAGAAACTCGATTGCCGTCTTGCCGTCATACGCACCGCCATCGACAATGACACTATTATTACCAAACTGGACACAACCGCTTTCAAAATAGGAACTTGACGAAGTATTCTTTTCCAGCAATCTTCCGGTCAAGTACAGCCGCATTCTATCAATAACCACTTGTTTGGATTTTTCATCTTTGAAGTAATCATATGCTCTTGTATAACCATCGAGATGCCGAGAAAACTGCTTAGAACTCATTATATCATATGCTTCCAATGGAAATGGAATAATCTGCTCTTTTGCAAATCCGTTAATCGATAATATTTCTTGGATTTCATCGCTGTACCGATAACTGCCAATAATAACAACCAGATTATCCCTGTTGGCAATTAGTTCGCTTATCGAAATGTATGGTATACCATAAGAAGCGGGCTGGGGGCTCCTATCGCACAAAAAATCTATTACAATATCTGCCTGCTCACAGAAATCAATGATTGTCGGTGCAGCTTTCCCCACGCCATACAAAACTAATCGTTTGTCGATTAGTTTTGGTTTCAGATCTGCAAATCTCTGAACATATCTTGATTGAGAGCATACTGCTAAATCATACTCTTTGTAAAATTCCGAATTAATAACTTTCACCCCCTAGAATTTTTATATCCTTGCACTTAACTTTACACTATATCATTCTCCAAAAGCTCATTCGCAAATGCCACGACCTGCTCGCGTTCTTCCGGCGAAAAGGTATACATTGTAAATGTTCTGCCGTTCTTGTGCAGCATCGCTATTAAATATCCAGCCGCGCCTATTAGGTTCTGTGCATACTCGTCAGCAGAACTGTATTTTTGGCGAACATCTCTCGAAATCTCAAGATTCACCCTGCCCAGAATTTTCATTATCTCAATAACTGACAAAAAGTCCTCATAAGTATCGTTTATATCAGGCATGATTATATATTTGAGCGTTATCTGTCCGGGTCTTGAAGAAGAAGCATAATATTTGACCAGATTTTCGGTGACCTGTTCAAAATTATCTACGCCCTTTATCGCGCGCCAAGTAGCCGGAGTCCCCGCATCTATTGACAGATTGATTGCAGAATGCGGGTTGGATTTCAAATTCTCCGCTATCGCTTCATCAAATTTGAAGCAATTAGTGTAAAACCTAGCAGCTTTATCCCGCACCAAATCAAATATGCGCTCTCGATACGGGTGGATCGTTATCTCACCGCTTGACACCTGCCAAATGGCATTATCGGCAATCATTCCATTGTCTACGGCATACTCCAAAGTGTCGAACAAATTTTCGAAATAGACGCCCTCTGAGCCTTTATTGGGCACTCTTTTGTCAGTGTTGCGAACAATACAATAGATGCATTTACACTGGCAAGGCGCCGGATACATTGAGAAATTGACAAAGTGAATGAGTCCGTCCCCGCCGCTCCATTCCTTCATCTGATAATTTGCACATTTTGCGCAACCGGCTGTTAACCTGCGCTCTGTATCCGGCAGATTTGAAAGATCGAATTTCTTGCTCTCCTCAATGACGTCTTTGCGCATTTGAAAAAATGTATTCATTGTCTCGGCGGGACTGTCAAATATCGCGCTACCCGGCGTAGGGTCAATCGGTTCACAACACAACATTAAATGATTACCGTCACAGTCAATCCTACCATTAATATTCATTTGAAAGCTTTCAATATATAGACAGGATCGATATTCCATATCCCTCATTCCCACACCTTCCACTTAGCCTGTCCGCTGCCCCAAAGCGCGTTGAGCGCGTTCATGTCGCGCTGGGTGTCCATGCACTGCCAGAAGTCCTCGTGGCGATACACCCCGAGCTTGTTCTCCGCGCTCAGACGCTCAAACGGCGCAAACTCCAGCGCGACCCCGTCGCCGTCAATATATTCGAACAGCTCCGGCTCCGCGACCATAAACCCCGCGTTGATCCAGTTCGCGTCCTCGCGCGCCTTCTCGCGAAACGCCACGACGCGGTTCTTGTCCTCGTCAATCTCGAGCACCCCATAACGCCCGCGCGGCTGCACCGCCGTCAGCGTCAGCGCGCAGCTCGAGCCCTCGTGCTGCCGGAGCAGCGCGTTCAGGTCGACGCTCCCGACCCCGTCGCCATAGGTCAGCATGAACCGCTCGTCGCCGACGTACTTGGCAATCCGCTTGATGCGCCCGCCGGTCTGCACCTCCGCGCCGGTGTCGGCAAGCGTCACGCGCCACGGCTCGGCGACGTTGCTGTGCACGGTCATCGCGCCGCCGCTCGAAAAATCAAAAGTCACGTCGGAGCAATGCAGATAGTAGTCCGCGAAATATTCCTTGATCATATAGCCCTTATAGCCGCAGCAAATGATAAAGTCGTTAAACCCGAAGTGGGAATAATACTTCATAATGTGCCACAGTATGGGTCTGCCGCCTATCTCGATCATGGGCTTCGGGCGCAAATGCGACTCCTCGCTGATACGCGTGCCGTACCCCCCGGCGAGAATTACAACCTTCATGGCTACTCTCCCCTTAGCTAAAATTCCGCTTGTTTTGCTTGAACAATTTTGCTATAATAACAGATGATAATTGAGCCTTTGAGGTGACGCAAATGTATATCAAAAACGGAATTGCATACGCAGATGAGGCGACCGCCGCTCTAAAAGTCAGCGGGGTGCGCCCGATGGACGACTACCTTCTATGGCTGCACTTTAACACGGGCGAGGCGAAGATATTCGACTTCAAGCCGCTTCTGGATAAGGCTGCCTTTGTGCCGCTCTCTGATCGGGACGTTTTCAAAAGCGTCTACATCGACTACGGCGTCCCGGTGTGGAATGGCGGTGACATTGACCTCGCGCCCGAATATCTTTATGACCATAGCGCGCCGGAATAATATCCAATGTCAATAACTTAAAGAGAGTTACGAGTTTACGGAAAAACTAAAAACCCCGTCATTGCGGGCTTGACCCGCAATCCCGACCCTAGAACGGAGATTTGCCTATGATACGAGGGGATTCCGGGTCAAGCCCGGAATGACGGCTTTACTTAAGTTGTTGACATTGGAATATAATATCTCCCCCTTATTCCGCCGTGAGCAACGCTAAAAAGCACTGCGCCAGCGACTTTATCCCGCTCTCCTTCGCGGCCTTGGTGAGGAAAATCAGATCGTTGACGTTATCCATTTTATATATACCCAAATTCAGCATGAAGCTTGCGATCTTTTCTTCAGGATACTTGCAGTCATCATAAAGATACAGCATGGTCTGCGCCGCGTAATACGTCCGATAGGGGTCGTCCTTCAGCGCATTGCGCGCACAGGCGGGCATCTCGTCCTCCCTGCCCATATGGTAAGCGCAGCGGAGCATACTGTTATACAGAATCGGCACGCTGACGTAATTCGTAACGCCGACCTTAAGTTTTTTAAGCGCATCCGCACACTTATTTAGAAACAGCCAAGCATTCTCAAAATCCTTCTTTTTGAAAAGAACGACAGCGTAATAATAATACGGGTCCGGAGCCTCCGGGAATTTTCCCATAGCCTCTAACGCCAGTGACTCTATTTCGTCTCGGTTTGCCGTTAAATCCTCATTAAATAAATCCATCATGGAATAGACATACATATTCAACATAAGAGTCTTCAGAAACTGTGTACCTGAAGAGCGTAGCGCCCTATAAATCTCCCGAGCCTCTTTCTTTCCGCCCTCCGAGGTTCGCAGAGCCTCCGCTAAATATGCCTTGTAGTTGGCGTTATCCGGGTAATCCTCTACAGCCTTTCTGAGAAGCTCCACATTGCGCTCGCCCTTTGCCTTATCCTTATACTCTTCCGGCGTGTAGCCCGTGTGGAGTATAGAAAACTCCGTAGTCTTTACGTGCTGGGTTATATGCAGCGGTATCGCCTCATGAATCTTCCCCACATAGCGCACGTTTGGTTTATTGCGGAAAAGGCGCATCTGCTCGCCGATAAGCTGAATTTCCATGTCTTTACTCTCGTCCACGCAGACCCAAGGGCAGACTATTCCTAAAATTGCCGGATGTTCCCTATTTATTTTATCTAAATACTCCATAACTACCGGTACTTCTTTATCAACGAAAAACTCGTCCGCGTCGAGAAAGGCAATCCAATTTCCGCTTGCCTGCTCAATAGCATAGTTTTTAGCGGCGCCAAAGTCGTTTATCCACGTAAAGTGAAACACCTTCGCGCCCATCTTTTCCGCTATTTCGACTGTTCTATCGGTTGAACCTGTATCCACAACAATCTGCTCAAAGGCAATGCCCTTCGCCCACTTCAGAGCACGCTCTATATTTTTTTCCTCATTCTTGACAATCATAACCTGAGAAAGGCGCACGGGCTTAGGCTCTGCCTTGCGCTGTTGCGGCCTTTGGTGTTTTTTCTTCTTATTTTGAGCCATATATCTCACCTTTTCTTATAAAGAAAGACCGGTATAAACCGGCCTCTCTTTTATGGCGCCTTTCGAGCGAATTAGAGAAACTATCTGAATTAGCCGAGCAGCTGCAGGACTCCCTGCGGGAAGGCGTTCGCCTGCGCCAGCATCGCGGTAGACGCTTGGAAGAGGATGTTGTTCTTGGTGAACGTGGTCATTTCCTTTGCCATGTCGACGTCGCGGATGCGGCTCTCAGCTGCCGTGATGTTCTCAGCCGAGATGTCAAGGCTGTTCTGCGTGTACTCCAGACGGTTCTGCATAGCACCGAGCTTGGAACGCTCTGTGGTGACAGTAAGAAGCGCTGAATCAATCGTCGAGAGAGCGGCACTAATTTGGGCAGCAGTTGCATCTTCAAGACTCGTGAGAGTTCCAATTGACATAGTCGTCTCACCAGTAGCGGCAGCGCCGATTCCCAGCGTTAGAGAATCCAGCGAACCAATCGTGAGAGAAACCGTCTGGTTAGCGTTCGCGCCAACCTGGAAAGTCAGACCGGTTGTGGAAAACGTGCCGCTTATAACTTTCTTGTTGTTGAATGCAACGCGGTCCTTCATGCCGTTGATTTCGCTGACCAGCTGGTCAATTTCAGCCTGTATCTTCTTACGGTCTGTAGCTCCAGCCGTTTCAGAACCGCCTGTAACCTCACCAGTACCGGTCTGGGTGTCATTCGCGGCATAGACAACCAGCTCACGGACACGCTGAATCATGTTGTCGATTTCCTGCATTCCGCCTTCAGCGGTCTGGATGAGGGAAATGCCGTCCTGTGTGTTCTTGGAAGCCATCGTGAGGCCGCGGATCTGGCTGCGCATCTTTTCAGAAATCGCAAGGCCGGCGGCGTCGTCGGCAGCGGAGTTGATGCGATAGCCGCTGGAGAGCTTCGCCATGCTCTTGGTGGCGGCGGAGTTGTTCAGTCCATAGGACCTGTGCGCGTTCATCGCAGCTACGTTGTTGTTAATTCTCATTTTAATTTCCTCCATGAAATTATTTTTTATTGGAGCTTCCCTGCTCCTTATTTTTGAAGCTCGAGAGCCGCCGCTTCCTCCGGCGCCTTGGATTCTCCGCCGCCCCTCTCGCTTCTATAACCTTTATCGTAACCCCCCGCGGAAAACTTTAGTATTAAACTAAAATTTTTTTAATAAATTTTTCAGCCCAGTTGTGACTGTCTCAGCTCCGCCAGAATCCTATGCCCTTCGCGAGCGCCTTCTTGGATGTGCTTTGCCAGCTCCTGCGCAGTCATATTCCGGCACTGCCGATCCTCATAGCTGCGAATTCTCCGAATATCGTCCATACTAAAGCTCGGGCTGATTATCAGCTTCTCCATCAGTATCACTCCTTTCAAAAAGCATAGTGGGCGAATAGATGTCTACCGGGTTAAGGTTGTTTGCAATAGAAATCATACGAACTCCATCTATGGTTTTCACATTGACTAAATGCTTGAAGTTCCACGACACGAGGATATTGCAGCCGCTCAAGATTGCAGCCGCGATATGAAGCCTGTCATTTACGCTACGTTCAGGCAGCAGTTTTTGCTTTGCAATGGCTATGGATAGCTCGGTAATGTCCGCATGATCTTTTGTCTCAATCTCATTATAGTCTATTTTGCTGAGTAATGCCAATAGTTCTGCGCGTCTTGGCTCAAGACATTTTGACAATTCAAAAATAGTAACATCAGAAATATAGACCTCATACTTACCAGTTTTAAGAATTTCCCAAAACTCAAGCGTTTCGGCCATCTTCTCCGGGGCGTCCTCTTGACGCAAATAGCTAATCACCGAGGTATCCAAGTAAATTCGCTTCTTAGGCATAATATTCCTCTCTTTTCGCTACCCCCGCCCCCGGCGACACATCCTTAGCCCAAGTCCATGTTGTCGAGATTATCCCAGTCGATTTCCGAATCGCTGTAGCTCTCTCCGGCGGCAAACTGACGCTTCCCGATTCTAAGGCGCTCTGCCTCTGCAGGGGTCAGCTTTGTAAAATCGGGATCCCACGCCAAAACGAGCTTTTTCATAAGCTCTAAGGCGAAGTTCTGCTCCTTCTCGGGGAGCATATCAATCATTTCTACTATCCTCATTTTTATATCCGCAATATCTCATCAGCCCCCGCCTCGCAGAGTTTAAGCGAAGCTATTTTATTCCCAATATCTCATCAATCACGCTCACGAGATTCGCAATCTCCGGTTTCGAGAGCTGGGCTTCCGCGCCGAGCTCCTCGCCCTTCTTATACATATCCTCGTCAATCAGCGACGAGAACATGACGACCGGAATCTCGTGGAGCACAGGGTCGCTCTTGACGAGCTTCGTGAGCCGGTGACCATCCATCTTGGGCATCTCGATGTCCGTTATGAGCAGCATAACCTGCTCGCGGAGCGGCACCTCGGGGTGATCCTTCGCAGCGTTGAGAAACTC
This sequence comes from Oscillospiraceae bacterium, assembly GCA_031262405.1. Classification (GTDB taxonomy): domain Bacteria; phylum Bacillota; class Clostridia; order Oscillospirales; family Oscillospiraceae; genus UBA2658. The sequence continues at coordinate 12,880 of JAISHS010000013.1, read as the reverse complement.
CCAAGCCTCCTCACCGTTGGACTTCATTATAATATGCGTGTAGCCCGCGCGGGTGAGCGAGTCGATGAGCATCTTACGCAAGAGCGCCGAGTCCTCCGCCGCGAGAATCGGGCAGTTGGAGCGGACGTCGTCCGAGGCGACCTTGACCGTCGAGACGTCAATACCGGTCTGCGGGGCGATGTCGAAGGTGATTTTCTCAAAGTCAAGGATGGAGATAATGCTCTCCCCAGTCTTGGCTATGCCGGTTACGACGCCCTCGTCCCCGCCGTAGATGATAGAGTCCGGCTTTTCGATAGACTCCCAAGAGATTCTGTGAATCCCCTCCACCGCGTGAACATGAAACGCCATATTCGCCTTGTTAAAGCTGGTGATAATGTAAATGTCCTTCTCGCTGTCCTCCGACGGAGGCAGCTGAAGATATTTCGCCAGGTCAATGATGGTATAGACCTGATCTCTGGGCTGGAATATCCCCTCCACACAGGGGTGCGACAGGGGCATCGGCTGGTATGGCTGTGCCTGCATAAGCTCAGTTATTTTCGCCACGTTGATGCCATAGCTGTTCCCCGCGACGATAAAAACCAGAACCTCCAGCTCGTTTGTGCCCGACTCTAAGAGAATGTTTGAATTAGTAATACTCATCTTCTTTTCCACGCCTTTCCCTATCCATTAATGATTTCGGTTATTCTTACGCCATAGCTGTCTTCTATTACCACGACCTCGCCGCGAGCTAGGAGCTTTCCGTTCACAAACACCTCGACGGGATCGCCTACGGTCTTATCCAGAACCACAATTGTGCCCATGCCAAACTTCAAAATGTCGTTTATCTCACGCTTTGTTCTTCCAAGCTCAACAGTGACATTTAATTGAATGTCATGTATGAGATTCATGCCGCTAACCGCGCCCGTTGGAGCCGCCGGCTGGTCGAAGGAGGGATACTGCGCGTTGTGCACATTCACCAGCGGCGCATTCTGCGGCGGCGGGGGCGGTGCATACATCGGCGGCGGCGGCGCATACATCGGCGGCACTCCATAAGGCGGCGACGCATATTGCGACGGCGTGGAATAAGCCTCCGGCGGCACCCCGTAAGGCGGCGGCGCGGCATAAGCCTCCGGCGGCGGCGCATATTGCGGCGGGGGCGGCGCAGGCGGCGGCGGGGGAGCTGCATAAGCCTCCGGCTCCGGCGGATTAAGGGGCTCCTCCGGCTCCGGCGGAATCAAGCTGTCCGACAGGCTCTTGGCAAGTCCAAAGGGCATGAGCTGCAAAAGCTCACTCTGGAGAAGGTCCTCGATGACCATGTCGAAGCTGATTTTGACTACAATATCCTCCTGCTCGAGAAAGCCGCTCATGTCGTCGTCCTGGCTTATACCCTCGGTCTGCGGCGTGGAAATATTAACAGCCGCACCCAGCAGCTTCGAAAGCGCGGTCGCAGAGGCGCCCATCATCTGGTTCATAACCTCGCTGACGGCGCTCATGTGCATCTCGTCAAGCACGACCGGCTCCTCAATATTTCCGTCCCCGCCCATGAGCAAATCGGTAATGAGCGCGGCGTCCGACTCCTTGAGGATGAGCAGATTGCTGCCCGAAACGCCCTCGGTATAGTTCACCTGCGCCACGACAAAGGGCGTGTCATACTCGGCAAGCACCTCGCTCTTTCTGGCGGTCGTCACCTTAGGCGTGGTTATGCTGACCGGACGGTCGAGCAGCGTATACATGGTCGTTGCAACGGCGCCCATGCACATATTGCCCACCTCGCCGAGAATGTCAATCTCAACAGGCCCGAGCACAAAGTCGTCGGGTATCGGCTCCGGCTCCGGCGTTGAATCCGTCTCTTGAGCTGTCCCGTTCATCAGAGCATCTATTTCTTCTTGAGAGAGATTCATGTTTTCCTATTCTCCGAATCTATAATGTTCACTATCTTCAGGGCACACTTGGAGCTGGAGCTGCCCATCATGGCGCGGAATTTTGGAATGTGCTCAACATTTATCGTCAGAGGCTCGCTGACCTTGTGAGCTAGGCTTATCACATCACCAATCTGCAGATTTAAGATATCCTCTACCCTAGCCGGGGTATCGTCAAAATAAGTCAGCAGGGAGACCCTTGTGGTCTGCAGCTTATTCGAAATTTGCCCGTTTTCGTCGCGGTCCTTTGAGCCGTCGCTGGAGCCGGAATAGAAAAATCGGGTTTTAATCTGCTTGGCAACCGGTTCAATGGAGGCGTGTGGCATACACACGCTCATAATGCCCGACTCATCGCCGATAGTAACGTTGATCGCGACGACGGCAACAGGCTCTGTAATCGCCGTTATCTGGGCAAACTGCATACTCGTCTCAAGCCTGTCAAGATAGGTCGAGACATTCAAAATCTTTTCCCAGGCCTCGTCATATTCGCCGATTATCTGGTGCAGAAATCTCTCTACAAGAGCGATTTCAATCTCCGTGAACTGCTTGCTGTTGCTCATTCCCGCCTCGGTGCCGCCGAAAAGCCGCGTAATCAGCATATAAGCGACCTCGGGCGAGATTTGAACCAGCTGGTTGCCCGCCATGGGCGGCGCAGAGATAATCGCCAAAATCACAGGACCGCTCATCGCGTTGTTAAACTCGAGAAAAGTGGTCTCCTCAACAGAGACGATAGAGCACTCGCAGGTGGCGTGAAGAATATTGGTCAGCTTGCTCGTGAGCAGCTGGGCGAAATTATCAAAGACCGCCTGAAAGGTCCTCATCTGCTCCTTGGGGAAGCGGTTCGCCGTTCTGAAGTCATAGAGCTTCGCCTCACCCGCCGCGGCGGCCTCGTCCTGCTTGGCGGCCACCGGATCCTCTCCGGATTGGAGCGCGTTTAGCAGTTCGTCAATTTCGGCTTGTGATAGTATGTCCGGCAAACTGCGTTTCCCCCCTCCGGGCTAGTACAATCGAAGCATTCAGTGCTTATTGTACCACATAATCGTTGAAGTACATGTCGACAATGTGTTCTGTTTCCAATCTTGTGTTCAGCTGCGATATAATCTCCTGCCGGAGAGCTTCCTTGTTGTCAGGGGCTAAAATCTCCTCCTCGCTCAAATCGCGGAGGATAAAGATTATCGTGTCGCGGATTAAGGCGTTGCGCAGGGTGAAATCCCCCGTGACCTTCTCGTCCTCGGTATCAACCACAAGCACCAAGCCGGACTTGAAAAGCCGACCCGTCTCCTTGACATTTGTCACGAAAGCTTCGCCCGGTGAATAATAGGAATAGACAATCGGCGGCTCCGGCTTTAAGAATAACATATAAACCACCACGCCTGCAACAGCAATTACACCTATTATGATAATTAGGAGCATTTTTTTATTCTTAAGCATAGATCATTCTCCTGTTGTAAGGGTTGCTCTGATAAAATCAGATGTCCCTTAGTACTATTGTATCCTCTAATTTGCATTCGTAATATTGCCGTCCAGAGTTTCTATGACAAAATCAACTCTTCGATTTTGTGCTCTGCCCTCGGCGGTGCTGTTATCCGCGACGGGGTGATACTCACCGTAACCGCCAATCTTCAGCTTTTCCCCGTCAATACGGCCGGAAGCCATAATATAGTCAAGGGTGCTCCAGGCTCTATCCCCGGAGAGAGCAAAGTTGTTGGGAAATTCCGCCGTATTAATCGGCACATTGTCCGTGTGCCCCTGAATATCAATAAATTCTATATACTCCATATTATCCTCAAACAGCACGATAAGCTTGTCAAGAATTTCCGTGGAGCCCGGGAGCAGATCGTCTTGACCGGAATCAAAGAACACGCTGTCATTAAAGCGCATAGTCAAAACGGAGTTGTCGAAGTCTGGGATAAGTTCTGCGGCTATGCCGTTATCTTCAAAATAGCCTTGCATGTTATCATAGAGCATTTCAAAATTCTCGTCCACCGTCTCCGGAGGCTCACTCACCGTCGGCGCCGGAGTATCCTCCGGATTGTCCACCGTGGTGGGAATGGTCGAAATCGGCTTGCTCATGACCTCGCTCACGTCCATGGGGATAACTTGAATCACCGGCACGCCGGAAAAGCTCGTGGCTATCTGATCCCACTTTGCTTGGTCGATGGTTGACATAGCGAAAAGGAGCACGAAAAAGCACAGCAAAAGCGTAACCAGATCGCCATAGGTATCCATCCAGTTAGCGCCGCCGCCCTCGTCGTCTCCTCCGCTTTTTCTCGGTCTGGCCATGTTTATTCCTCGCTTCCCTGACTCTGATTACTCTTCTCCAGGGCGTCCTGCGCAATTCTAAGCTGCGAGCGGGACAGGAAGGCGCTGAGCTTCTCGCGGATAATCCGCGGGTTCTCGCCGTCCTGAATAGATAGCATCCCCTCAAGCAGCAGCTCCTTTTGCAGAATCTCGTCTGCGCTCATGCTCTTGAGCTTCTTCGCCATAGGCGTAAAGATGATGTTCGCCAAGATAACGCCATAGAAGGTCGTAACCAGGGCGACCGCCATATTCGGGCCGAGCGCCGACATATCCGCCAGGTCCCTTAGCATATTAATAAGCCCTATGAGCGTTCCTATCATGCCGAAGGCCGGTGAATAGGCCGACATCTGTAAGAGCACTCCTTGGGCTGAGGAGTGCCTGTCCTGAATAAACGAAATCTCCGTCTCCATTACGTCGTGCACGAGCGTCGGCTCAGAACCGTCCACAATGAGCATAATCCCCTTCTTGAGAAAGGGGTCGTCCATGTCGCTGACAGTTTCCTCCAGCGCAAGAATGCCCTCGCGCCTCGCCACATTCGCGATGCGGATCAGCATCTCTATGTCCTCTGTCAGATTAATATCGCTCTTTTTGAAGGCCTTGGAAATAATTTTTATAAGGTTTTTAAGGGTGCTCATAGGAAAGGACGCTATTGTCGAGCCGATAACGCCGCCGATGACTACGAAGACTGACGCCATGTCGATATAGTCGGCGATATTTGCTCCGTTCCAGATTATTGATATAATAACGCAGGCAAAGCCAAAGCCTATTCCAATAATGGTGGTTATCTCCAAATGCTTCACTCCTCGTTGGCAGACGCTTGCTGCGCCGCTTATCTATATATAATACTGCTCCCAATACTTTGGCCTGCTTTTGCAGTGTTAGTATTGAAATCAGAGGTTAGCTTGATTAGTACTCGTAGCTGTCTTGATCCGGCTCCCATTCCGGCTCCGGCGCCACATAGGGGCGATAGTTCAGCTTCTCCAAATAGACCTTCGCCTTCTCCTCGCGGATACGCTGGCAAATAAGCTCCGCCCGCTCCATGACCATCAGCTTCTTGCCCGAGACCATGGAAATAACGGTGTCCGGAGTCTCCTCCATAAACTCTATCTCGTTTTCATTCACATAGAACTGCTCTACCTTGTTAATACGCGTCACTAAAATCATACGTAGCCCCCACCTTCTCGTGGTGAGAAAGACCAAAGGTCTTTCTCACCAATTTTTGCAGTCCGCCACGTGCCGCTACGCGGCGACTCGCGGCCTGATAAGAGTTTTTTCCACCGTACACGCCGCTGAAAAAAACGATTTAAATCTATTTCGCCCTACGGGCGAAACTCTACGAGGTTACCGCTTCAGGTTCACAAGCTCCTCGAGCAGTGAGTCGGAGGTTGTGATAATCCTGGAGTTCGCCTGAAAGCCGCGCTGTGTGATGATCATGTCCGTGAATTCGGAGGCGAGGTCAACGTTCGACATCTCGAGTCCGCCGGGGTTGATATCGCCCGCGCCGTTAAAACCTGCGATTGTGTAGTTGGCCGCTCCCGAGTTCGGCGTCGCCGCAAAGAGCGTGTCGCCGATCTTCTCGAGACCGCTGGGGTTCGTGAACATCGCAAGCCCGATATACGCCACGTCGTAAGTCTCGCCATCCGTGCCTATGCCGCGCACCACGCCCGCGCTGTCAATCGAAATTCCGACAAAGTCCTTAAGATTAATTTGGCTAAGAGTAGTAATCTCCCCGTCATCGGGTTCTTCCACATCAACCCAGCCGTCGGTCTGATCTTCCGCGTTTGCACCCTTCGTTCCCACGACGCCCATCACAAAGTCGCCGCCCGACGTGACGAGATTTCCGTCGTCGTCCAGATAGAGGTTGCCCGCGCGCGTGTAAAATGTTTCGGTGCCCTGTTTAACTATAAAATATCCGTCGCCCTCGATGGCAAGATCGGTGGGGTTATCGGTTCTCTGTGTGGCCGCGCTGTTATGTATGGTGTCTATCGCCGCGAGCTGAGCGCCGAGACCGATTTGCTTGGGGTTCGTGCCGCCGCGCCCTTCCGAGGCCGCCGACGCGGACTGAACCGTCTGACTGTAGATATCCGAAAAAATCACGCGGCTGGACTTAAAGCCGACTGTGTTTACGTTAGAAATGTTATTTGCGATAACATCCATGCGCGTCTGGTGAAGCTTAAGTCCCGACACGCCGGAATAAAGTGATCTCATCATAAGAGATGTCCCTCCAATTATAACTCATTTTCGCTAAAAATCAACTATATTTCAGCCGATAAATCTAATCTTTACAAATTCTATAGCCGTCTCGCCTGAAATTTGCCATTAAATAACTGTTCCCGTGTCCTCTTACTCTCCGATTAGCGTTATGTTGTCGAGATTTATCTGCTGTCCGTCGGACAAAACCGCAACAACCCTGCCGGTATCGTTAAGCTCAACGCGGGAAACTCTGCCGCTAACCTCAAGGGGCTCGCCGTCCTCGCCCGCGACTGTCGCCTCGATAATCTTTCCGATCAGCGAGACTGCGTCCATAATCGTGTTGTCCGAGCCGCCCGACGTCTCAAAGAGCCCCGCGTCAAACACCTGGTCGATGCTCGACGTCGCAACCTCAAGGTTACCCTCCAGCGCGCCCGTCACGCCATCCTCGTCGATGAAGGTTATGTCCCCGAGCACCGCATAGGGCGTACCTTTGTTGTTAAATACGCTCTGCACCGTCCCGATGGCCGTCCCCTTTATCCCGCCGTCCAGCGTTACCGTTGCTGCAACCTTCTTACCGGCAAGGGAATAGCTCTGAAACAGGTTCATCGTGGCGTTCAGATTCGAAATCTGCTCCAGCGACGAAAACTGCGCCAACTGAGCTATAAATTCCGTGTCCTTTGCCGGCTCCAGCGGGTTTTGATATTGAAGCTGCGCCGCTAAAAGCTGCAAAAAGCTCTCCTTACCAAGGTTGTTGTCGACCACTCTCTGGCTCTTCTTATATTCCTCATACGAGGGCACGCCGGTCCCTGTGACATTATTTACATCTGCCATTTGTTTCTCCTTTTTGCGCCTAATACTAATTTCCAGTAGAAATCATTGCGTCATCGCGGGCGGTTTTTACCGTCATCGAGGGCGGTTTTTACCGTCATTCCGGACTTGATCCGGAATCCCCCACGGCTACCGCCTCTGTCGCCTGCCAAAAATTCTTCTTATGCGCTGTATTCAACCTGACTGGTCTCCAGAGCCGCGAGTCCCAAATCGCCGTAGAAGAGCGTGGAATAGGTCTCAAATTCCCCCGCTATCGTAGCCGTGCTCTGGCGTCTGCCCTCCGGCTGACGGTTAAAGCCGCCGCGGCTTCCCGAATCGGCAAGGCTCTCGCCCGGAACTCCCGTGTAGACCACCTCGACGTTTACGACCTTGCTGCCCTTGTCGGAAAGCGTCTCGACGAGAGAGGCTATCTGCCCGGCAATCATGCCCTTTACCTCGGCATTGTCCGCGCTGATCTTGACGTGCATTCCGCCGTCGGTGCTGGAGAGCTCCAGCGAGATTCTACCCAGCGCATCGGGCTTGAGCTGAATCGTCGCCTTCTGACCGTCCTGCTCCGTCATAGTCTGGAAGCTCTCGATCATCGTCTCAAAGAGACTCTCCACAGTTGCCTCCGGCATCGGGGCGCTTCGCTCGGGTGCTTCAAGTCTGGTGCTCGAGGTGAGCCTCTGCGCCGAGATGTCGAAGACCTCGTTCATTGTCGGAAGCTCTGGAACATCCCCAGACGCCTCCTCAAGCCCCCCGGATTTCTCCTCCGTCTCGCCGGAAGCTCCCGCAAGCTCACCCGTGAGCTTCGCAAATCCTCCGGTGCTCTCCTCGTTACTTTGCGAAAAGTCGGGCTGCGCCCCGGTTTCTGTCTCCCGAACCACCGGCGTCAGCGCGTCGCTGACTTGCGCGGGCTTAACCAAAGACTCTTTGTCACTGCCATTCTCCAAAGGGCGCGAATCGCTCTCTGTCACGCTTGCCAAAAGCTCCGCCGCTGGCGCGCTCTCGGTTTTTAGTGCTAAATCAAGCTCATCTGTTGTCCCCTGCGGCGTCCGTGCCGAACCCTCCTGCAAGCCTTCGAGAATACTCTCCGCCTCAGTCGGGTTAATTTCCTTATTGCTTTCGAGAATAGAAGCGACCTCGCCCGTTAAGGCCTGCGCTGTCGTCTGAATCGGCGCGATCTGCGCCTCGTCGGTCTCGGCGGGAGCCTCAACCGTCGTCTGTGCGGGGTTCATAAGCGCTAAAAGCGCCGCTGCGGCCAGAGCGTTCGGGTCCTCCTCCGAAGAGGCTTCCTCGCTCTCCGGCGCCGCCTGCGCCTTGGGCTCAATCCCCGCGATTTTCATGAAAATGGAAAACGGATCCTGCCCTCTCTGTCCGCCCTCCGCTGCCTGCGGCTTACTTGTGTTTGCCGCAATTTGGATATTGGAAATTGCCTGTACTGCTGTCACTAATTTTTCACCTCCTTTCACTTAGGGAACCTCCGAAGAAATCGACTATGGCGCGGAAGCGGATCTTTTTCCGCCATATTTTGCAAAAAGCCTCGGGAATACATCCAGTATTCCCTACGTTTTTTTCTTCATCTGACGAAAAAACCTCTCGCTGCCGCATCCACGTGATTCCTTCTGAGCTTCCCTTACTTTTTCGATTGTTTTAACCCAAAACTTTATAGCAAAACGCAAAAAAGTGGCGGAGCGAGACTTTCGTCCCTCTCCGCCTATCTATTATCTATTATCTATTATCTATTATCCATCATCTGCCTCATACAGCAGCAGCTGCGTTATCGCCGCGGCGATATCCACCCGCATCTCCGTGAGCACGGCCGCCGCCGCATCAGAATCCATGTAATATATTATCCCCGCCATATCCTCCGTCGTGTAGAGCCTCGTCAGAATCGACGCGGCGTCGACGGGGTCCATCGCGGCATAGGTGTCCGCAAGCGCCTGAATATCCGCCAGGGACTGCTCGTCCAGCGGACGGCGATAAATCGGCTTTTGATTTTCCTGAGTCTCGATGCTCTCCTCCCGCGCATTGAGATCGCGCTCCAAAAGCGTCAGACGCTCCTCCTTGGATTCAATCGCCGACTCTCGCGTGCTCAGCTCCGTTTCTTTTCCCGCGAGAGCCGCCTCGCGCTCGGCAACCTCAACATAGTGCGAATCGAGCGAGGTAATAAGCTCTATCGCCTTGTCGCGCATTCCGCCGATATTCTTGACCACGGCAAAAACGCCCGCGCCGATAATCGCCAAAGCCAAAACAAACAGCGTAAACCCCACGGGGAAACCGTGTTTTTTCTTCTCCGGCTTCTTGGCGGGGGCTTTTTTATCTGCCGGCTTGGGCGTCGGCTTTGCCGGCTTCGCGGGCTTCTGAGGCTTCGCTGTCTTTTGCGGCGGCGTCGGCTGCCCGCCTTCTTCAATGTCGTCTATTGCCATTTGTTTCTCCCATTAATCGACATATGGCGGAAAAACCGCCGGAAGGTGCGTACTACGCGTCAGTTAGAACCGGCTCTGAAGGAAACCAGATCGGAGATGGCCTTCTCCTCCTCCGCCGCGACCTCCTTCAGATAGCGCTCATACTGCTCTCGCCTGAGCTTGTTATAGGTCTTAATCTCTTTCATTGTGCGAACCAAAATCTCGCGGAGTCTATCGCGCTCGGCCTCGGCCTTTTCAATCTCAACGCTCAGCCGCTCCTTCTCCTCGCGGATATAGATAAAATAGGCGTCGTGCTCACGGAGCCTCTCGATGACCGCATAGCCGCTCTCGAGAGCCTTTTCAAGCGAGCGGGTGCTCTCCTCAAAGGCCTCGTCCAGCCGCCTGTCCTCCTCGAGCAGCGCGCGCAGCGCCGCCTCGGCGACGGATAAATCCGCTTTTTGCACCCGTTCCAAGGTCAGCTTATAATTGAGCAGCGCCTGAAGGGTAAATACAAATTTTTTCATAGTTATTTAATCGCTTGAAGAAGATTAACGATCTCGTCATAGGAAAACACGTCGCCGACCGCCTGCTTCAAAAAGCCCAGAATCTTCGGGTGCAGCGCAATCGCGCGGTCAATCTCCGGATTTGCCCCCGACTTGTAAGCGCCTATATTTATGAGGTCCTCCGCCTGACCGTAAACGGCAATCATGTTCCGCACAAAGCCCGCCGCCGCGAAATGCTCCTTTGTCACAATCTCGGGCATGACGCGGCTGACGCTTGCCAAAACGTCAATCGGCGGATACTGGTTGTTGTTGGCAAGCGCGCGGCTGAGAATGATGTGTCCGTCCAGAATTCCGCGCGTCGTGTCCGCAATCGGCTCGTTCATATCGTCGCCCTCTACGAGGACGGTATACAGCCCCGTGATAGAGCCCTTGTCGCTGTTTCCCGAGCGTTCCAAGAGCCTCGGGAGAATCGTATAGACCGAAGGCGGATACCCGCGCGACACCGGCGGCTCGCCCGTGGACATTCCGATCTCGCGCTGAGCCATGGCAAAGCGCGTCAGCGAGTCCATAAGCAGCAGAACCTTATAGCCCTCGTCGCGGAAATACTCCGCCATAGCCGTCCCCACCAGAGCGCACTTGAGGCGCAGCAGCGCGGGTTGATCGCTCGTGGCGATTACGAGAATCGACTTCTTCATGCCCTCGGGGCCTAAATCCTTCTCGATAAAATCCCGAACCTCGCGTCCGCGTTCGCCGACCAGCACGATTACGTTTATGTCGGCGACGGCGTTGCGCGAAATCATTCCGAGCAGCGTACTCTTGCCAATTCCGGAGCCCGCAAAAATGCCCAGACGCTGCCCGCGCCCGACCGTAATGAGCGAGTCTATAGACTTGATCCCCAGCGGCAGAACCTCTTTAATTCTCTCGCGCTTTAAGGGGTCCGGCGGCATGGCGTTTACGGGATAATAGGTCTCCGGCTGCACGGGCTCGCCGCCGTCCATGGGGTTTCCCAGAGCGTCCAGCGCACGCCCGATAAAGCCGCGCCCGACCGGTATGACAAGCGACTTGCCGGTAAACACGACAAGGCTGCCCAGCCCCACCCCGTCAAGGCTGCCATAGGGCATGAGCATGACCCGCCCCTCGGCGAAGCCGACGATTTCAGAGCGGATATAGTCCTTCCCGTCGAGCAGATAAATGTGGCAGACCTCGCCGATTTTCGACTTCGGGCCGCTGGCCTCTATCGCCAGCCCGATTATCTTCGTGACCCGCCCGCAATAGCTCAGGGTGTCTGTCTTATTCAAAACCGCGTGGTATTTTTCAAAAAGCTCAGTGTTCAATTTTCGTCACCGCCGACACTTTCAAAGGCAAGTCTGACCGCTCGAAGCTGAGTCTCAAGCCCGGCGTCAATCGTGGCTTCCGGCGTGTCAATGAGAAGGCTTCCATCCTCAAGCTCCGACTCGGAAACGACAGCCGCGCGAATTGTCTCGCCGCCCAGCTCAAAGGTCGCGACGCCCTCAGGAAAATAGCGCCGGCAATCGCCGACGGAAAGATGAATAACAATTTCGTCGCGCACCCGCGCCTGACGCAGAGCGCCCTTTATAAGAGAAGAAAACGCCGCCTCGTCACTGTCAATCGAAACCTCGATAATCTTCCGAGCGACGTCCAGCGCAAGCGTTACCAGCTGCGTCTCCAGCTGACCGATGATGCGTTTCTTCTCACTCTCAATCTCCGCCAGAGCGCCGAATAGCCGCTCGTCGTCGTCGTTTAGCTTCTTCTCGAGAATCAGACTCGCCTTCGCGCTTCCCTCGGCTAGTCCCTGACGCTCGGCCTGCTCAAAAATTTGTCCGGCCTCGGTCTCGGCGTCGTTTATCAGCATTTGCGCCTGAGTCTGAGCCTCGCTCACGATTCGTTTTGCCTCGTTTTCCGCCTCCTCGAGAAGTGCCTGTGCCTGCGCGCTTAACTCCTCCGGCGTCGGGCCCCCTAGTTGTTTTCCCGCCGAGGTCTCAGATGCCGTTTCCCCGTCGCCCGAAAGCGAAACTAGGCTGCGATCGATTCTAAACAACCATGTCGTCCCCCTCTCCGCGGGCGATAATAATCTCGTGGTCGTCGTCGAGCTTGCGTATGACCGCAACAATCCTCTGCTGTGCGTCCTCTATGTCCTTCACGCGGACAGGTCCCATGACCTCCATATCGTCCTTTATCATGTCGGCAAGACGCTTGGAGACGTTCGAGAAGATAATCTTCGAGACGTCGTCCGTGGCGAGCTTGAGTGCAATCGCCAGATCGTTGTTGTCCACGTCGCGCAGAATCCTCTGAACGGCCTGATTGTTGAGCTTTGCGATGTCCTCGAAGACGAAGAGGTGGCGGCGAATCTCCTCGGTGAATTCCGGATCCTTCAGCTCCAGCTCCTCGAGCAGGCGTCTCTCGCTGCCTCGGTCGAGAGAGTTGACAATGCCGACAATCGTGTCTATGCCGCCCTCTGTAATAAACTTCTGCGCGAGGCATATCTCGTAAAATTCGTCGACAATCTGCTCTTTAAGCTCCGGCGCAATTCTTCGCGTCGTGGAAATGCTGATCGTCATCTGGCTGATTTCTTCCTCAGTCATGTGCTTATATAATTCCGCTGAATAGTCCCTCCCCAGAGTTATGAGAAGGATCGCCGCTTTCTCTCTGCCTGAAAGACCGCCTCTTGCCACTAGTTATCTCACCACCTGTCAGTAAAACCTCGTAGAGTTTCGCGCCGGAGCGCGAAATAAATTTATATCGTTTTTCG
>JAISHS010000014.1 GCA_031262405.1 Oscillospiraceae bacterium | reverse complement strand
GGCACGCTCCAACAGAGCGAAGCGTCATTGGGCCCCTTTTCTTTTTCAGAGTCCAGAGAGACTTTCTTCTTTTCGCAAAAAGAAAAAGTCTCTTTGGCGCTGTCCGCGGAGGACGCCCGCGCGGCGAGCGCGCCCCGCCGTGGCAACGGCGCGTCTCTGCTGTCGCCTCAGCGACAGCAACCCTCGTCCCGCGCCCGTGGCGCGGAAAAATGTCCCGCATTGTAACTCGGAATTGTCATATGTCAACGAAAAATCTATAATTCTCGAAACTTTATTCAAAATTCTAACGTCCTATATGTATCAGGCCTGTGATGCGAAAGGAGATTTTCACATGAAAAGAATTTCAGTTGCAATACTGTTGTTGGTAATTTTAGCTCTGGCGGGGTGCTCGCCGCAGGCCGCCACGGAGAGCGAGGAGCCGAGTGAAGAGCTAAAGAAATTCCCGGATATTATAGTCACATCGGAAAGCGGTGCTGTCGCCTCGGTCGTAGGCTTTGGTTATGAGCTAGAATATTACGGCGGTGTTGAAATCGGGGACGCCTTTATTTTCCCGTCGGAGTATTCATACGACGCGGAAAAAACGCTTTTCCTCTCGGCTGAAGATGCGCCCAATCTGCTTACAATAACCGGCGCAGATTATACTGTGACGGGAGGCGCGATATACAACCTGGCGGATAGAGACGTCTTAGGCAAAGCACAACCCCTAGACCCTCCCGAATCGGGCGAAGCGCTCACGATTGAGGCACCGACGGACGTCGGCGAATACGTTATCTCTATGGGTATGCGTATAGATGAATACCATATCACACGCATAACCTATGCCTTCAAGGTAGTGGTGAGCGAAGACGGCGCTCCGCCGGAGGAGTCTGCCGCCGACCATAGTTTACCAATCGGGCTGGATGGACCGTATTTGCAGACGCTTTTTGGCATTTCATCCGACACAGAGGGTTGGTTTGTAGGTTCATACGGCCCGGCGTTGGGACACGCGTGGAACGATGTCTATCTAACCCATGACGGCGGCAAAACATGGACAGAGGTTTCAGATGTAAACGAAGAATATTCAAACGTAATAACCGCCGCCGACTTTGCGGATGCAAGTGTGGGATTTCTTTGTTTCCGGTATTACGAGGAGAATATAGGTCGGATTTACCGCACAACTGACGGCGGGGCTACATGGGAAAGGTTTGAGATTCCCCTTATTGCTGAAATGAAGGGAGAAGGTTGGAGCGAGGTTGAGAGTATAGAAATTTCAAGCGACGGTACAGGAACGCTGCAGCTTTATATCCGCTCCATCAATGAGGCGGAAAGTATAATACCGCTTGTGACGAACGACTTCGGCGCAACATGGACTCGCAGCGAGTAACCTTGCCAATGTCAGCATCTTAAGAAAATTAATGCTCAATGAAAAAAGCACTTTTTTCCTTAGCCAACCCCGGCGGCGGAGACGCGAGCCCGCAATGACGCAAAACTTAAGGACAGATGCGAAAGGAGATTTTCACATGAAAAGAGTTTCAGTTGCAATACTGCTTCTTGCAATTATCACTCTGGCGGGGTGCTCGCCGCAGACCGCCACAGAGAGCGAGGAGAAGAAGGAATTCCCGGATATCATAGTCACATCGGAAAGCGGTGCTGTCGCCTCGGTCGTAAGCTTTGGGTATACGAGAGCATTTGAAGGCGGTTTTGAATTCGCGGACGCCGCTTATGCGCCGCCGATGTATTCATACGACGCGGAAAAAACACTTTCCCTCTCGGCTGACGATGCGCCCGACCTGCTGACAATAACCGGCGCGGATTATACTGTGAAGGGCTGCTCGCTATTCAACCTAACGAACGGCGACGTCTACGGCACAGAACAACCCCTAGACCCCCTCGAAGCGGGCGAAGCGCTCACGATCGAGGCTCCGTCGGACGTCGGCGAATACGCCATAGCCATCGAAATGAGCATAGACGACTACAATCTCACACACATAACCTACGCCTTCAAGATAGTGGTGAGTTAATTCATTTCTCCCCCGCTTTCATTGACATTACCTCGCGCAGCAATTATAATAACCCCAGACACAAAAACTTCGCGGGGGATAAACGATGAAACGCTTTGAATGTGACTACACCGAGGGCGCGCACCCGAAAATTCTCGACGCGCTCGTCCGTACAAATTCCGTACAGACTCCGGGCTACGGCACGGACAAATACTGCGAGAGCGCGCGGAAGATGATTCGCGCCGCCTGCGGAAATGAAGACATGGACGTCCAGTTCCTCTCCGGCGGAACCCAAGCCAACGCCACGCTAATCGCGGCCGCTCTGCGCCCGCACCAAGCCGCGCTTGCCGCCGCGACCGCGCACATCGCCGAGCACGAGACCGGCGCCATCGAGGCAACAGGCCACAAGGTTCTCACCCTCCCGACGCCCGACGGCAAAATCACCGCCCAGCAGGTCAAACAGGCCGTCGAATCGCACTGGGCTGACCCCACCCGCGAGCACACCCCGCAGCCGGGACTGGTCTATGTCTCCCAGCCCACCGAAACCGGCATGATCTACTCCAAACACGAGCTGCAGGAGCTCTACAAGGTCTGCAAGCAAAACGGCCTGTACTTCTTCATCGACGGCGCACGCCTGGGCTATGCCCTCGCCGCCCCCGGCAACGACGCTTTTCTGGCCGACATCTCCAAAACCTGCGATATGTTCTACATCGGCGGCACCAAAGTCGGCGCGATGTTCGGCGAAGCCGTCTGCATAATCGACGAAACCCTCAAGCGCGACTTCCGCTACCACATCAAGCAGCGCGGCGGAATGCTCGCCAAGGGTCGCTTTCTCGGCCTCCAATTCGAGACCCTCTTCCGCGACGGCCTCTACCTCGAAATCAGCAAAAACGCCGTCACCCAGGCACTCAAAATCAAGCGCGCGTTCCAATCCGCCGGGTGCGATCTGCGCTACAACTCCCCCACAAACCAGCAGTTCCCGATCGTAAACACCCTCGTCTACAACGAGCTGACCAAAAAATACAGCGTCAATTTCCAGGAGCAGCTCGAGGGCGACCGCATCGTAATCCGCGTCTGCACCAGCTGGGCGACCAAGCCCGAGGACGCCGACGCGCTCATCGAGGACGTCACCCGAATCTGCAACCTCTACAAAACCGAAGCCGGCAAAGCCGCGCAGGAATACTTCAGCTAAGGAGCGCGAAGATGAGCCGAGCCGACGACATTTTCATTGACAACTGCCGCGACATCCTAAAAAGCGGCGTCTGGGACACAGATCAAGCCGTCCGCCCGCGCTGGGAGGACGGCTCCCCCGCGCACACGATAAAGCTCTTCGGCGTCGTCAACCGCTACGATCTCTCGCGCGAGTTCCCGATTCTCACCCTCCGCCGCACCTATCTCAAATCCGCCGTGGACGAGCTCCTCTGGATTTGGCAGGCGAAATCCAACAACGTCGGCGACCTCCGCTCCCGCGTCTGGGACAAGTGGGCGGACGAGACCGGCAGCATCGGCAAGGCCTATGGCTACCAGCTTGGCATAAAGCACTCCTACCCCGAGGGCGAGATGGACCAGGTCGACCGCGTTCTCTGGGACCTAAGGCACAACCCCGCCAGCCGCCGCATCCTCACGAGCCTGTATAACTTCGCCGACCTCTCCGAAATGGCTCTCTACCCCTGCGCCTACTCCATGACCTTCAACGTCTCCGGCAATGTGCTCAACGCGATTTTGAACCAGCGCTCCCAGGATATGCTCACGGCGAACAACTGGAACGTCTGCCAGTACGCCGTCCTAACCCACATGCTCGCGCAAGTCTCGGGACTGCGCGCCGGGCAGCTCATCCACGTAATCGCGGACGCGCATATTTACGACCGGCACGTCCCGCTTGTCGAAGAATTGATTCAGAACCCGACACATCCCGCGCCGGAGCTCAAGCTCGACCCCGAAATAACCGACTTCTACAAATTCACCCGCGACAGCCTTGAACTGTCCGGCTACGAATATAACGACTTCGACAAAAAAATCCCCGTCGCGCTCTAGTGAGCACAAAGGAGAAATAATATGCAGCTTGAAGCTATAGCGGCGGTGTATGCCGACTGGGGCATCGGCAAGGACGGCACCCAGAGCCTCGTAATACCGGCGGACAGAAAGCGCTTCCGCACCCTAACGGGCGGCGCGGCGATAATCGTCGGGCGCAAAACTCTGGCGGATTTTCCGGGCGGAAAACCCCTTCCCGGACGCACAAACATCGTCCTAACGAGCCGAGCCGTCGAAATCGAGGGCGCGATTGTCGTGCACAGCGTGCGGGCCGCGCTCGAGGCCGCCGAGGCCTTCCCGAAAGTCTTCGTCGTGGGCGGCGAGTCGGTCTACCGCGAGTTTTTGGATTACTGCACAAAGCTCCACCTCACCCGCATAGACGCCCGCCCCGAGTCCGACAAGTTCTTCCCGAACCTCGAAGAGCTCCCCGGCTGGACTCTCACCCAAAAAACCCCCGAACACACCCACAACGGCGTCAACTACGACTTCCGCGAATACACCCCCAATGTATAAAAAGTGTCAAGAAAAACAATGTTTTTCTTGACATTTCTTGCCAAAAGGTGTAGAATATAGTCAAGCTATGCGACATTGTAGCCCGGGGGGCGTTTTCGTAAAGCACGACGGCGGTTGGCTACTCTCTAACGAAAGGGAGTGATGCCGATGAGGATAACTTTCCACATCGGAGTCTACTCAGTTTCCATTTTTATCCGGAAGCTGAAAAAGCGCTAAAAACCGCCGCTGGCTCAGAGCGGCGGCTTTTAGCCGTTAGTTTGAACTGACATCTGCTATGTTGGTTTAGACTGATCAAGCTAAAGTCTCTTGCGCTGGGGCCAACCGCCGAGCGGAAACGCCCTTCCTGCATCCCTTTTTACACGCTCATATTATCACGGTTTTTTGCTTTTGTCAATATATATCTAATATCTTATATCTAATATCTTTTATCTGCCCTTATCTGTCTTGGCGGGCGCGCAATGCGCGCCCGCGCCTTCCGTCCATCGTCCCCCGTCCCTCGTCATTGCGGGCTTGATCCGCAATCCCCCACGGATTCCGGCTTGCGGGCGGTTTCTGTGCATTTTTCTTGACAAATTGTGCCAAAAGGTGTAGAATACACTTAGGTTGTTGTTACAACAACCGGGGGGCGTTGCCATAATACGGTAGGCGGTTAGCTCGGATCCTCCGAAAGGAGGTGAAGACTATGCGAATTACTTTACATATCTGGCAGTTTACTGTTACGATAATCGTGAAGAAAAGCAGAAACCGCCACTCTGCAAAGTGACGGTTTCTTAATCAAAACTAAGAAACAATAACCGAGCGAACCGCTTATCGGCAACGCCCTTTTATATTCTTATACTACCACCATCTTCCTTCCTTGTCAAGCACAAAAAGATTCCGCATGGCTTTCGCCATGCGGAACCTTTTTTAAGTCTTGTCAATTGTCATTCGTGCATTGTCAATTGACATTGCTAGGTGCTTAGTCGGGGTCGGGGGTCGGCGCATAGATGACAGCTATGGAAGCATCATCACCGGGCACCACGCCGAGGATAATGTTGCCCTTGATGGGCTTACGAGCCGCCTCTATCGAACCGTCAGCCTGCCACTCGAAGTACAGTGTGCTGCTATCAATTATGTAGCTAGTACCATCAAAGGTCTGGATTAGTCCGGTCGGCAGATTGACAACAGCTCTGTTAGCGTCAGTGCCTACAACTGTTCCCTCCTTGTCAAGCGCGAAATACGTCTTGTCGGCGACAGTCTTATATGTCCAAACGTCTCCGGCATTGACGTCATCTCCGTTGCCGGTTGTGCCATCGTAAGGCTTATCAAGTGTAATAGTTCCCTTGACTCCGTCCACATACACATCCGTAAAGGTATATGACCCATCTGCGTTGAGCTGCTTTACGTCTGTATCGAAGTACACGAAACCGGCGCTCTTTGTCGCTTTCAGATCGGCGGGGAGGTTCTTGACACCGATTACAACCGCATCTGCGTATCCGTCACCAGCGCCGGTAGAGACGGTAACAACTGTATCAAGCACGTCCAGTTTCGTACCAGCTTCAGCGGCAACCTTGGCGAAATTAGCGTATCCAACGATCGCGGCAACGTCGCCTTTGTCACTCAGATTGTCATTACTCTCGTCACCTGCGGTGTCGTCGTTGTCATAATAGAACACAACAGTCGTGTCGGTTAGGTAATAATCTGCGCCCTTGAATGTTAACTTGTTGTTCGTGTTTACCTCCGGAAGCGCGCCGGCATGAGCCGTTTTATCTCCAAGCACCGGGGCTACTGAAGCCACTGCGGGTGGACCAACCGCACCGGCCACACCAATATCATAGACGCTGTCAATAGTTTTTCCGTCGTCCTTGAGGCTGTACCTAAAGAGAACCATGTCGTCATTAGCAATTCCTGTAGTACCTGTTCCGGGGAACAGCGAACCATCTACACCGTAAAAGTCCCAATCTGTAGAGGCGACTTTACCGTTTGTTCCAACCTCCGGCGACGCATCAAGTGTCTGGAGCTTTCCGGTCGAGTCATAGAAGCGGACTCTCTCATAAGGAGCCTTCAGGGCTGTGCCATCTTCGCGACCATACGCAATGGCTAAGCCGTAGTACGTCGGGGCTGCCGGGGTTGTGCCCAGAGCTGTGAGGATCAAGCCGTGGCTGTCGAGAATGTAGCTTGCCTCGACCTGATCTTTTCCTGCGGCAACATAATCATAAAAATCAGAGCCAAGCTGGTCATCATCGACGAAGGCTGTGTCGTTCTGGATTATTTTCTTACCGTCGATAACGACATAGGAATAATTAGTCGCGACGCTGGTCGCCTTGCCCTTGAGGACTGTCACGGGTTCAACGCTGATCAGCTCAATGTTGGGCTCTAATTCGTTACCCAAGGGACGCACAGCGTACATATCGTCGAGTTTATAGGTTCCTTCTACGCTGGTTTTGAAGTTCCCGTCGGGATGGTAAACGGTAAACTGAGCGTAGCCGTCAGAGCCGGTAGCCTTCGTGACCTGGGCATAATACTCATAGCAGGCCATGAATTTGAAAAAGTTATTGCTATCGTCGCCGTCGTCAAGTCCAAAGGTGATGGTATTTGCATCACTATTGAAGAGATAATCCGTGGTGATGTAGACGTCGACATACGCGGGAGTCGTGTCGTTCGGGTGCTCTCTGACAAGCTCGTTCAAGTCTCCGGCACTCTTGGTCCATTCCCAGTCAAGCTCGCCGTTGTCCCAGCTAAGCGCGCCGCGTTCGTTCGCTTGCACGGTCGTGCCAAGCAACTTCGGAATGTCACTATACTTTGTTCCGTAAGGAATGGTAGCGACAAACTCATCGAGCACATAGAAGTCAGAGATAGCGTCATCGCTTACAAAATCGGCAAACCACTGGCGGCCAAACAGACCCATTACTTCGGGGTCGTCAGTGTTTATTCTGCGTTCGCCCCAAAGCCTATACACGTCCCAGCCGAGTGTGGTTGTACTGGGCAGATACTCATTGATCATTGCACGGAACGAGACAGATCTGAAATTCAGAGCGTTGAAGCAATAGAGAGCCGCTTCCTCGCGTGTGGCGGAAGCAAGGCCTTCAAACGCCTTCCCGAGTCCGTCCCAGATGGGTGCCTTGTCAGTATTATTTACCCACAGCGTGATGGCGAAGTTATGCACTTGAAGTTCCCAGCCGATGCCGGTGAACTCATTGGCCCTGCCATAGCCGAGTGCTACGAGCAGCATCTTGATGAAGGCATAACCGGTGACGGGCGAATTCGGAGCAAACTTGCCGTCGCCGATGCCGTTGATAATCCCGCGGTCTACGAGATACTCAATGCTGGGGATTGCCCAGTCATAATCCGGTGATTTCACGTCCGAGAAGCTGCTGGTTACGAGCGGCAGCGTCTTGGCATACTCTTCACCGTAAACTGCGTAGGCAATCATCTTCGCGGCCTGTGCGCGGGTGATGGTTCCCTTGGGGTTAAAGGTGCCGTCGCCTAAGCCTTCGATCGCACCAATGCCGACCATGACGTCGACAGCTTCCGTGTACCGGATGTCCGCATCATCGGTAAAGTCAGTCGCGGCGGAGGCCACGCTGAGCGTCCCGAAGGCAAGCACAAGAGCCAGCACAAGGGCTAGTGTCTTTTTGAGTTTCATGTAAAAAACTCCTCCTTGTAATATTTTTTATGTGAATAAATGACC
>JAISHS010000006.1 GCA_031262405.1 Oscillospiraceae bacterium | reverse complement strand
GCTCAGAAGGTGCTCAATGATTACGGCTTCAAGCGCGTCAACTACGTGCTAGCGAACACGATCCAAATGGCCGATTGGGACGGACGCTACGGCGCCTCCAATAAGGAATGGGCAAAGAGAATCTTCGTGCCGCCCGATGAGACTAACGGCTACTTTGCGTTAAATGCTCACCCCTGTATTATAGAAAACTTTGTCAACCAGACGAGAGCTCGTCCTCGCAAGCTTCACATCTTTCGCTTCCGTCGCGCGCGGGAGCGACGAAAGCTCACTCGTTCCGCTGCTCGTCCTCTTTCCTCCGCGAGGCTACGGGCGCGTCGCTCGCGACACGTCGCGCCGCTGCCCTTCGCCTTTTCGCGTCGGATTTTCCGCGCACGGCGCGGGGACGAGGACAAGTTCGATGTCGAGAATCGCCATCGTCCCGCCGCCGTGCGGCGACACGCGAGACAACCCAGCGAAGCGGTTGTCGAGCGGAAAGGAGGCACAGCGGAATGAGTGAGCTTTCGCGCGTGCCCTTGCGCGGAAGCGAGGGATATGGAGCTTGTGCCGACGCGGAGATGGTATAGATGAGTATAGAACTGAGAAACGGGGTCATCCACTACTACGGCAATCCGGCGGGGTATGTAGAGAAGAATACAGCCGCCGTGGATGAGATGTTCAGTTGCCCGGAGCTGACGGCGTGGCTTAATAAGCGTGGGCTCACAGCCGAGTGGCGGGAGGGCGTGTATGAACGGCTGGCAAGCGGAATCGCCGCCTCCCCTCGCGACAATCCCGCGCCGCTGAAAGCCTGCCGCATCTGGCAGCTGCGGGACGACGTGGATGTGATGATGAAGTTTATTTCTCTGGACGAGCTGCATAAGCGCTTCGGAGAGCCGGAGGCGGACAACTATCGCTTGGTATTTGAAGGGACCGTCTCGACAAACGAGCTGGAGGAAATCTGGACACTTTTTAATACGGAGCGTCCTCCCGGTTTTGTCGGGCACAGCCTGTCCATGTCCGATGTGGTGGAGCTGTATGACCACGCCGACAGCGACTTCTACTATGTAGATCGTTTTGGTTTTGAACAAATCTCCTTTGGGGGTGAAGAACAGAGTTTCGGGATGAACAGCATGAGTATGTAGAGGAGGCTTTCAAAGGTTGAGAGCCTCCTCTATTGCTACACACAACAGAAAAGGAGTGACAAAAACAATGGCAAAAGCACAGACAAGCGCACAGACAACAGCACAGGACTATCCGCCTTTGAGCTATGAGGTGCGGATCAACACCATACGCCCAGAGGGCACGGTGAAGGCAACGGCTTCGGTGGATATAAACGGACAGTTCGCCGTTAGGAGCGTCAAGGTCATGGAGGGCTCAAACGGGCTGTTCGTATCCGTTCCCAGCTATAAGAACGGCAACGGCGAGTATAAGGACATCGCCTTTCCCTGTACTAAGGAGGCTAAAGCCGCCTTTGACAAAGCCGTCATGGGAGCCTACGAACAGGCGCTGACGCAGAGCCAAAGCTCTGCGCCGTCGAGGAAGACGGCTCCGGACCCTTTTGAGCAGCCCGCCTTCAGCGGGCAGAAGATGTAAACCAAAATTGGAAAGGAAGGATTACAGATGAAGAAATTTATACGAAAGCTTAGAACCAAAATACGCGCAGCGCTTATGCGGGTGAAGCTCGAGCTCATGATGTGTACTCTGGGCTTTCTGACGTTCAACCGCCGCGCGCTCTGCGGAAACAAGGGCGAGGGCTACATCGATACAGCTGTGAAGATTTTAATAGCTGTCGTACTTGGAGCCTTGCTGCTCGCCGGACTCTATTTGCTGTTCGGGGATGTGGTGATGCCCACGCTCACCGAGCGTATACGCGGGATGTTCGACTATGCCGGCTAAGCTGCCGTCGCTATTGCAGGCGGCAGTGTTTACCGGTGCGCTCCTGTGGGCGGCGGTCGAGGATGCACGAACCAAGACCGTCCCCGCAGAGAGCATCATAATAATTGCGCTGACAGGGCTGATTGATTTCAGCCCTGTCAAGTATCGGGGGCTGGTGTTAGCCTTGCCTTTCTACATAGCGGCAGGGCTCGGGCGAGCCGGAGCCGGAGACGTGTGGATCGTAGCCGCCTGCGGTCTGGTGCTGGGGCTGCGGCGCGGGACGGCGGGACTTATGTTCGGGCTGGCGATGTTCATCATTTATTACTTAATAGTGAAACCGTACAGGATATCGTCGCCGGAATCGGCGCCCTCTGCGTGTATATGCTCGCCGAAGCCAAAGCCGACGCGAGCCGCGCGGACGCGGCGGCGGACACGACTGACGAGAAAACAGAATAACCGCTTCGACACTATGCACCGCCCTCCGTCCGGGTCAAACCGGGCGGAGGGCAATTTTTTTATGCCTACCCCCTGACAACGGCTCGTTTTCGTGGCTTCTACTTGAGGGGATCGGAAAGCTCCTCAAAATTTGAAGTCACAGGAGCAATACGAAATGAACGAATTGATCAAGGTCACCTACGGCGACAACGATGCGCCGACCGTCAGCGGACGGGAACTGCACGCCTTTCTTGAGGTGGGGACGGATTACCGCCACTGGTTTCCCAGAATGTGCGAGTACGGCTTCACGGAAGGTATCGACTATGAGAAGGTCAAAAATGACCGCGTCATCGAAAACCCTGTGAGAGGGCAGCATGGAACACTCATCGAGACTGACCACGCGCTCACCATCGACATGGCAAAAGAGATTTGTATGATTCAACGGAACGAAAAGGGTAAAATCGCCCGCGAGTATTTCCTCGCCATCGAGAAGGCGTGGAACACGCCGGAGCAAGTCATGGCGCGCGGTCTACTCGCCGCCCAGCGGATGATCGAACAGCGCAACGTCAAAATCGCGGAGCTTGAAGCCGCCCGCGCGGAAGACCGCCCGAAGGTCGTCTTCGCCGATGCGGTCTCCGTCTCGAACGAGTCCATCCTCATCGGGGAGCTTGCGAAGATTCTCAAGGGCAACGGCATAGCGATCGGTCAGAATCGCCTGTTCGAACGTCTGCGCCGGGACGGGTATCTCATCAAGCGGCGCGGCACCGATTACAACGCGCCGACGCAGAGAGCCATGGAACTCGGACTCTTCCGCGTCAAAGAGACGGCGATCACACATTCCGACGGTCACGTTACGATTTCCAAAACCACGAAGGTCACGGGCAAGGGACAGCAGTATTTTATCAATCTGTTCCTCGCGGAACGGGGTGACGGGCATGACGAGTGAAGCGGTGCTGCGCTACAAAACTGTTATGTCGCAGTTCGACTGCGACCGCGTCTCGCCCGACGAGTTCCGGCGAATTGACGCTATCGTCGCGGACTTTTTCGGGCTTTCCCCGGACAGTATTTTCCGCGACTTAGACTTGCTATGCCGCGAAAAAAGAGCGAATATACGGTGCTACGGAGGTGATTTTAGTGAAAAAAGCTCAAAAAGAGAGAGTTACTGAACTCAGACTGAACGGCGCAAGCTATGGCGAAATTGCGGAGATGACAGGAATAAAAAAGGAGACCATTAAGTCTCACTGCCTTCGCCACGGCATTGTAAAGAACGGGAATAAGCAATGCTGCCTGCGGTGCCACAAACCGTTGCCGGAGCAGACTGCGGGTCGCAAACGGAGATTCTGCTCGGACGCTTGCCGCTGGGCGTGGAATTACGCGCAGCGCGCCGCAAAGCGCGAAGCCGAGTCAGCGGAGGTGGATTAATTGGCAAAGAAGATAGAAGCCATCGAACCGATTCAGCCTTTTCCGACGCGGAAGAACGCCGCCGCGTATGCGAGAGTGTCCCTCGGGACTGACCATATGCTCCACTCGCTCGCGGCGCAAGTCAGCTATTACAGCGACTACATACAGCGCAATCCCGCGTGGTCGTATGTCGGGGTCTATGCGGACGAGGCGAAAACAGGCACCAAAGACTCCCGCCCGGAGTTTCAGCGGCTCCTCGCAGACTGCCGCGCGGGAAAGGTTCAAGTCGTGATTACAAAGTCCATCTCGCGCTTCGCACGCAACACGGTGGATTTACTCGCGGCGGTGCGGGAGCTGAAAGCTCTCGGCGTGGACGTATTTTTCGAGGAGCAGAACATCCGAACGCTCTCAGCCGAGGGCGAGATGATGATTACGATTCTCGCGGGATACGCCCAAGAAGAGAGCCTTTCGGTGTCCGAAAACATCAAGTGGCGCAAACGCCACGACATGGAGGCGGGACGGACGAAACCCGTCAAGGTCTACGGCTACAGGGTCGAAGACGGAAAACTCGTCATTGTGCCGGAACAAGCGGAGATTGTGCGCTCCATGTACGACGACTGCCTTTCGGGGCTTGGGTGTACGGCGATTGCAAACAGGCTCAACGCCGCCGGCGTACCGGGTCCCACCGGCGGCAAGTGGTGCGGCGGAGTAGTTTTAGACCTTCTCCACAATGAAAAGCTCACGGGAGTCCTCAAACTTCAAAAGACGTTCGTCGAAGACCACCTGACAAAGCGCACCGTGATTAACCGCGGCGAACTGCCGATGTATATCATTCGCGACGCGCATGAGCCGATAATTTCCGAGGACGTTTTCGACACGGTACAAGCGGAGCTTACCCGGCGGCACGGAATCGGGACGGTTCACGAGTCCGAAGGCGTGGCCTTCCGTAAGAAGCTCGTCTGCGAGATTTGCGGCCGCAAGTTCCATCATACGTCAAACGGCAGAGCCCCAACAAAATACCGGGCGTGGATTTGCGGCGGTCGCGATAAGCGCACGGGCACGAATTGCACCGCGCTCACCATTCCCGAACCGACGCTGATGAAAGCCGCCGCCGAAGCTCTCGGTCTCGACGCATTCGACGGCGACGCGTTTTCGGAGCGAGTGGATCACTCAATCGTTCGCGCCGAACGTCGTCTTACCTTTATATATAAGGACGGCACGGAACGCGACGTTCTCTGGGAAAAACGCAAATCGTGGCCGTACAGCGTCATCGGGTTCGAGAAACGCATCGGTCGGAATATCTGTTACAGCAAATGCGGCAAGGGCAACATGAGCGAACGCCGCCGCAAAAAGTTAGAGCGTGAGCGGAAGGAGAGTGAATCCAATGGCTGAAGTACAAATAATCCCGCCGAAGAAGGCGCGGGCGGCGACGCTCGCCGCGCCCGTCACTAAACGGTTGACCGCAGGGTACGCGCGGGTTTCCACCGAAAAGGAAGAGCAGCAGCAAAGTTACGAAGCTCAGGTGGACTATTACACTCGCTACATCAAATCGCGCCCGGAACTGGAGTTCGTTGACTATACACGGACGAGGGTATCTCGGCCTTGAACACGCGCAAGCGCGACGGATTTAATAAGATGATAGAGGATGCTCTGGACGGCAAGATTCAGCTTATCATAACGAAATCCGTCTCGCGTTTCGCACGCAACACGCTTGACTGCCTTCAGACAATCCGCGCGCTCAAAGCCAAGGGCGTGGAGGTTTATTTTGAGGAGCAAGGTATCTGGACGTTTGACGGCAAAGGGGAATTGTTGATTACGATCATGTCCTCAATCGCCCAAGAGGAGTCCCGGAATCTGAGCGACAACATCCGATGGGGCAAACGCAAATCCATGTCCGACGGCAATTTCGGTCTGCCGTACAAGAACTTCTTGGGGTACACAAAAGACAAAAGCGGCGTTCTCCAAGTCGTCGAAGAAGAGGCTGCCATCGTCCGCGAGATTTATCGTCTTTATATGCAGGGTTTTTCCTACGCTTCGATAGCGAAAAAGTTGACCGCCGACGGCATTCTTACGCCGACGAGAAAAGAAGTCTGGACTACCGCTACGGTTCGGAACATTCTGAAAAACGAAACTTATCGCGGGTCGAAATATCTTCAAAAGCAATACGTCACGGATTATCTGACGAAGTCCAAGAAACGCAACGAAGGCGAGCTTATGAGTTGGTACGTCGAGAAAAGCCATACTCCCATCATCCCGCCGGAGGAATGGGATATGGTGCAAGCCGAGATACTTCGCCGTCGCAGTCTGAAGCGTCCGATAACGTGCCACAGCCCATTTGCTACGCGTGTCGTCTGCGGCGAGTGCGGCGGTTTTTTCGGCTCTAAAGTATGGAACAGCACGTCGCCGCAACATCGCCGCATCGTTTGGCAATGCAATAATCGCTATGTTAAAGGCGGCGGCGGGCGGCAATGCGAGACGCCGCACGTCACAGAAAAAAAGTTATCGGACGGGTTCGTCGCGGCCTTTAACGAGCTTCTCGCCGAGCGTGAGGACTTCATCAAGGATTGCCTCGCGCTGCGGGACAAACTCGCCGATATGAACGAAGTCGACGCGGAGCTTGCTGAGTTGGAGCGCGAGCTTGACATTTGCGAAGAACTGACGCGAAAAGCCATCGCCGAGAACGCCAGTCGCGTCCTCGACCAAGACGAGTGGAACGCACGGAACGACGCGTACCTCGCGCGTTACAACGCCGCGAAGGAACGCATCGCCGAACTGGAGCAGAC
Source organism: Oscillospiraceae bacterium (assembly GCA_031262405.1). Taxonomy (GTDB): domain Bacteria; phylum Bacillota; class Clostridia; order Oscillospirales; family Oscillospiraceae; genus UBA2658. The sequence goes on along the minus strand of JAISHS010000006.1, from coordinate 41,545 downwards.
AAAAACCATGCGCCAGTACGAGGGTAAAACGGTCGACGGCTTTGTCAAGAAACTCCGGGCGCACGCGAAGGCGATTGCCGAGTTCGACGTCGATTTGTGGGCGGCGGTTATCGACCGGGTCGTTGTCGACGAAGACGGCGGGCTGACCTACGTTTTCAAGGGCGGAACGGCGATTAAAGCGTAGCAAACGGGAACGTGCATATCGAGTGATAATGCATCTTTGAACAGCGGGGGTTGCGTCTATCAAAAACTTTGACCCTTTACAGAAGACATACGTTGCAGACGTTCTCACCAAGCAGTCAAAAAAGAATCTCGGTGAACTGCCCCAATGGTACATAACAAATAACCATCCCGCCATCATCGACAGGGACGTATGGAACAAGGTGCAGGAGGAAATCGCCCGACGCGGTAGCAAGCGGAAGGCACCGTCTGCTACCGCCAAGACCGAGCAGTCGAAGTACAGCGGCAAGTACGCGATGAATGAAATCCTATTCTGCGGGGAGTGTAGGACACCTTATCGCAGAGTGACTTGGACACTTCACGGTGAAAAACGAATCGTGTGGCGCTGTATCAGCCGCCTTGAGCATGGAAAGCAGTTCTGCAAGAACTCCCCCACCCTGCACGAAGCGCCCTTGCAGGCCGCTGTAATGGACGCAATCAGCGACCTTGCAAACCGCGGCGCGCTCACCGCCGCCCTCCGTGCCGGAGCGGACGCCGCTTATCGCGTTGACAAGGACGCGCTCATCTATCGTAACGCCAAAAGCCGTCTGGAAACCCTCGACGCGCAGTTTGATAAGCTTCTCGCCTATGCGGGGACGGCAGGCCCCAACGCCGCGCAGTATGACAAGAAATTCAGAGAGATCACAGCCGAGCGGATCGCCAAAATGGAAATCGTGGCGGAATACGAGGCGAGGCAGAGCGAACACAGCTTTGAGGCCGAAATCGCCGCCGCCTGCGAGATGCTGGAAACCGAATCCTTCTGCCTCGACGAGTACGACGACTACCTTGTGCGGCAATTCGTGGACACCATCCGGGTCATGGACAGCGGCAAGCTGCTCATCACCTTCAAGGGCGGCGAAACCACGGAGAGGGAGGTCGGAAGGTAGGCGATAGAATCTTACAAAAGCGGTGATAATAAATGCCTATAAATGTCACTATCTATAAAAGGTAGTGACATTTTTCGCCTGATGTAGTACACTCTACTTAAGACCAAAGTATAAAGGAGCGCAGTGGCAACTCATGGAAATAACATTTCGCAGCGCGCAGCCGGGCGACAGCCCGCTCATACTGAGCTTCATCCGCGCACTTGCGGACTATGAACATATGTTGGACGAGGTCTCGGCGACGGTTGAGCTTTTAGACGAGTGGCTGTTTGAAAAGCACATGGCGGAGGTCATCTTTGCGGTTTCGTGCGGAGAGGAAGTGGGCTTTGCACTGTTTTTCACTAACTTCTCGACCTTTGTAGGCACGCCGGGGCTTTACCTCGAGGATCTGTATGTGAAACCCGAACACCGAGGTCTCGGCATAGGTCTTGCGATAATGCGAAAGCTCGCGCGCACCGCTCAAGAGCGCGGTTACGGGCGATTTGAATGGGCCTGCCTCGACTGGAACGAGCCGAGCATCGCGTTCTACCGCAGCCTCGGCGCGGAACCTATGGGCGACTGGACGACTTACAGGCTATCCGTGGAGGCTCTGCATAAGCTCGCGGGCGAGAAAAAATAATTACCGTGAGAGTACGCGTTTCAATGAACAGAACGGAGTTGCGACATGACCCGACGCGAACTAATAAAATACTGCCTAACCTTCCCCGCAGCGTATGAGGATTACCCCTTTGACCCCGTCAAAGACGGGACGGAGTGGTGTGTTTTGCGGCACCGCGCAAACAGAAAATCCTTCGCGATGATATACGAGAGGCTCGGTGCGTTACATATTAATCTTAAATGTGATCCAATGGAGGCGGACTTTCTGAGACAGCTTTACAGCTCCGTCACGCCGGGTTATCATATGAATCATGAGCATTGGAATACTGTCACGTTGGGCGACGACTGCGATGTTCCGATGGACGAGCTTCGGCGGCAAATCGGGAACAGCTATGAGCTGATTAAGCCGAAGAGGAGCGCAGGGATGTAGCGAATTATCGTTTTGCTACATCCCCCTAAATGATTCCTATTCAGTTCTTACTCCGCGTCTACCACATTCTCCACGAACCGGTGCAGAATCGCCGCGATTTCAGCGCGCGTGAGCGAACCCTTCGGGGCAAGCTGCGTCGCGCTTCTGCCGCGAATCAGCCCGACGGAGACCGTCCATTTCATCGCGGTCTCGGCATAGCCGGAGATCTCCTCCGCGTCCGCGAAGGCGGAGAGGTCTCCGGCAGCGTTCACATCTAAGCCTAAATGCGCGGCGAAGCGATAGAGAATCGTCACGCACTGCTCACGAGTAGCTGTGTCGTCCGCACCGAAACGCTCTCCGCCGTAACCGGTCATGATTCCGTTCTCACTTGCCCACCGCACCGCGTCTGCGTAATATGCGCCATCTTCGACGTCGGAGAATTGCCCGCTGCCCTGCGTTTCCGGCTCGAAAACGAGCCGATAGAGAATCTCCGCGATCATCCCGCGCGAGACCTTGGAGCTCGGCGAAAACACGCCTTCATCTGTGCCCTGCATCAGCCCCAGCACGGAGACAAAAGCGGCGTCCTCAGAAAACCAGTCCTCAGCGGCTACGTCCTCAAAGGGTTCCTCCGCAGGGACGAAGCCCAGCGGCGCGTCGGGGTCGAGCTTGAGCTTCGCGCCGGGCGCAAGGGGAAGCTCCATCCCGCCGGGCAGCGTTACTTTTCCTTCCTCTGCGGGCAGGGTGATTTTTCCGTCCGGGTCAATGGTCGTGCCTTCCGGCAGCGTGATTTTTTCGCCGCTCTCCGTCTCAATCGTGCCGCCGCCGGGGAGGGTTATCGTGCCGTCGGAGTTCGTCACAGGCGGCTTGCCGCCCGGCGTCGTCACGTCGCCGCCCGGGGTTTCGGTGGTGATTTCAGGCGGGGTGACAGGCGGGATGTACGGCGGGATATACACATCGTCGTCTTCATCCTCGTAGGGATAGGGTATATCCGTATCGAGATCGAGAACGAAAACGTGGGAAGCGGTGCCGTTACCGCTCATCCTCGCGCCGGTATCGCCGGGGGCATTACCGGTAAGCTCCAGAAACCCGTTCATGTTTATGGTTCCGTCAGCGTTTCTGGTGATAAAGTCAAACTCGAGGCTCGTAAACCAGTCGGCGGAAACCTCATTTAGCACTGAATTCACGGAATTGTTAGTGTTTTCACTCCAGTAGTAACTGCTTGTGTTGAGGTGCTTGGTTATTTCCTGTCTGCCTTTAGGGCTGATTATCTCCTTCACGCCTGGTAACTCTGTGCGATAGGAGAGAAGCCCGGTCGCGGAGAAATCGCTGTTGGCCGCATTGGTATAGAGCGCAATATTGGCGCCTTCGTTATCGAAGGTCGTGCTGCTTTGAATAACAATATCGGGGCAGGTGTTGGAGCTAATGCCCTTTCCTTTATTATAGAAGGCAATGCTGTTTTGCAGTACATGGCCTGCCGGGAGGCTGCCGCCGCCCAGTTTAAACCCGTCGCCGGTTCCGACGGAGGCGCCGGTCTCCAGATAACCGTTTCTGTAAGAGACGGAGTTTTTGATCACAACCTTTCCGATAGCGCCGTATTCGGCTTTGGCGGATAGATCAAAGCCGTCGCCCGCGTTGTTATTGGCGATACAGCCGTCAAATACGTTGCCGTCTCCGACTGTGAGCCTCGCCGCGAAACCGTCGGCAAAATTGGCCGCATAACCGTTGCTTAAAGAAGTACAGTTCAAAATCAGATTGCTTGACGGCCATTTTTCCCTTGGGTCGGATGGCTGATAACGGCAAAGCTCGACACCCGTGCCGCCGTTAGAGTAAGCATCGACCTGATCTAGTGTATTATTACTGCCGGATACCTGAATGCCCGTTTGCCCGGCGGCGGAGCCTCTCACGTCAAAGCCCTGCAAATACCAGTAATCGCCCGCCAGCACTATTCCGGCGCAGCTGCCGCCAAAATTCAGCACAGGACGCCGCACCGCAGTCGGGTCGGGCATCATGGTAATGGGATTATCCCCGGTGCCGTCAATGCCCCGGTCAATGACAACCGGGCGGCTCAGGGAATAAGCGCCGCCCGCAAGGAGAATGGTCTGACCGGGACGCGCGAACTTCACGGCGGTGTAAATATCCAGAGGGGAGGCCTTGCTGCCGTCTCCGGAAGCGGAGCCGTTTGGCGCGACGTAGAGATAGGTTCGGTTTATTGTTTTATACCGCACCGTATGCGTGAAGGACACAGGATCATAATTTGCCATCACCACTCCCGCGTTGGATGTGTAGCCGGAGGTGGGCGTCATAGTCACAGTAAAGGTGTTACTGCCCTTTTTGAGGGTAACGCTCTGCACAAAATCGGTATTGGCTGTTACCTCCGCGTCGTCTACAAGAACTCTGTTCCGCGAGTCTTTAATGGTAAGCGTCCCGTCCGCATTGCCGCGATATACCAGATCATAAGAAACAGCGTTCGCGGTTTCGGCGCTTGTTACCCGATAGTCGGGGGTCACGCTTGTGAGATTTTCGGCGGGCGCGTCAGAAGCGGCGCTCGTGACGGTCAGGTTAATATCGTTAAAGCTAATGTCCGCATTTCTCGCGGCGAAGAAGCCCACGTAAATGTTGTCTCCGTCGATAGCGCTAAGGTTGTCCCGCTCTATATCGGGGTAGAGTTTTGTGGTGGTATAGCCGTCGGGGTCTGTATAGCTCAGGCGATAGCCGGTGTTGTCCCTTTGCAGGGTAAGCTTAAACTCGGTGAAAGGCAAGGATATGGTTCTTGTCTGTCCGGGAGGGCTGATATAGTTGCCAACGATATTGTAGGTTCCCGCGTCGCCGTTAGCGCAGCTTGTGTCGAGTGTTGCCATGGTGGAAGTAAAACCGGCAGGATCGGTTTCCGGCCCGGTTGCGCCCACTTTTTCCTGCGCGCCGACGCCTAATTGCATAGTAATCTTTTTGCCAGAATCGGAAACCGCGTTCTTTGCGCTGTCCCAGAAATACTCTACCTTAGTCACCGAGGTCATGTAGGAGTTATTCCAAAAAGACGCACTGTCGCCGTGGGTTCCGACGGCGTCCGCCGCCATGAGTCCGAAGCCCTCCTGACCGTTGCTGTAGGCCCAAGAGTTAACCTTAGCCGTCGCCGTCAGGATGAAGTTATCGTCTTCGGCGGAGAGCTTCGTGTAGTAGAAAGCCAGCCCGTCACGGGCTGCCGGGTCCAATTTTCCCTTGCCGTCGGTGCTGTAAACTCTGACCGCGCCCTCGCCCGCGTGTCCTTCGTAGCCATTGCTTGTCGTGTCGATGCCGTCGCCGAAAGCCGCAAAGCTCCATACGCGCCCCGCTTCCGCAGTAGCTCTGGCGTTTATGGTACCGGCGTCGAAGGAGGTTTCAAAGGAACGTATTGCGACTACGCGAAAGGTGTAGTTAGTCCCGATTGTCAGCCCTTGCGCAACCGCGCTCAACTCGGTGGTTTCTACTTTTATAGCCGTACCGTCTACGGTTAACACGTAGCCCGTAGCTTCCCGCACTGCGTCCCACACGACCTCCACCGCGCCGCCGCCCAAACTGGTGGCGCTTTTGACATAAGGCGCTTCAAGAGGCAAGACAAAGATCATTTCCTCGGACATCGCACTGACCTTGTTAGTCTCGCCCTCTCTTACCGCCGTTGCTGTAAATTTGTATACACCGGAACCGGGCGTAAAGGTAACGGAGCCGGAGATACCCTCGGCGGTATAGTCGACGGAGGCGATAAAAACACCATCAACGTTGTACATGGAAACGGTGACCTTGTCCGCGCCGTCCGTGCCGATTACGGCATTGAAGTCAATTCGAATGTCAGAACCAATTGAGACCACATTGGTAATTTTGGGAGCGGCGACAGTGCTCCAATCCGCGCGTGAAGTTTCGCCCTCATCCGCCCTCGCCGTCGGCGTGATTGCGGGCAGCAGCGCGATAAGCATCGTGAGAGCTAAAATCACTGACATTGTTTTACGAACGAGTTTTGTATATGTAGTCGTCATTGGCTTTGCTCCTAATGTTTAGTAAATACATTTTAGCACATCCCGCGCCCGCGCGCAACGAGCAGGAAGTGGTAATCGTGTACGAGATTGTAAAAAACAGAAGCAAGAGCCGCGATTAGATGTTCAATGCTTGCTCTCTAACCCTTGCGCTACAAGCCTTTCAGAAAATATCTAAATTGAGCAAAAACGCCAGCTCATTTGTCCAATATGAATATTTGGCTGAAAACGCTAGTGTTTTCAAGGGTTTGCGGGAATCTGGTAGGCGAAAATCAGATTCCCGTAAATTTCGCTATATTTTGGAGTGTTCAAGGTAAATTTTGACTTGAACTCTCATGAACAATAAAATAGAGGCAAAACACGGCCGAGAATGTTGGTTTGACAAAACCAGTATTCTCGGCCGTTTTGTATTTTCAGAAGAAACTAGGAGGAAATTTGATGAGCGAATTTAAGGTAGAAATCATGCGCCCCGGCCAGTTCGGGGTAAGCACGTCAGCGGAATTGGAGCTACCGGCGGTTTTGAGTATAAGGCTCCCGTCCCCGCGCCGTGCGCGGTCTCCGACGCGAAAGAGCGAAAGCCGGAGCGCGACGTGTCGCGAGCGTGTAGGGTTGAGCCTCGCGGAGGAAAAGGAGGCGTGACGGAGTGAATGAGCTTTCGGCATTTCTTCAGCCGGAAGCGAGAGATACGCAGTCTTCGCCGACGTGGCGGCGGTTGGGTGTTATTCCATAAGAACCCCGGCAATGACTACGAGGTGTATAACGACAGGAACGGCCTGCTTGTGAACCTTTTTCGGTGCGTGAGAGATAAGCCCCGCAGACTGATCGCCAAGCTGAGATTTGCGCTGAACTCCAGAGCAGATTTTGAGTGCAACCGCGAGGCTCTGGCAAAGGGGCGCATTAAGAATGCGGTGGAGCGAGCGGCGGCCTTCTACCAGCTGATACGCTACAGCTACGCCTCGGGACTCAAGAGCTTTGCGGGCAGGAGCCGTTCTCGCTGACGGAGTACGACGACCGCACCGTGCGCCAGCTCATAGACACGATAAAGGTCGTGGACGGCGGCAGGCTGAGCATCACCTTCAAAGGCGGGGACGTCGTGGAGAGGGAGGTGGGAAAGGAATAGGATGCACAACTGCCTAACAATAAGAAGTATAGAAAAATGTCACTATCCGTAAAAGGTAGTGACATTTTGTGGTATATGTGGTATGCTTGGTATGTAATTGGCGTTCGTTTTTAGCAGCGGAAGATAGTTTTATTTGAGTTGAAATGTGAGATGTAAAAGAGCAACTTAAAACGACATGTCGAGCGATGGCAAAGGTGTAATCGGAGGGAAGCATAATGGATATATTGAAAGAAATTGAATACTTTTTGTCATGCCAGCAAAATACCGGGGCTTTGTTGCTGTCCGGCAAATGGGGATGCGGCAAGACGTACTTCATTGATCATGACCTTAAGGATGCACTCTCAAAGGATTATGAAATTGCGAGAGTATCACTCTTTGGCATAAACTCCGTGCAGGAACTTCATAGGGCGGTTAAGAGTGCGTTTTTTAGTATTAAGTCTAATAACAACACGCCTGATAGCAGGACTGCGCATAAATTAAAGACAATACGACACAAAATCGCTGATATCGCCAATGAGCTTCCTCGTGTTGGAAAAGCGATAAATGCCGTATTAACTATTGATTGGATTGAGTTTGTTACAGTCGAAACTAAAGTTAATGAAAAAACTTTTGTTATTGTATTTGACGACCTTGAGAGAAATACTTTGCAACTACAAGAGCTTCTTGGTTGTATTAACGAGTATGTAGAGACAATCGGCATCAAAACTATTTTAGTCGCAAATGAAGACAAGTTTTCATCATCAGACTATGCCGAGATTAAAGAAAAAGTTATATCGAGAACTCTTGTGTTAAAGCCTGATTATAGGAAGATTGTATTAACGATATATGCTAAATACAATGGAACTACGCTATATAGTATGCAAACAGTAACATTAGATGGGGGAAGATATAGAACTGCTATTCCAACAAAGGTCTCAATACCTATAGATAAATATCATCGAAAATATTTATCCTTTAGATATTTTGAGTTTGACACTATAGACTATCTCCTTCATAAATACCTTTTGGATGAGGACCGCGACGAAGCTCTCTCTGCATACAGAAGGTTTCTTGAAGTAATCTTGATCTTCAATTCAAGTGAGGAGCGTACAAACTTCGTAGATTACGTCATGCAGGACTTGGATAGTGTCGTTTATAAAATTAAAGTACAAGCAGTAGAAAATGCGGTCCGAATAAGAGGAGAGGATGAACCAGCGCAAAGTGTCCTTGCGGAGGCATTGGCAACCGGGATAGTTTTGAAAGAGATGCTTGCCGCATATCGTGAAAATTGTATCGGCACATCTACCGACGGCGCTCCATGACCCTCCGGCCTACACCGAGGTCTATGGTCTCTGACTTAGACGAGAGCAAAGAACCAGAGTTCTATTCCACAGTCTTTTCGTTAACGGTCATTTTCAAAAACCTGAACTTCGGACTTGGTGTCTTCACTCACCAAGACAATCACCAGCAGCGACGAAAGGACAGGCCATGCTCTACGAATATAATTCAAAAACCCCGCGTGAGGATTTTTATAATATCACGGCGCAGGTGCGCGACGCCGTAGCCAAAAGCGGCGTCAAGGACGGCGTCGCCCTCGTTTACTGCCCGCATACGACCGCCGGAATTACGATCAACGAGAACGCCGATCCGGACGTCGTGCACGATTTACTGCTCGGTCTGCGCCGCGCGTTTCCCGAAAATCCCGGTTTCACCCACGCCGAGGGCAACAGCACGGCGCACCTCAAGGCGAGCGCAATGGGCTCCGGTGCCACCGTTATAATCGAAGGCGGCAGGCTTGTGCTCGGCACATGGCAGGGCGTGTATTTCTGTGAATTTGACCCGCCGCGTAGCCGGAAGTTTTATGTGAAAATCATGGAGGGCTGACGCGGTGATGTCTATCGGCGTCGCGATTGTTGGTTCCGCGCCACTGCGGAGGGGAACAGATGACTTACATAGTATTGCCCTGCGGCAAGCAGGATATAGGCGATATCAGCATTTGGCTTCCCAGATGGCTTCTGCTCGCTCCTGTCGACGAGGAGACAAATGACGTCGGGGATATTACGAAGCTGTCGTTTCAACAGCCGGAGGAGCCGCTTAAAGAGTCAGTGCGGTCGGCTTGGTCTAGTATGATAGATAATTTACTGGCGCTGACCGAAGCGCCCCGTAAGCTCGTCGTCGCAACTCGGGATATGGACCGTGAGCTTCGCAGGTTTCTGAATATCGCCGCGCCGGAAGAGAAAGTCAAAAGCGTAAATATGGACATTGAAGGTAACGCGCACCTGTCCGACGAGTTTATAAACAGCGACATTGCCGAATATATGGGCGCGTTGATGACCCATTATTCCGATTATATGCAAGCTAAGCGTGCGAAAAAGCGGGAGGCTAAGGAGCGGAAAAGGAACAAAACCGGTTTTAAGCTCATAGGCGGAAAAATGACTACTCGGGAGAAAGCCATAGCCTACTGCGACAATGCTACACACTGGGGGTATCTGACGCCGAAGCTCATGAAATCGCACCAGTGTTTGAAAAAGCAGTGCCCCTACTTCAGAAAAGAGGACGTGATATACTGGCGAGAGCTTGAAGAGAAACGGCAGAGGGCTAAAGAGCACCGCGCGGCGAAAAAACTCGCGGCGAAGGGCGAAACCGATCTTGAAAAGGCGCGCCGTATCCTCGGCAAATGCGAGGGGATATTTGTGACTAACGTGTTGCGCGACAGGATTATTACGGTCAGCTTCATAGCAAATTCTCCCAATATACGCATCAATGAAGAACTCCAAAATCAGTTAAGATATGTCCTCGAAGGCCGCATCTATTTGCGCCGCGTCAGGACAAGCATTCAGAACAGAAGGGCGCTCATAAAGCCGCCGAAATATCGGACTGAAATCAGCGCTATTCCCGGGGTGGGGCGGGTGACTCAGCTCTGGCTCGCTGACGTCGGGATATATAACCTCAAGGCTCTTGCCGGGAGCAAGCCCGAAAAACTGTATAAAATGGTGCAGAATATTGCCGAGGAGACGGGAGAATACATAGATAGGCGGGTGCTTAACGCGTTTATAGCCGCGGTGGAGTATGCGAAAAAGGCGGGATTGAGCAGTGCCTGTTAATTGCATTCATTTTTAATAAAGCATCAGATATCTTTTTTATGTAGAGAAAAGCGAGGTTAGTCACCTAAAAGGGAAACCAACCTCGCTCTTTTTTGGGGTTTACTTTTTACGACGAACCCTTCCCAAACGGGAATACATCAAAATCAAGACCAAGTAATTGTAGTATACCCTATGCCGGATGTCGGTACGGTGTAGCTGTGATTTGAGCCGGATTCCCACGTGGTGGTAGTGGTTTCGCCCTTCTTCAGAGCCTTGAACTGAACCGTCTGTCCTGCGGGCAAATCAACATAAAGCTCCCATGTCGGATAATTCGGGCACAGCGCCGGACCCGCGGCGTGTCAAAGATTCGATTGAGAGAATAACGGTGGAAGAAAACGGGGACTTTGAAATTGAGATGTGGCAGTCGCCAGAGGTGAGGGTGAATCGATGGTGGAAAATGGCGAATACTTTGCAATTAAGTTGTATGTGCTGCTTTTTGGTGTTATAGTGTAATCAAAACATTAGGTAGAAGATGTGTATCAGAATGAGTATAATGTCTTTTATTAAGTCGATATTATTGGGGTTGATTGCCGCAATTGAAAAGAGTCGATATAAAGGGCGTTTTGAAGGAGAGAAAGATGAAAGTAGATAATACAATGAAATCCAGATACGGAAATTTTACTTTTGAGAAAAAAAGGGGGAAAAATGGCGAAAATCATAAGAGGGAAAAATAATAATGATAAAGCCATTGCCGGTTGCGCGGCACTAGCATTTCACAAGGCTTTGATTGGGATTTGCGAATTATCATCAATTGAATCTGTAGAGCATACAGCACTTCGTATGTCGAAAGCGATTGTTACCTATTACATAGCATTTCACTTGATGACCTGTTGCATGTTGCTAGATGAGAAAGATAATTATGATATTATAATGCGTGTAGATAAGGATAAAGTCAAATACGGGGCAACTCTGGAGGAATTAAATGCTTCTGGAGAATCAGCTGAAGTTTGGGATCAGTGTAAAAAATATGAACAAGATTTGGCGACTAATTTTAATCATTCAGAAATAAGAATTTATTGCAAAAAATTGAGGGATAATGCTTCGAATAAAAGCGATTGGCCTAAATTTAAGCAATCGATTTATGAGACCTTTGTTGATGAAAGAATAAAAGAAAACAAATGTCAGCCTTGCCTTTATGAAAAGTTGAATTATGTGAGAGACAGGGTGATTTACAGGCCATCTGATGTTCCTAGTGATAGTGAAATTGGATTTGCACAAACCTCAAAAGATGTTCGAGTTGAAATTGAATCGCTCCCCGATTCCGATAGATTGTACAAAGCTGCACAAGATTTTTTCTCTGCTGCTATAGAGAGTGAACACAAGGAAGGTCTAATGAACGAATTCCTATATAGGTTGCTGAATACAGCTGTTAGTATTGATGAGAGTGATTTTGTCTACGAGGACTTTACAAAAGAAGATTTCGATATGTTCAATGCGATGCACCCCTTCGGAAAAACGTTTCCATCCTATATTGCGCAATTAGCAGAATTAAAAGATAGAGATGATGTAGTGAAATACTACAAGAAATATTGGAAACCTCTGTATAACTGCGCAAAGGAAAAGGGATACACTCGACTTAAAGAAGTCTGTTTGAGCATATCTAAATTGGACTAATACGCCACTGTAGACAAACCCACTTTTAAGGTCACTTAAAAGTGGGTTTGTTGTGTTTTGAGGGAGGGGATAGGGCGTAATGCGCAAGAAAGAGCACCTATCTGTCTCTCGCCCAAACCGCGTAGCCGAAGGCCGAGAGGGTTCCGGCGGAGTAGCCCTGCGAGAGTATTAGCTTGCTGTCGGAAACATCGGTTTTAAGCTCGACAACCTCTTCGCGCGAATTGAGCGTCACTATTATCGACCGATTATCAAGCCTCCTTTCGTATACGTAAAGCCCGCTATTAGGCTCCGCTTCGAGCGTGCGGAAGGCTCCGTCAACAAGCTCCGCGCGAGAGCGCAGGCAGAGCGCCTCGGCGTAAAACTCCCGCAATGCATCGTCGCCGGTTTGCCAAGGCATAGCGCTTCGGTACTCCGGCTCCCTAAGCCCGGAAACCCCCAGCTCGTCTCCGTAGAACACGCTGGGTACTCCCGGGAAGGTCATCTGAAATACAACCGCCGCTCTCAGTCGGCGCTTGTCACCCCCGCACAGCGTAAGAAAGCGGCTTACGTCGTGGCTGTCCAGCAGATTCAGCTGCCCCTGTAAAATTCCAAGCGGATAGCGCAGACGCATTTGCACGTTTCGCGCGTCAAACTGCTCGGCGTCCAGCAGGTTATTCGCGAAGAAGTCCCGCGCGTTCTTGCGGAAATCATAGTTCATCGTGGAGTCGAACATATCCCCCCGGAGCCAGCTCTCCGCGCTCTCCCAAATCTCCGCAATGAATACGCAGTTCGGATTTTCGGAGCGTGCGACGTGCCGAAATTCCCGCCAGAAGTCGCGGTCGACCTCGTTTGCGACGTCCAGACGCCAGCCGTCTATGTGATAGTCGCGCGTCCAGCGGCGGCAGACCTCCATGAAATACGCGCGAACCTCGGGGTTGGAGGAATTGAGCTTTGGCATCTTCTTCTCATAGGCGAAGCTCGCATAGGCCGGGAACTCGCCTTCCCCCTCGGGGCGAATGACAGGGAAGCTCAAATCATAGAACCAGTCTGCGTATCTCGACTCACTGCCGTTTTTTACCACGTCGTCGAAGGCGAAGAAATACCAGCTGCAGTGGTTGAAAACCCCGTCGAGAATCACCGCCAGACCCAGAGTGTGAGCCTTCTCCATAAACTCCCCGAAATCCTCGTCCGTGCCGAAGCAGGGGTCTATGTGCATATAGTCCAAGGTGTCATATTTGTGATATTCCCCCGCCAGAAAAATCGGATTGAGGTATATACAGGTGAAGCCCATACTCTTTATATAGTCGAGATTTTCGATAATTCCCCGGAGTGTCCCCCCGTGACGCGATTGGCTGGGCGTGGGTGTACCGTTTTCCAGCTTGTTCGTCTGTCCCGAGAGAAACCGTTTCCCCGTCGCAAAGCTGTCCGGGAAGATGTTGTATACTACGGCGCGCTTGAACCACGCCGGCACATCGCTTAGCTCCTCCCGCCGTATAATGGGATACTGATAATACTCGCTGCGCTCCTTGGGACGCTCGATGAGAAACAGATCGGCGCAATAAAACATGCGCTCTTCCTCTGAGTAGAGTTCAAAGCAGTAGCAGATGCGATTGAATCCGGCGGTCAGGCTGATTTCATAATAGTCGAAATACAGATCGGAGCACAGCTTCTCCATCGGCGCGGAGAAGAAGGGTATAGGATCGCTCATCCAGGCTCTGTCGCCATAGTGCAGCGTGCAGGATTTTAGGTTGCCCTTTGCCGCGCGCAGACGAAGGGTTATTGTGGTCTCGCTCACGGCGTAGGCATATTGCGAGAGGGGAATGTGCAGCACGGCGCTCCTGTTAATTTCTGAGCCGAACTGGGCAGGGTTATTTTGCATACAAGGATTATCCTTTCACGCTTCCGGCTGTGAGACCGGAGGCCATGTGGTTTTGTATCAAATAGAAAATTATGAGTACGGGGATCGACACGAGGATCGACGCCGCCGCGAAGAGCGGCCAGTTTCGGGTATATTCCGTGGCTTGGAGGGAGTACAGCCCCGCCGCTAAGGTGTAGCGCTCCGCGCCGGGCAGAAACTGAATCGCGAATACATATTCGTTCCAGACATAGATGAGCGTCATAACGGCGGTTACTATGATAGTCGGCCGTGCCAGCGGCAGGACTATGCGCGTGACGAGCTGGAGGTCGTTTGCCCCGTCGATCTTGGCGGCCTCCTCAATCTCAATCGGGATGGTGTCAAAATATGCCTTCATGTTCCACATCGCGAACACCGCCATACCGCCGGTGTAGACGACGACAAGCCCCGCATAGGTGTTTATAAGCCCCACTAAGTTGAGCATTCTGTAAATTGCAAACATGGACAAGATCGCGGGAAAGGCGTTGAGCAGCAGGAGGATATACAGCACGAACTTGCGTCCCTTGAAGCGAAAGCGCGAGAAGGAATAGGCGCAGGGAACCCCCGTCAGCAGCGCTAAGGCGACGGTTGAGACGCTTAGAATTGCGGAGTTTTTGAGCCAAGTGAAGAACGGCTTTTCCAGAAGCACCGTTTTGAAATTGTCCAGCGTCATGTTCTTCGGCAGCAGCGTGAGCTTTGACGAGAGAATATCTCCGCCGGAGGAGAGGGCAATTGTCAGAGCGTAATAGACCGGAATCAGCGTAATAATTATGAGGACTATGTAGAAGATGTTGAGGGCAGTTAAGCGCGCCCGGGTTCTAGCTCCTTTGCTCATGCTCATACCCCCTCCTGTTTCAGTGTGGAGCGCGACAGACTCGAGAGAATTATAATCAGCACAAAGACGAGTATCGACGCGGCGGAGGAGTAGCCGTAGTTGTTGGTGATAAAGGCCTTGTCATAGACATAGGTGAGAACGGTGTTGATATTAGCCCCGGTCACGCCGCCGCGCTGCATGGTCAGCAGATAGACGATGTCGAACTGCTTGAAGGTGAGAAAGGTGGTCATGAGAATGGGCGCGGCCATAATGGGTCTAATGGCGGGCAGGGTGAGGTTTAGGTGGCGCTTCCAAAAGCCCGCGCCGTCGAGCAGCGCGCTCTCGTAATAGCTCTTATCTATGCTTTGGAGCGCGCTGTCCATCATTATCAGCATGAAGGGCAGAGCCTGCCAGAGATTGACCACGACGCAGCTGATAAAGGCGTTTGTGCTGTTTGAGAGATAGTTTATCCCCGAAAAGCCCAGCATCTCCAGCAGCTTGTTCAGGAAGCCGAACTCGGTGTTGAACATTCCCATGCGCCAGAGCAGAATCGAGACATAGGCAGGCATCGCCCAAGGGAACATGAGCATGGTTTTATAAAAGGTTCGCGCCTTCAGCCCCGGTGAATTCAGCCCCAGAGCCAGAAAAAACGCGATTATAACCTGTAGCACGATGTTGACTGCCGTCCAGAGAATGGTTCTCAAAACAGCGGGCAGGAACCCGGAGTCCAGCATCAGCAGCGCTTTTTTATAATTCTCCAGCCCTATTGTCTCAAACTCAAACCAGTGGTACACATTCATATTAGTGAAGGATATGTATAAGGTGTAGGCAATTGGAAAGAGTATTACGGCGACGATAATGATAAATAGAGGAGTGGAATACAGCCACGGCGCCAATCTTCGTTTCAGCATGAAATTGTCTCCTTTTTAGGGCGACGCCGCACACTTGTATCTGTGCGGCGTCGCTTTAGATATTACAACATGCCTATTTTACTGCATTGCGGCGATTTGTTCAAGCGCCTCCGCCTGAGCCGCTTCGCAGGTGGTCTTTATGTCCTCGCCGTTCTTGTTCACGGCGGCCAGCAAATTGTCCGTAACCGTCCACATAACGTCCATCTCGGGGATGTTCGGCATGGGTACGACGTTAGCCGCGATATCGCGCATGACCATGATCATCTCATTTGCGGCGACGTCCGGGTCGTCATATGCCTTGAGATTCACCGGCGCGCTGTTGGCGATATTCGCCAGAGCAATGCCAACTTCGGGTCTCAAAAGTCCCTCGAGGACCGCCTTAACTGCGTCCGGCTTGTCAGCGGCGGCGTGCTTCAGAACCTGAATCCCTTGAACCCCAGAGAAGGGCTTGAGCGGCTCCCCGTTCGGGAGGGTCGGCATCGCGGAAATTCCCAGATCCAGCCCCGCGGCGTTGAGGTCCGGTACAAGCCAAGGCCCGCCTATTGTGGAGGCGGCCTTGCCCTCGGTGAAGAGCGTTGTCACGGTGTTATATTCACCGTCGGACGGCTGATACTGGATAAACTGTTTGTGATAGGCCAGCGCGTCCTGAAATTCTTGAGTGCCGAGTCCGGGCGCGGCGTCGGAATTGAGTATGTAACCGCCGAAGCCCTGAATCCAAGGGGCGGAATTATAGGACGTGGAGTGCTGCTCGACGAAGACATAGGAGTCGGCGGTGGTGCCGGATTTCATCAGCTCAAGAAGCTCGTCGGTTGTCGCGGGGGGCGCGTCCATCAGCGCCTTGTTATACATAAAGAGAAGGGTTTCAAAATAGATGGGAATAGAATACTGCTCGCCCTTGTAGGTCGTCGCGTCCACGGCCATGGGCATGATGTCGGCGAAGGCATCCGCCGAGACGAACTCCGTTATCGGAGCGAGAATGCCCATCGCGGCATAGACGCCGATTTTATCATGGGCAAACAGATACATATCCGGAGCGGCCTCCGGGTCGTTGCCCACCATTTTGAGTGCGTCCGACATCTGCTCCTTGCGCTCCAGCTTTACCGTTACGCCGGGAATGTCGGAGAGCTGTTCCTGAATCGTGCCCGCGATTGTCTCGTTGTTCTCGTGCCAAATGACGATTTCAACCGGTTCCGCCGGTTCGACCGGCTCCGCGCTTTCGGGCGGCTCCGCTATTGTCGCAGTAGAACTCGGCTCCGGATCCGCACTTTCTGCCGGAGTATTTGCGCAGCCGGTTAGGAGCGCAAGCACCATCAGCGCCGCAAGAATTAAAGATAGATACTTTTTCATAATCATCCTCCTGTCTCCATATTCGTTAAGAGATAATAGGAAAACGTTGTACTATGTACTTTCCAATTATTCTCTTGCTCAACAAGGTAAATATATATGATGTGCTGTAGACTGTCAACAATTTTTTGAAAATTCACTTGACTTTTTTGGGAAAGCGTTGTACTATTTTCATAGAATATTCCAGAAACTTTCCTAATAAGAAAGTATTCGAAGGAGGCATATAATATGTCCGTATCTATAAAAGACGTCGCGACCAAGGCTGGAGTCTCGATTTCAACAGTCAGTAAGGTCATCAACAACTGGCCGACAATTTCCGAGGCAACAGCCGAGAGGGTGCGCGAGACCATGCGCGAGCTGGACTATACGCCCAACCGGCGCGCCGCGAGTTTTTCGCGCCGGGCCTCTTGGGATTTGGCGTTTCTTGCTCCGCTGGATAAGGGGCGGGTTTTTGCCGATCCGCACCTGTTTGAAATAATGTGCGGCGCGAACAGCTATGTGGATAAAAAAAATTACCACCTCACGGTGGTAGACGTCTCGGCGCAGTCCAATACTGTAGAATCCATGCGCGATATTGTTTCGGGGCAGATATTTGACGGCATGATAGTCCATGGCTCCGCTATCACGCCGGAGATAGGCAAGCTGATAATAGACAAAAATTTCCCCCACATTTTAATCGGTCGTCCCGAGTTTGAAACCGGGCTTTGCTGGGTGGATACAAACCATGTCCTTGAGGGCAGCGTCGCTGCCCGTCACCTAGCCGGCTCCGGCTGTCGGTCAATCGCGTTTATCGCCGGAAGTCCCTCCGGAAAGCTCTCCCGCGAGAGGATACAAGGCTTTTTGTCCGTGTCGCGGGAGCGGCGAATCTCGGTTCCGGAGGGCTTTATCAGGTACACACAGGACGATTTCGAGAGCGGCTATGACATAATGCGTAAGCTTTTGAAGCTGCCCTCTCCGCCCGACGCTGTTATCTGTGAAAATAACAGCACCGCGATATGGGTGCTGAAAGCGTTAAAGGACGGCGGCGCGGCGCTTCCTGAGGATGTGAGTCTGGTCACCTTTGACGATTATCCGCTCTCTCATTTGATGGATCCCAAGCCCACGGTCGTCGACATAGACGTATTCGACTTGGGTTTTCAGGCGGGGCGCGCGCTGCTGCAAAAAATCCGCAACCCCGAGCTGCAAATCCAGTCCTACACCACACTCCCCCGGCTCATCCAGCGCAGCACCACCGCGAGCTTTTCGGGTGTATAGTTACTAGTACTAATATAGGGACATTGCGCCCTTCAGATTTTGACTCATTTTCTTTAACCTATGAAGGGCTGAGTTATGTAGAACAGCTTGAAAAATCAAGTCCAATTTCAACCTCTGCGTTTGTTGCCATGTGGTTTTGCGATGAGATGAATCATGTCTATGACAACGCGATCTATCCGGCAATAACCGAATGCGGATTCGAGCCATTTAAGGTTGATAATCACCAGCACAATAATGATATAACTGACGTGATTATTGCAGGGATCAGAGAATGCCGCTTTATGGTTGCTGACTTAAGCGGTTACCGCGGTGGAGTATACTATGAGGCAGGATTCGCCCGGGGCTTGGGTAAAGAGGTCATTTTAACCTGTCGAAAAGATTATTTTGACGGAACAGATGGAAAAGAAAAGGTTCATTTTGACGTCAATCATCTGAACATTATCGTTTGGGAGAACGAAGAAGAGCTTAGAGTCAAACTGATTAATAGAATCAAGGCAACTATAATATGAGATATAGAGACAGAGGCGTCTGATTTATATAGCTAAGGGTAAAGATTTATACACTTATTAGTGTTGCACAGGATGTAAAAGAGAGAAACTGGCAAAGCAGCGGCGTGCGCTAAAAAAGAGGATTCCGTATGGAAAAGTTGCGTCATATGGTCAGATTGCATGGATACTGGACGAGCCTCACGGCGTGTCAGTGGAATGGCAAAGCCTGCGAGGGTTAGGTTAACTTTCAAGACATATCTAAAACTGGACAAATACGCCATGGCAAAATCCTTGGAAACGCTAAGTTTTCAAGGATTATTTATATTCTGATACGTGGCTTGTCGCCGGGCGGCAACTGGTGCGTTAGTATGCAAATGAGCCCGCTTTTTTCTGTATACTCCTCACCCGCAATAGGAATAATACTGTAGGGAAGCTCTGATTAAATCAGCATCCGCGTGACTTAATCAGAACTTCCCTAAACGGCATTTGCGAAAGGGCGGGTTATGAATTCTCTTTGGGAAGAGTCAACTTTAATTAAACGTTACAATTGCCTTGAGGGCAATATTAATACTGATGTGCTTATAATCGGCGGAGGAATGGCGGGAATTCTATGCGCTTATATGCTGAAGAGAGCCGGTATAGAATGCGTACTTGTGGAAGCCAACAGATTGTGCGGCGGCATTACGAAAAACACAACGGCCAAGGTAACATCCCAGCACGGTTTAATCTATGATAAGCTTATACGCCGGTTTGATGTACAGACGGCACAACTATATCTGCGTGCAAATGAGGAGGCTTTGCAGCAATACAGGAGATTGTGCAAAAATATAGACTGCCACTTTGAGGAAATGGACAATTACGTCTATTCGCTAAATGACGACGGAAAAATCGAACGAGAGTTTCTGGCGCTAAACTCCCTCGGCGCACCATCCCGAAAAGCAGACGATTTGCCGCTGCCTTTCCCCGTGGCGGGAGCGTTAATCATTCCACACCAGGCGCAGTTTAACACGCTGCAATTTATTTCCGTCATTGCTCGAGAGCTGCGTATATTCGAGCAGACTACCGTGCGAGAACTTATTGGAACTACTGCCATAACAGACCAGGGTCGTATCAACGCAAACAGGATTATTGTCGCGACTCATTTTCCCTTTCTCAATAAACACGGAGCATATTTTTTAAAGATGTTTCAGCACCGCTCCTATCTAATCGCGCTAAGCGGCGCAAGGCTACCAAAAGGTATGTATGTGGACGAGTCGGACAGCGGATTATCCTTTCGAACCTATGGGGATTTACTGCTTTTGGGCGGCGGCGGAAGCCAAACGGGGAAGAAATGCGGGGGCTGGCAGGAGCTTCGCGAGTTCGCCGCCCGCCATTACCCGAATGCGGCAGAAAAATACCATTGGGCGGCCCAGGACTGTATGACGCTCGACGGCGTTCCGTATATCGGGCGATATAGCCGCGGCACGGAAAATCTATACGTAGCCGCGGGCTTTAATAAGTGGGGTATGACCTCTTCTATGGCGGCGGCCTGCCTTCTGTCCGATATGATACAAGGTAAAAACAATCCTTACGGGGAGCTTTTCGAGCCGTCGCGCAGTATTTTACACCCCCAGCTAGCTGTCAACGGGCTAAATGCAGTTGTTAATCTGCTGACGCCCGCCTCAAGGCGTTGTCCTCATATGGGATGCGCGCTGAAATGGAATTCTGAGGAAAACAGCTGGGACTGTCCCTGCCACGGTTCCCGCTTTACAAAGAACGGCAAACTCATTGACAACCCTGCTACCGGCGATTTGAAAACGAGGTAAAGTTTGAAACAAGTTCAAACTTTATTAGTTTAAGCGCTGTTTTCTCGCCGCTTACGCGGCAACCGAAAACAATGCGCAATATGACCATTCCTTTTCATGGTCATTTTGTGTCTTGAAGCGCAGTGGAAAGGAATGGTCATAATTATGAACAACCATCTGAAAGACGCAATAAGCCCGTATCTTTTGCAACACTCGGAAAACCCGGTTGACTGGTATCCGTGGTGCGACGAAGCCTTTCGAAAGGCCGCGGACGAGGACAAACCCGTGTTTCTCAGTATCGGCTATAGCACTTGCCATTGGTGTCACGTAATGGCCCGCGAGAGCTTTGAAGACATAGAAATTGCCGGAATTTTAAACCGTTACTTTATCTGTATAAAGGTGGATAAAGAGGAGCGTCCGGATATTGACAGCGTATATATGTCTGTTTGCCAGGCGTTTACCGGAAGCGGCGGCTGGCCTACAAGTATTTTTATGACTTCCGAACAAAAACCTTTTTTTGCCGGTACCTATTTCCCGAAAGACTCTCGTTTCGGCTTGCCCGGTCTTAAAGAGCTTCTGCTGAGGGTGCATGACAAATGGGAAAACGACCGATCTGTACTGCTGAGCTCTGCAGACGAGATTACATCAGCACTGCGCCGGACGTCCATCCCTACAGTTTTAGATGAAGACAGGCTTATTGACGACGCATTGCAGCTGTATAGCAGTAGCTTTGATGAAGAATACGGCGGCTTTGGCAAGGCCCCAAAGTTCCCTGCGCCTCATAATCTGCTGTTTTTACTTCAGCAGTATGAAAAGCGTGATGACGCAGCCGCGCTGAGAATGGTAAAGGAAACTCTGCGGCATATGTACCGCGGCGGAATGTTTGACCATATAGGCGGCGGGTTTTGCCGCTACTCCACGGATCGTTTTTATCTGGTGCCGCACTTTGAAAAGACATTATATGATAACGCGCTTCTTATTTACGCCTATTGCAGGGCGTATGAATTAACCCAAGATACCTTTTACAAAAATGTCGCAGAAAAAACCGCATTATATATACTAAGAGAAATGACGGCTCCGGAAGGCGGTTTTTTTAGCGCCCAAGACGCCGACAGCGACGGCCGGGAGGGAAAATACTACGTATTCACTCCGAGCGAGATTACCTCTATACTTGGCGACAAGGACGGTGCGGCGTGGGGCTCCTGTTTTGGAATTACCAAAAACGGAAATTTTGAGGGAAAGAGCATACCAAATCTGCTCAATTCAAACGAATCTGCCGACGAATTCGATAGATTTTTACCAAAGCTGCGAGAATACCGAAAATCTCGCGCTCATCTTCACACGGATGACAAAATTCTCACACACTGGAATTCTCTTGCAATTACGGCTTTATGCGCCTTATACAGAATCAGCAGGAAAAGCGAATATCTTAGGGCTGCGGAACAGGCGCAGAAGTTTATTGAGAACTATCTCTGGCGGCAGGGAACGCTGTATGTCACTTTCCGAGACGGCAGGAGGGGCAGCCCCGGTTTTCTGGACGACTACGCAAGCTTTTCGCTTGCCCTTTTATCTTTGTACGAGGCGACTTTGGTTAGAGCCTACCTCGACAGGGCGCGGCAGATTGCAGATAAAGCGATATCCGATTTCTTCGATGCACGAAACGGTGGTTTTTTCCTTTACGGCGCGGAAAACGAGACGCTTTTGCTGCGTCCGAAAGAGAGTTATGACGGCGCGCTTCCAAGCGGCAATTCTATTATGACCTACGTACTTGTGAGACTGCAGGCGCTTTCATACAATGAAAAAATGCAAGACATTCTTCAAAAACAGCTTGCATTTATGTCCGGGCAGGCGTCTGCATATCCAGCCGGATTTGCCCTGTTTCTTACTGCGCTCTCCGATTACAGTGAACCGCCTGTTGAGATTACTGCGGCGGGAGCCATCGACGAATTGGCGGAACTGCCGTTTATAGCGCCGCTAAGCGCGCTTGTGCGCGTTGTTAACGACGAGTACGGCGCTTACAAAAGGCTGGGCGGCAAGGCAACATATTACGTTTGCCGCAACCGCACATGTCTCCCGCCCGTAGACGCTCTGGACGAAGAACTTCTGCGCCCTCACCGCCGTAATGCGGAAAAAGGATGAAAATTGCGAGGGACTATCTGCTTGATAGGAGAATCGCTTATCTACGCAACTGTAGCATCACCTCCGAAAACGGTCGCACGAAAATTTACCTCCGTCCGGTCAGAACGCTAAAGTATGCCATCGACAGAATGAATGAAGAACCAACGGATTGAGGCAAGGATTATAATTGGATGAAAGAATTGCAGCGAAAGCCTTTCGGAGCATATCTATATTGGACAAATACGCCAGCGTAGACAAACCCACTTTTAAGGTCACATAAAAGTGGGTTTGTTGCATTTTGTGGCGGGGATGGAGCAAAATACATAAGTAATAGCATATAGTTTTAGCGAAAAGAGCCGAGGTCAATTCCACGTATACAGTGGGATTGACTCGGCTCTTTTATTTGGTGCAAGTCTAAACTCACAATAATAAGGAAAGTGATAAGGAACCTCTGTTCACAGCTCTTCCACTACGACAACGCCGCTGCGGAATAATTGTACGTCCAGATGCAGGGTTAAGCTCTGCGCCGTCTGCGATAATTCGTAGTGCACAGGCTGCTGCGCTCCCTGCATTTTGTCAGGCGAAGCAAACCAGACCGCCTTTGGTTTTTTCAGCATCTGAATCTGCATAGTCACCGTCACGTCGCAGGCAGGAGGGTTCTTGCCCTCGTTCCACAGAGAATTGTTGTTCTGAAGGTTGACCATGTAGATTGCTTTTCTGCGGCGATTTTGGCGGAGGTGATACCAAATCTTCCCGCCCTCACCGTCGGCGCTGCCCTCGGGCGTGAAGACAAACTCCTTATTGTCCCAGCCTTGGTGAGTCAGGCTGACGTCTTCCATTGTAGGGTCTGTGAGAAGCGGCTCAAGCTGCGTTAAAAAGTCCTGATAAGCTCTGATCGCTTGCACCGACTCTAAGTCCAGCCTGCTGTAGTCCGCGTAATAGCCCTGAGTGACTACCCCGTTTTCCTCACCGAAAAAAAGCTGGCTCGCGCCGTGCATTCCGATGACAAACGAGAGTATGAGCTGGCATTCCAGCGCGCGCCGGGGGGCATCCGTTCGGAAGGGCGCGGGATATGCCGCCAAGATTACCGGCTTTCCGCTCTTTTTCGCTTCTGAAATTAGCATCCCCAAGTGAAAATAGCGCTCATAGGGCGGCCAGACCTCAATATAGACGGCCTGCTGCGCGGAGAGCATTGTTTTAGAAACCGGCCAGCCGCCGACGTTATTGAAGATTATAAAGGGCGCGGCTCCGGAGCGCAGCTTAATTTTCCGAGCCTCGTCAATGAGGCTCGGAAATTCGTCCTCGAGATAAACCGGCTGTCCGTTAAAATCGAAGGCGGCTTTCGGCCAGCCGTAGGTATCCATGTGTATGCCGTCGAAGCCCAGCTCGTCCATGGTGCGGCGGTACTCCTCCAGAATGTGATTGCGCCAGGGGTTGCCGCGTGACGGATTCATGATATAAAAGGTATCGATAAAGCAGAGCGGCTCCCCTTCGTTACTGTACAGGCTCTGCTCCGGATGCTGTCTCTGATAGTCTGCCGAGGCGGCATAGACCGCGCCGTATGCCAGAGCCAGCATACCCTGCTCGTGGCACTGGCGTATTTTTTCCCGAACCACAGCCAGGTCGTTGCGCTTGCCCATCATATCCGAGTACTGCTGCGTGGGCGCGACTAAATCGTCGTGGCGATAAGACCAGTCATAGAACTGAACCGCGTTTATGTGCAGCCGCGCCATGCTCTCTATATCGGCCGGATCTTCGTCGCCGGGGGCAAAGTCGCTGAGAAAACCGTAGCGGATTACTCCGCGCGGCTCACCCGAGGCAAGGTAAGACTCGTAAAAATCTCTCATCCCTTTAACGCTCCGTCCGTAAGACCTTTTATAAACTGCTTCTGGAATATTAAGAAGATTACAACCACAGGGACAATCGCTATGAAGGCCGTGGACGCCATGAGATGCCAGTCTCCCCCGCCGAACTGCTGAAAGAAGATAGAAAGCGCCTGCGGGATGTTCTGCTTCGAGCGTGATTGGAGGAAGAAGACCGCCTGAGCGTAGTTGTTCCAGATTCCGAAGCCGTTTAAAATTACAAAGGAGGCTGTAGCGGGCTTAATAGCGGGGAAGATTATCCGCCAAAAGGTAGAAAAGCCGGTGCAGCCGTCCAGCGCGGCTGCCTCGTCCAGCTCCTTAGGCAGAGCGCGAATAAAGGTGGAATAGATAAATACCGCCGAGGGCAGAGCCAGGGTGGAGCAGACGAGAATCATTCCCCAGAGGGTATTGACCGCGTGGATTCTCTGCATGAGCGTATAGAGCGGGACGGTGTTGATTATACCCGGGATCATCATACAGGACAGCAGCAGCCCGAAGACGAATTTATTGTACCGCGTATTGCGCCGCGCTATCGCGTAACCGGCAAGCCCTCCGGTGACGATTGTGAGAGCGAGGGTTCCGAAGGTTATGAGCGCGGAATTGAGCATAGCTGTGCCGATTTTTGACTTGTTCCAAGCCAGCACGAAGTTTTGCCAGTCAAAGTCCGGAAGAAAAATATTGCCCTCATAGAATATCCGCTGGGGGGAATTGAGCGCCAGCACCAGCAGTATATAGAACGGAATCAGACACATCAGGCAGATCATTATGATGAGCGTATATCTGACCGCTTTCGAAGCGTGCTTCATAATTACCCCTCCTATGCCTTGGATTTGGTTAGGCGCATTGAGATGAGCACCGGAACAAGAATTATAAGAAACAAAATCATCGCCACGGCCGTTGAGTATCCCGTCCGGCTGCCATAGCACATACGCATTATGTAGATACTCAAGCTCTCCGTGGCATAGCCGGGGCCGCCCTCCGTCAGCGACATTATGACGTCGAAGACGGACAGCGAGCCGATTATATTTGTCACTACATTGATTCTTATCGCGGGCATAAGCAGCGGAAGCGTTACCCTGTAAAAGCGCTGCCAAGGTGTGGCTCCGTCGATGAGCGCGGCCTCGAGCACATCGCCCGAAATGGATTGTAGCCCCGCCAGATAGATTATCATCGTCATTCCGGCAAACTGCCAGACATTCACGAGCACCAGAACCGCGAGGGCGGAGGGATAGGAGCTCATCCAGTTTCCGATTAAGTCCGGAAGCCCCAGCTGCTGGAAGGCGTGATACAGAAATCCGCGCCCGGGTTGCAGGAGAAAATACCAGATATAGCCCATGATGAGCGGACTTATTATCGCGGGCAGATATATTATCACTCTGGCAAGGCTCTTTCCGCGAAAGCTGCTGTTCATCAAAACCGCATAGCCCAGACCGACCAGATTTAGGAGAACCGCACTGCCAACGGCGAAGATGAGCGTTGTTCTGATGTCGCTTATGGCACGCTCGTCGGCAAAGAAGTCTATAAAGTTTTTGAAGCCTACGAAGCTGGCCTTGCCCATGCCGTCCCAATTTGTCAGACTCATTCCCACTCCCTTGAGCAGGGGATAGACAAAGAAAACGCTAAATAGAATCAGAGCGGGCAGGGAGAGAAATTGTGAGTAATCAATTCTCTTTTTTTGCATCCTTACCTCCTCATAAAAGCATAGAGGATACTAGAGCCTGTTCACACTAACCCTCAACGCCATCTTTCGGCGGATTTTCCGCCATACTTCGTTGCCACTTCTCGAAATAAACCAATTATTCCATCGAAGCGTCGCCTAGTCTGGCGAAAAATCCGCTCGAAATCTGGTCATTTCGGTTAGTGTGAACAGGCTCTATAAAGACTCGGGGTCAGAGCTTTTTCTTGACCCCGAGTCCTCAGCTATCGATAATTCTAATTATTTTCTAACTCGCGAAACCGGCGTCCCAAGCCTCTTCATAGGCCGTCGCGAACTGCTCTGCAGTATAGCGTCCCGCCAGCAGGTCCTGAACCATGCGCCCGGCGTCGTCGCCCGAGAATCCGGCGGGTTTTTCGTTTGTGTAGCCGATGTTTGCGGCGGAATCAATCGCGATGTTAACGCCCTCTACCACGGCGGCCGGCGCCCAATCGGCGTCCACATCTGTGAAGGCCGAGGGTGAGCCAAGGCTCTCGGAATATTTCTTCTGGTTCTCCGCGCTGAAGAGATATTCTAGGAAGCTCTTTGCCTCTTCTATATACTGCGTGTCTGCGCTTATGCTGTAGCCGGAGTCCTCCGCCACAAGCACCATCGGGGTTCCGTCTGCCATCATGGACGGATAGGGCATGAAGCCGATTTTGTCCGCCATTGAGGGGTCTTTTTCCAGAATGCTGGACAGGCACCACATACCGTTACTGAACATGGCGGCCTTGCCTGTTACGAAGGCGTCTATGCAGTTGTCGTTAGTCGCGGTCAGGACGTCTGCGTTGATGAGCCCCTTGCTCTGCACCTCGAGCAGACCGCTTGCAAAGGTCGCCATAGCGCCGCTCGGGTCGCCGAAGTTCAAAACCGCCTTGTCATTGGCGAGCATTGCCTCCTTGGCCTCGGTCGCGCCAAACTTGGCCTTGATATAGCCGTGGGGCATGAACTCAATCAGGTGACCCAGGTGCCAGGCCTCGCTACCGAAGATAAACCAGGGGTCGACGTCAGGCATTGCGGTCTTGATCGCTTCGAGATTGGCGACAAAGCCCTCCCAAGTGTCCGCAGGCTCGAGATTCAGGGTTTCAAATATCTCCTTGTTATACCAGAAGCCCGCCATAGTCATGTTGGTGCAGACGCGGAACTGATTTCCGGTGTTGAGATCGGTGCAGTTTTCTCTCATGGAGGGGATAAGGCGATCCCAAACGTCGTTCCAGTCGGAGAGGTCCAGGTATTTGCCCTGATCGACATATTCCTGCTCATAAGTAGTCATGACGTCGGGGGCAGCGCCCGAGGCGAACTTGATTTTGATTATGTTGCTGGCGTCGTTCTGATATTCCTGTTCAACAGTTATGCCGCCGCTTTGCGCGTTATAGGCCGCGATTATTTCGTCCAGCAAATCAACGGTCTCGACTTTTCCCGTGAAAAACGCCAAATCGACGTCCTTAAGCTCCGGCGTCTGCTCGCTGGGTTCGGTGCTTGACGCGGGGGCGGGCGGCGCTTCCGAGGTTTCCGCCGCCGGTGAGCTGCATCCGGCAAACAGCGAACACAGGGCAGCCGCGACGAGTAGCAAAGAGATTTTCCTTTTCATAGTTTTCACCTTTCCAATTTTAGTTTTAACTTTCCTCTCATATCAAGCACCCGACTCTAAACACAAGCGATTACGATGCTTCCTATAACTAATTATACAAGTTGGCGTTTGTTTTATAAATACTTTATTCTTTAGATTCAGTACCCGCTTTTTAAGGTGCGAAATGAAAGTGTCAATGTTCAAAAGTGTTTATTATGAAAAACGCCAAAGAGACAAGGCGCTTCCAAAAGAATCGCCCTGCCTCTTTGCTGAAGCTCTATTCTTCAATTTTGCTGCGGAATTCCGACGGCGTTACTCCGTAATACTTCTTGAAAACGTTTATAAAATGCTTCGTGGACAAGTACCCCACCTGCGCTGCGACGTCGTTTATTTTCTCCGTGCGTCGGGTGCGAAGAAGCAGTCCCGCTCTCTCCATACGCAGCCGCAAGACATATTTTGAATAGGATTCTCCCTGCTCCGATTCAAAGATGCTGCTCAAATACGCCGGATTAACCTTCATTATATCGGCAATCTCACTGAGCGAAATCGGCTGCATATAATGGCGTTCTATATAGTTACGGGTTCGCTGAAGCAAGATGTTCGGATTGCCCGTGGGGGCTTCCGCTCCGTCTGCAATGCCCTCGCCTCGGCTGTCACGCGGCGGCTTGTCCTGAGCTTCGCTGCCGGCATATTTGGTTGCAAGACGGTCAAGAATGCTGTGCAGCTCCCCGTCTCTGAGAGGCTTGAGAAGATAGTCAGCCACCCCGATACGTATTGCGCTTCGAGCAAAATCAAACTCATCATAGCCGGTAAGCAAAATTATGTCTGTATCCGGGATGTTAAGACTGATGTGATTTGCCAACTCCATGCCGCCCATGCGTGGCATCTTGATATCTGTGATTACCAGGTCAAAATGAGTTTTCCCCAAGAGAGCCGTCGCTTCAATGCCGTCTCTGGCGCAGGCCTTCGCAACCCATTGGTTGTGAATATTGTTGAGGTTCATCATCAAATATTCGCGCATAACAGCTTCATCTTCAACAATTAAAGCGGTCAGCATCATTACGACCTCCTTGGAAGTATCAGAGTTACCGCGGTTCCCCCGTCGATCTCAGACTGCACGTGAATACCATAGGCTCCGCCGAATTTATGGCGTATTCGGGCTTGAATATTTACCAGCGCGATTCCGCTGGAGGACGCGTCGTCGCCCTGCTGTTCGGCGGTGCTGAGCCTCTCCTCAAGTAGCGAGAGAACCTCCGGCTCAATTCCGCTTCCATTGTCATAGACAGATATGATGAGTCGATCACCCTCATACCACATATCAATTTTGATATCAGCGCCTTCCTGCAACGAACCGCAGCCGTGAGTTATGGCGTTTTCAACAATCGGTTGTATCGTGAGTGCCGGAAGCTGGTAGCTCAAATCCACCTCATCGGTACAAATATCATAAGTAAGCGCCTCATTTCTCAGCTGCTGGAGGCGCAGATAGCTCTCGGTTATTTTTAGCTCCGCCTCCAGCGAAATCTCTTTTCCCGCGTTCACAATCCCACGCAGGAGCGTCGCCAGCTGGTCTATTCCGGAAATTACCTCATCGCTTCTGTCGCACTTTGCCAATGTACTGATAGTGCCGAGGGTGTTGAACAGGAAATGGGGTTGTATTTGCCGCTGCAGCGCCTCATACTGCGCCTGCCTTTGCAGATATTTGGCCTCATATATCTCCTTGGTCAGTTGGTTTTCCTGAATAACCATCTCTTGAATCCGCGTAAGCATACTGTTAAATTCGCCGTTTAAGTATGCAATTTCATCATAGCAGTTTGTGTCCGCGCGCACGCTCAAATCGCCGTTTTCAACTTTTTCCATTAGTTTTATGGTTTTATAAAGAGGGTTCAAATGCTTGTTTATAAAGAACGCGGATATTACCACGCCAAGCACCGCCATGCCTACAGTAAAAATCACGCTAAAGAGCAGCGTTGCCTGAGCCTCCTTTGTAATCTCAGCTTTGTTATTAACCTCAATAACCTGCCAGCCAATATTTGAAATCGTCTGTGAATTGATAATGTAGTTCGTTCCGTGAAATTTCTGTATGCAAAAGTCATTTATCTTCGCGGAGCTGTGAATTTGTTCTGTTGTGACAGATGATGGCAGAAGCGAATTGGAATAGATAAGGTTTCCGTTAGTATCGGCTATGAATAGTGCGCCGCCCGGATTGACAGAAATGCGGTCGCATATCTCCTTTATGCCGCTATAGTTTGCGTCAATTCTTATTACTCCCAAGGTTTTGTCGTTATCCTGCAAGCTCCTTATTTGCTTTACGACGGAAACCACCATGCGTGAGGACGAGCCGATTTGCTCCGGGTGCACCGACAGAAGTATTGATTCGTCCGACGACAGAGCGTCAAGATACCACTGCTCGTTAGTGTAATCATTCGTAATACTGCTGTGTCCGGTTCTGGAATTGTAGTAAATCGCGTCGGAAATAATATACGCGCCTATTATATCTTTTCGCGGGGACATCATGACCTGCTGCAAATAGCCCTCAATCTCTCGGCGTTTCTCAAGCGCCTCTTGTTCGGAGTGACTCTCGCGGTCAAGCAGCGACATAACGCTGCTGCTGTAATACGGACTTGAACAAAGCTGGGCAATGCCGTCCAAATAGTTCTCCACATTTTTTGACACCTGCTCGACAAGCTGCTGTACATTTTTGGCGGACTTCTGCGTATAGTCAGAAGAAAAACGGAGGTAATTCAAAACGGAAAGAATTATTGCAGTCGCGAAAATCAGCAGAGATATTATCTGCAACATCCTTTTCCGCATGTTATTGGTCTGGAAAAAGTCTTTTAGCCTTTTCCCCGCCAGATGCCCATGTAGACTATCTGACTCTTTTTCCTTATTTTGCTCACAGGCGGGACCAAGCTTTGCTCCCATGACAGTATTCACCTCCAAGCCCTTGTCTCGCTCAGTATATCACGAGATTTTTTGCTTGTCAGCAGAAATTTAATATACAATCTAGGGAGGCTCTGTACCATTGTGGTAGGCGTCAGACGATATACACCCTACACTCGTAGGGCAAAAGCGCTCCCTCAAGCCGCGCGGTTTCCGGATAGTTCGCTATCACCGGCGTGCCGGAGGCGGGGCGGCAGTTGTCCGGTAGCGTAACCCACTCGGCGGAGAAATTGCAGAGCACCAATAGTGTCTGCCCCTCGAAGCGACGAATGTAGACAAAGAGGCTCTCGTGCTCCGGACGCAGCAGCTCGAAGCTGCCCTCCCGGACGAGCGGGAGGCTTTTTCTAAGCTCTAAGACCTTTTTATAGAAGCAGAAAACCGAGTCGGGGTCTTGAAGCTGCATTTCCGCGTTCACCGCGCGAGTGCTGCCGCCGTAAGAAATCCAGGGCTTGCCCGTGGTGAAGCCGCCGTTAGGAGCCCACTGCATGGGCGTCCTCGCGTTGTCGCGGCCGGTGCGCGCGAGATAGCGCAGCATCGTCGGCTCGTCAAGGATTCCGGAATCGACGAAATCGCGATAGGCGTTTATGCTCTCGATGTCGCGGTAATGCGCCAGCTCATCAAAGCCGGGGTTGGGCGTGCCCAGCTCGTCCCCCTGATAGATATAGGGCGTGCCCTGCATGAAATAGAGACAGCAGCAGAGCATTTTCGCGGACAAGTCACTGTATTCGGGAGAATGGTCGCCGAATTTGGTGACGGCGCGGGGCTGGTCGTGATTACCCCAGAAGAGGCTGTTCCAGCTCTCGCCGAAAAGCCCGGTCTGCCACTTTTCAAAGACCCGCTTCAAGGCCGGAAGCGGCGTTTTTTTGTCCGTCCATTTACCAAATTCCCCGTCGGTTAGGCCGGTGTGCTCGAACTGGAAAACCATATTCAGCTCACCGGAGTCGAAGCCGGCGTAGATTTTCGCCTGCTCAACCGTCATTCCGGGGCACTCGCCCACCGTCATAATGTCGTATTTTGAGAGCACCTTTTCGTTCATTTCGCGCAGGTATTCGTGCACGTGCGGGCCGTTTATGCAGTAGGGGGAGAGGTCGCCCCTTGGGTCGTCGGGAAGCTCCTCCGGCTTGGAGATCAAGCTGATAACGTCCATGCGGAAGCCGTCCACGCCCTTATCCAGCCACCAGCGCATCATGTCGAAAATCTCCTCTCGCACCTTCGGGTTGCGCCAGTTGAGATCGGGCTGCTCCTTCGCGAAGATGTGGAGATAGTAGTCGCCGGTCGGGGGATTGTATTCCCAGGTCGAGCCGGAAAACCAGCTGATCCAGTTGTTCGGGGGCTCGCCATCCTTGCCTTCACGCCAGATGTAGTAGCCGCGATAGGGGTTGTCGCGGCTCTTCCGAGCCTCCTGAAACCAAGGGTGCTCGCTGGAAGTGTGGTTCACGACGAGGTCCATAATGAGGCGCATTCCGCGTGAGTGAAGAGCGCTTAATAGCTCGTCAAAGTCCTCCATCGTCCCGAAGAGGGGATTTATGGCGCGGTAATCGCTTATGTCGTAGCCGTTGTCCACCATGGGCGAGGCGTAGACCGGGCTCAGCCATATTACGTCCACGCCGAGCTTTTCCAAGTAGTCCAGCCGCTCAATAATCCCGCGCAGATCGCCGATCCCGTCGCCGTCCATATCTTGAAAGCTGCGCGGGTAGATCTGATACACCACGGCGTTTTTCCACCAGTTTTTATCTGTCATGTTATTTGCTCTCCTCCTTGTTTAAGGCGTTCGAAGACCGGGATGTGCCAGCCGGACGATACTTCTATGGTTTGATTGCCGGTGAATGTTGCGTAATTCGTATTATTAGGCGTAAAATCGAAACTATTTGTTGTGGTATTAAGGCAGCTGTGCCAGTTGCCCTCTGGGAGATAGATTGTGCGAGTGGTTGTGGATTCCCATAAAATTGGACAGACCAGATACTTTTCTCCAAGCATAAATTGATCTTCGATTGAATGGGTGTGGGTATCTAGGCGGTAGCGGTAGGCCAGTGGGTAGATGAGAGGGTGGTGCTGGGTGGTAGCCAGCCTTGCCTGTTTTCGGATATAGGGCTGCAGCTTTACCCTCAGCTTGTGGTAAAAGCGGATTTTGTTTAGGTACTCCGGGTCGTCGGAAAAGCGCGCGATGTTCCAGGGGCTGCGCTCATTATTGGCAAGATAAGTCTCGCGGATTTCGCGGAACTGGCCGCCCTCCGGCTCGGAGTGCCACTGCATTATTGGGCAGAAGCAAGCCAGCTGTGTCGCACGTAAATATAGCTCAGGAGTTGGAAGTTCCCCGGAAAAACCGCCGATATCGAACCCCCAGAAGATAATTCCGCTCATAGCGCTCGAGAGTCCGGCGCGCAGCTGGGCGCGCAATTCCTCAAAGGTGGAGCACTGGTCGCCCGCCCAGAGGATGGGCGTGGCGTGGGCGCCGGAATAGCCCGCGCGGCTGAAAAGCGCGGTATTTTCGGGCAGGAAATCGGTGTAAGACTGGGTGTAGAGCTGGGGATAGCGGTTTTTCATCTCGGCGGCGTCTGAGCCGTCGGAAAAGAGGGCGGAGTCGCCGTAGATGAATTCGCCGCCGTCGGTTTTGAAGCCGTCTATGCCCATTTTTAGGAGGTATTTTCGGCGCGAAAACCAGGCGTCAAGGGTTTTGGGGTTGGTGAAATCAGGAACTTCTGAGCCGGAAAACCAGCGGTTATCCGGGATTACATAGGGTGAACCGTCGCTATTCATGACGCATAGCTTTTCAGAGACCGCCTGCTGACGGTCGAGAGCGTTCTGCTCATTCGGCGGCTCGGAGGGAGGGATTTTTTTGTAGACCGGGACCTGCCAGAGGAGCAGGTGCAAGCCTGCTTTGTGGATGCGATCTATCATTTTTAGAGGCTCCGGCCAAGGGGAATTATCGAATGAAAAGTCCGAATAATCGAAGTTACCTTCCTGATTCGGAACATATTCAGCACCGTTCCAGATATAGAAGGTCGCCTCGTCGCTCCACGCCTCGAGGACGATTACCCCCGCCGGGAAGTCGTTTTCCTCCAGTAATTGAAGCTGCTCCTCCACTCTTTTCTGACTGTTCCAGCGGTTGGCGGAGACCCAGGGGAGGAAGACCCAGTCAGGGGGTAGTTGTGGGGTGTTTAGGAGGCTTATATAGGCCTGTAGTATGCCTTGGGGGGAGCCGGAGAATACGAAAAGCGGGGTATGGGGCGGCAGGGTGACCAAAATGTCCTCTCCGAACTCGAAGCGGGTTACTTTCCCCGTGTCGGCGAAGAGCCCGAAGCCCGTGTCTGTGAAGAAAAAGGGAATCGGGCAATAGGTGCGCTCGCCCTGATTGCAAAATTTCTCTTCAACCACGTTTTCGATTGTATAACCCTTCAGGTTGACGGTGTTGAAGCGCTCGCCGCCGCCGAAGGCGGCGTTGTAGGGCAGCTGCATAAGAATCGCAAGCGGCAAAGGTACAAAGGCGTTCGTCTATGTCACTGATTTTATTGAACCACTGACGATAAACGAACACCTTTAGGATTCTTAGTAATACTCATATTAAAGACTTGAATAGTCGATTATTCCGAGAATATCTGTCTGAGCTTCTCTATAAACCCACACGCTATTATGTATTGCTTGTATATCTCGTCGAAAGTCTTATCGACTCTCGCTTCAATAAAGTTCAAATGGACAAGTTTATTACGCTCACAACCTAATTCGAGAAATGATTTAATAGCGTTTAAAGATTCTTGATCAGATAATAATTCATTTGCCTTTGCTTTTGCAGTGTCCCCAAACAACCCAAAGAAACTGTTTGCGTTTGATGATTTCCAGTCAAAAAAAGTGTGGTATTGCCGAGCAATAGCCTTATTCTGAATAAACGACAAAAGCATAGGATCGGATTTAGTATGCTTTCTGGAATACTCAGTAATCATTCCTGTTATTTCGGCTTCAAAATAGCTTGATGCTGCTAAAAGTAAAACTCGTTTATATAAATCATTTGTTGATATTTGAAAGGAGAGCTGATCGCCCTTTTGAAAATAAACATTCAACTCTTCGTATTCACGTTTTAGAGATTCAATTCGCGCATTTCCCACAATAATCATACTCCTTTCCTATCAAGAAAGAAGTATTTCTTTTGCCTTCTTAATTCTAGTGTTTACAGACTTAGTATGGGAAGTGCTATGAGTAATTGCTTCTTCAAAATCGGGGTCTACCTTTAAGAATTCTACTTTATGAGTGTCTATCACTACTAAATCTAATGCGTTTGTCTGATATGAGCGATCAGCCGACACAATAAACAGCACATCAAATAATGCAGTATTAAACTTCTTAGTTTTAGTTTGTAGGATTGATGTCGGTATGTCTTTTATTGCATTAAGGAATGATTTAAACAGGTTTTCAAAATAGTAAACTTTTTCTTCGTCAAATTGAGTTGATTCTTTAGCAAAATTGTTCAAGAAGGTATTCATAGAGCCGTTATATTTTTTGTAATTGCAGAGAAATGCAAAAGCTCTTAATAAAACTTCTATGTCTTTAGCTTTATTATCTTCTTCACTCTTGCCATATAATACACGCCATTGTGGAATCATATTAATTCTGTTTAGCATCCTAAAAAACTCCGAATAATAGAGGCATGCACGGATTTCTTGTGAAGCCAAATTAACGCCACCAGTGTTAAGACGACTGAATATCTCAAAGATTGAGCTGTCATCATCAGTAGGCGTATTTTGACGTATAGCCATACATCTTATGGTCATAAATTCAAAGGCGGCCTTATATTCGCCAAGAGTATTATATTTTTTTCCATTAAGTGGATGGGGAATGTTGGCATCTGGGTATGAAAGCTGTAACTTAAAGTCATGAAAATATTCATCATCATCTAAGACATCTTGTGGTATTACACCATTTTCGTCAAAGATTCTGCGCAATGCCACACGTTTGTTTTTGTCAGGAAACCTCTGACTTATAAAATAAAAAATACTCAAAAGTCGCTGTTGACCATCAATGACTAAAAATTTGTTACGTTGCTTTTGATATAGGAACACTTGCGGAATAGGTAAACCTAAAATAAGCGACTCAATTAGTTTGGACGCTCGTTTTTGATCCCAAATATAATTACGCTGAAAATTAGGCATCTCAATTCCGCCTGATTTGATCAGGTTATATATTGTATTTATATTAAAATCATTAGGTATTACGCTAATATCGTATTGCGTGATGGCCACCTCGGATTTGTCCATATTGCGTTTCAGTTCAGTTGGCATAATTTCGCCTCCATTATTATATGTAAGATCTTTGCGCGTTATACTCATGTACGAGTTCCGCTACACTGTCGAATCCGGCGGTAAGTCGGAAATATCTTTTAACCCATCGCCACCTTTCTTTCTGGCATAACCAAAGTGATTTCTGCTGATGCCGTAAGCGCCTTTAGTATTGCGCCGCCGACGGCTTTAGCCACAGGCGGCGGAAATGCGTTGCCGACCTGCCTATAGGCGGGTGTTTTCTTGCCAACAAACTCCCATTCCGGCGGGAAGCCTTGAATCCTCGCCGCCATTTTTACTGTGAGCTTGGGTTTGCCAACAAAACCTGCACTTGGCGGCTCGTCAACAATACCACTTCCGTCTACGCCGAGTTTATCCCATGCAAGGCGGGCGCGTGTGGGTCCCAAATCCGCGCCGCCGTGTTTCTTGCTCCCGCCAACGATGGTCGGCGCGATTCCGTCCGCCTGAGCAGCCCAAGCGTGGGCACCTTCCCATCCGTTGCTCGCCATTTCATTATATAATACCTGTCCGACGGTTGGCGGCGGTGCTACAACGCCAATCGGCCAATGGAAATACTCTGCGTATTCCGATTTTAGCGCGACAAGTATAGTACGCGGTCTTAATTGCGGCACACCGTAATGATTCGCCTGCACAAGCTGCCAATCACAGATATAGCCTAACTCCTTAAGTTCGCGTATAATATTATCGCGGTATACTTTGAACTTAGGGTCAAACAAACCGCGCACATTTTCAAGCATAACTGCCTTTGGATCGCATTCGCGGACAAGGCTAAGCGCCGAGGGGAATAGGTCGCGTTCGTCGTCATTGCCTAATTGTTTTCCCGCAACGGAGAACGGCGGGCATGGTACGCCTCCGGCAAGGAGATCAATGCCTATGTATGGCTTTGCGGAAAAAGCTTTTACGTCGCCTTCAATGACGTTCCATTGCGGACGGTTCTTGCGAAGCGTGGCGCAAGCGGCGGGGTCGATTTCAACAAGGGCGACATGCTCGAACCCAGCTTGCTCCAGACCTAAGGCTTGGCCACCCGCTCCCGCGCATATTTCGATTGAACGCATATCGCCCCTCCTCTCCGCTTTCGCGTGGATACAACAACACCTATACAGTATAGCACGTCCTGTCGGGTTCCGCAACCGAATCTTTGAGGTTTTCCGCCGTGTTTCGCTCCAGCCATACCCACTTAATAAGATCATAAAAGCCTTGCAACACCGGTTCCGAGGGGCTGCACCTTGCCAACTTCGGCGAGGTTTGGCAGGCGGCAAGGCAGCTCTACGGCGAGGGGGTCTAAGGATAACGCAGTGGGGCGGCAAAAAACCGCAAAGATACAATGCTTACTATCGGAGGTTAGTATATTGCTGAGGGCGGTTTTATTTGACCTAGACGGCGTGATTACCGACACCGCCGAATATCATTATCACGCTTGGACAGAGCTTGCAACACGGCTGGGGATCCCCTTTGACCGCTCTCTCAACGAGCGTCTGAAGGGGGTCTCCCGCGCCGAGAGCTTGGAGATAATATTAGAGAGCGCAGGGGCGCAGGGGCGGTTTTCTCCGGCGGAAAAGGTGGTCTTGACCGAACAAAAAAATCAGCTCTACAAGGAGCTGATTGGGGGGCTTACGCCCAGAGATATTCTGCCGGGGATTGCGGATTTTCTCTCCGAGCTTAAGGCGGGCGGGATTAAAACCGCCGTCGCCTCCGCGAGCCGCAACGTGTTTTTCATTTTAGAAAAGCTGGAGTTGGGCGGAGCTTTTGATTTTGTCGTCGATCCCGCCTCGGTGTGGCGGATGAAACCGGCTCCGGACGTCTTTCTGGCTGCAGCTGCGGGCGTAGGGACGCCACCCGGGGAGTGTGTTGGGATTGAGGACGCCGCCGCGGGAATCGAGGCGCTACGCCGGGCGGGGATAAGGTCTGTGGGGGTCGGCTCCTTTGAGTCTATGCGCGGCGCGGATTTGGTTTTAAGCGGCACGGCGCCGCTCACGCTGGCGAAGGTGCTGGGGCTGTTCCGGTGATGATAGGGTTTTAATTTGTTGTTCTGAGTCTTGTTTATATATTTCCTCTCCAACTGGTGGAGCGGGGTGCTACATGAGAATTACACTGCAGAGTTAATAACTAATATCTGAAATTTTGTGCTTGACAAGTTTGCTTGCAAGTGCTAGAATTACGGAGCGCTCCAAAGACAGCAGGTGGTTTTATAACCGTAAATCCTGCCGAGGACGGCTTCAATTATCGTTATGATTGCGGCTTTCGGTCTTTGCGGAGTTTTTCGCAAGGACTTTTATTTTTGTAGCGCCAATAATGTTTCGGAGGTGAAAGAATGCCAAACGCAAAGGTTCTGGGTGAGAAGCAGGCCATAGTCGCCGCGCTGTCGCAGCGCCTTAAAAGCTCCCAGAGCGGCCTGTTCATCGACTACAAGGGAATCACGGTGGCCGAGGACAACGAGCTTCGCACGCAGCTGCGTCAGAGCGGAATCGAGTATACGGTTATCAAAAATACTCTTTGCCGCCGCGCGATTGACGAAGTAGGCCTGTCCGAGGTAGACCCCGTCCTCAACGGGACGACGTCGCTTGCCACGACCGAGGGCGACCCCATTATCCCCTTCCGCGTAATAAACGATTACGCGAAGAAGATGGGGGCGGACAAGTTTAATCTCAAGGCCGCCTATCTGGAGGGCAAGGTGCTCAATGAGAGTGAAATCGCGGAGCTCTCCGCGCTGAGCTCGAAGGATGCTCTCTATTCCGTGGTGCTCGGCACCATGCTCGCGCCCATCACGTATCTGGCCGTTGTTTTAGGTCAGATCGCAGAGCAAAAGGGCGCTCCCCCCGCCGGAAGCGCTCCGGCAGATGAGCCCGCGGCGGACGAGTCCGCAGCAGCCGCCACAGCGGCGGAATAACAACTAACACATACTATTAGGAGGAAAATTAAAATGGCTAGTGAAAAAGTAACCGCCCTGCTGGAGGAAGTAAAGGCTCTCTCCGTGCTGGAGCTTAGCGAACTGGTACACGCACTTGAAGAGGCGTTCGGCGTTTCCGCCGCCGCCGCTGCCGCAGCCCCCGCCGCCGCCGCTGCGGTCGAGGTCGAGGAGAAGACCGAGTTTGACGTCGTAATGACAAGCTTCGGCGCCGAGAAGATCAAGGTCATCAAGGAAGTCCGCGCCATAACGGGTCTCGGTCTTGCCGAGGCGAAGGCTCTGGTCGAGGGCGTTCCCGCGAAGATCAAAGAGGGCGTGAATAAGGAAGACGCTGATGCTCTCAAGGCGAAGCTCGAAGCGGTCGGAGCAACTGTGGAATTGAAATAATGTATCGCCAGAGGCGAAACATTATTCAATTCAATTGAGAATTGAGAGTTGAGAATTATCTATAGTTAAATCAGCCTCATTATTCGAACCGAATTGCGTTCTTCTATAATAAATGAGCTGTTCCAATTGGAGCAGCTCATTTTATAATATGTCGCCTAAAGGCGACTCCTTTAATTGTCAATTTTCAATTTTCAATTTTCAATTCTCAATTTTTGTTGCCTTTTAGGTTCTTCATCCTCAGCCCGTGATCTAGTATGCTCTTGCGCAGGCGGAGGTTTTTGGGCGTGACCTCCAGAAGCTCGTCGTCCGCCAGAAACTCCAGACACTGCTCCAGCGACAGCTGGCGCGGGGGAACGAGCCGGAGGGCCTCGTCGCTGCCGGAGGCGCGCATATTGGTAAGGTGCTTCGTCTTGCAGACATTGACCGACATATCCTCGCCCTTAGCCGAGACACCCACGATCATACCGGCATAAACCGGAACTCCCGCGCCGATAAAGAGCGCGCCGCGCTCCTGCGCGTTGAAGAGCCCATAGGTGACGCTCTCGCCGGTCTCAAAGGCGATAAGCGACCCGTTGATTCGGCGGGAAATCTCGCCCTTGTACGGCTCATACCGCTCGAAAACCGAGGACATTATCCCCTCGCCGCCGGTGTCCGTGAGAAATTCGTTTCTGTAGCCGAAGAGTCCTCTTGCGGGTACCAGAAACACTGCGCGGGAGCGGCTTCCGACGGGTAAAATGTCCAGCAGCTGTCCCTTGCGGGAGCTGAGCTTTTCAATAACCGCGCCCACCGCGCCCTGCGGCACGTCCGCAACGACGCGCTCGACCGGCTCGCACTTTGAGCCGTCAACATCCTTGAAGAGCACGCGCGGCGGCGACACCTGGAACTCATAGCCCTCGCGGCGCATGGTCTCGATCAAAATCGAAAAGTGCATTTCGCCGCGGCCTCGGACGGAGAAGCTGTCCATCGCGCCCTGCAGCTCTGAGACCTGTAGGGAGACGTCCTTGAGAGTCTCGCGGAAAAGCCGGTCGCGAAGCTGGCGGCTGGTGACAAATTTGCCCTCGCGCCCGGCGAAGGGGCTGTTGTTCACCGAAAAGGTCATCTCCATCGTCGGCGCGCTGATTTGCACGAAGGGCAGAGGCTCGGGTGCGTCCAACGCGCAGATTGTGTCGCCGATGTTGATGTCGCCGATTCCGCTCACCGCGATAATGTTTCCGGCGGAGGCAGTTGTCACCGTCACGTGGCTGAGTCCCTCGTATTCATACATCGTGACGGCCTTGGCGCGGCGCGCGCGTGAATCCGGGGCGTGGTAGTTGCAGACGGCAATCTCTTGGTTTTGCCGGAGAGTGCCGCGCTCTATGCGCCCGATGGCGATTCTGCCGACGAACTCGTTGTAGTCGATGGACGACACCAGCATTTGGAAGGGCGCGGTCTCGTCGCCCTCCGGCGCGGGGATGTATTCCAAAATCGTCTCGAAGAGCGGCTTTAGGTCCTCGCCCTCGACCTCCGGAGAATAGGACGCCGTGCCCCGGCGGCCGGAGCAGAAGAGCATGGGGCTGTCCAGCTGCTCGTCAGTCGCGTCAAGGTCGATGAGCAGCTCTAAAATCTCGTCTATGACCTCGTGAATGCGCTGATCCGGCCTGTCGATCTTGTTGAGAACGACGATGACACGGTGCCCCAGCTCCAGCGCGCGGGAGAGAACGAAGCGCGTCTGCGGCATGGTACCCTCCGCCGCGTCGACGAGCAGGATTACGCCGTTGACCATTTTTAAAATGCGCTCCACCTCGCCGCCGAAATCGGCGTGTCCGGGCGTATCGACGATGTTGATCTTGACGTCGCCGTAGCGCACGGAGGTGTTCTTCGCCAGAATTGTTATGCCGCGCTCGCGCTCGAGGTCGCCCGAGTCCATGACTCGCTCGACTATCTCTTGATTCTCGCGGTAAACGCCCGACTGCCGAAGCATCTCGTCGACAAGCGTCGTCTTCCCGTGGTCAACGTGCGCGATTATTGCTATGTTTCTGAGTTTCTCCAATTTACTTCTCCACGTACTTCATTTTGCAAACTGGAGTAGTATAGCACTACTTGGGTAGGATTGCAAGTTTGGGGAGGAAAATTACCGCCGCCCTGCGGCGGGGCGTCCTGCGCGGGCACACGACAAGTTCCGCGTTACAACGCGGCGTGACAGCGTGGAACCCACGCTGAGAGATGTTACCCCATTTCTCTTTTTGGTCGCAAAAAGAGAAACCGGGTAACGCCTGAAAGAGAAAAACGATTGGGGGCTTTTCGAAGCGCCCCCTCGTCGAAGCAAGCTCCATATCCCTCGCTTCCGCGCAAGAGTGTGCGCGAAA
>JAISHS010000032.1 GCA_031262405.1 Oscillospiraceae bacterium | reverse complement strand
AAAAACTGGAGAAGCACCGCTGGCGCGACGCCTCTCCATCTAATTTCATATTCCCTACTTCGGGTTCCCCTTTTGTGCATGTCCGCTATATCTGGTGCGGTACATTTCGCAAAAGAAAGCTTCCCTTTTGCGCCGTCCGCGCAGGACGCCTCGCCGTGGCAACGCCGATTTCTCTGCCGCTTCCGCAGAAGCGGCGCGGGTGCGCAATGCGCGCGGCTACTGGTAAAGACTGTCCAGATAATCAACAACTTCTCCGACGGCGCCGTCGCTGCAGTGGCGGAGAACTGCGGCGCCGGAGTCGAAGAGCTGCGAAGCCGAGTTTTTTGGGGCGAAGCCGCGCTTTGCCGCTAAAAGCATGGACAAGTCGTTTACTTGATCGCCCACGGCGTATGTATGCTCCATGCTGATATTGCAGTAGTCCGCGAGAAACTCCAGCGCCGCGCCCTTGGTTGCGCCCTTTGGAGTCAAATCCATGAGGCAATTTCCAGTGTAAACCAGCTCGTACTTGGAGAACCACTCTTGAGCGGTGATGATTTTATAGAGCTTTTCCAGAACCTCGGCAGGGCCGTCCATCGTGATTTTCAGCAAGGGCGACTCAACCTCGTCGGGGCTGCTTATTTTCCGAGTAGAGAAATTTGTAATTCTGATATGCCGACGGGAATAGTCGTTGGGGTACAGCAGCGCAATCGGCTCGCCGCGGCCATAGAATTCAAAGGCGACGCCTTCAATTTGGCTAATCGCATCATGCAGATCGGCGGTTACCGAGCTGTCCAGCGGCTTTGAAAGAATTATCTCGCCTGTCCGAACGTCAATAATTTCAGTTCCGTTGTTGAGTACGCAGGGGGCGTTTATGGGTATAGGTTCGATGAGGTGTTTGAAGGCGACCCACGCACGACCGGTGAGCACGGAAAAGCTGCCGCCGTTTTCGACGAAATACCACAAACGCTCTAAATTGTATGCCGGTATCGGAGGCAGGTCGCCGCTCTCGGAAAATGCCTGCGCAGTATATACCAGCGTGTTGTCAAAATCACTGCCTAACAAAACTCCGCTAAACTTTCCCACAGCTTTATACCTCCCATGATATCTATTATATTGTAACACTTGTTGACTGCGCTTTGCAATATGGCGGAGTCAATTATTATGCGCGAGAATTGATGAATTTGAGAAAATTTTAAATTTCTATTGAAATTCTTATTGTAGTGTGTTAGTATACGTAATACAGGGCAACCGCCGTCAATATAATTATCTTACTTAAAACAATCTTAAGAAATTTCCGGCTTTATTCTTAATCTCAAAGCTTGTAAACTTGTCTTGATAGAAATTATATAACATCATTTATATAATGCTATTAAAATATTATTCAATGAAAGCGGCAACATAATCAGGAAAAATTCGTCTATCTAAAGGTGGAAGACGATTTATCTGCAATTGTCAGGAGGATTACTATGAAAAAGAATTTACTGCGCCCCGCCTGCGCTGTTTTGGCGGCGGTATTGCTCGCTAGCAGCTTTACCGGCTGCCGCAAAAAGGAGGGCGGCGTCAGTCAGGCGGAAAGCACGCCCCCGCCCGAATTTGTCTACGTCCCCGAGTATATTACTGTTCCGCCCGAGGTTACCGATATGACAAGCCTCTGCGTCGTCGGGGATAAGCTTTACTTCTCTTCTATGACGATGACCGACACGGAGAAGTATATCTACGGAACGAAGCTTTATTCCATGAACATGGACGGTACGGGGCTTGAAGTGCTGGCAAACTATGTCCCGATAGCCGCACCCGAGGGGGCGGAGGGCAATAGCTACATTTCAACCATCCGCGCAGACAGCGAGGGGAACCTCTGGATTTATGAGAACGGCAGCTTTTACACCTACGAGCTACCCGAGGATTTTGACCCCGAAACAGACGACCAGTGGCAATACTACACGGACCTCGGTCAGGCTATGCAGCTGCGCAAGCTGGACAGCACCGGCGCAGAGCTGGCTAATATCGACTTGAGCCAGCTGGATCCCGCAGCGGAATATTTCTACATAAATCAATTCAACATCGACGACCTAGGCAACCTTTATGTCACCTCGGAGACTTCTGCCTATATCTTGGGCGAGGACGGCGCGGTGAAGGGCAAGGTCGATTCCCCCAATTACTTTAACGAGATGATCCGCCTGTCCGACGGGAGGATTGCAACCAGCATTTACTCGGAAAACGGCTATGAGCTGAAACCCATCGACCCCGCGACGAAGAGCTTCGGCGAGGCGATTTCGCTGCCGGACAATATGTACAACGTCTATCCGGGCGGCGGAGACTTTCTTTTCGTATACGGCGACGGCAGCAACCTCTACGGCATGAAGGAAGGCGCTGCCGAGGGCGAGAAGCTGCTTAACTGGATCGACTCCGACGTAGACAACAACAATATGAACGGCACCTTCATCCTGCCGGATGGCCGCATACTCTGCCTCATCAACACGTATAAGAGCGACTCTCAGCAGATTGATTTGGTTATTCTGTCCAAGCAGCCTTACGACCCCAGCAAGCAGAAGACCATTCTGACGATGGCGACGATGTATCTCGACTATAATATTCGCAGCGCGATTATCGACTTCAACAGGACGAATGAGAATTTCCGCATTCAGGTCAACGAATACGACCAGTATAACACTGAGGAAGACTGGACAGCCGGAGTCACGAAGCTCTCTACCGAGATAATCTCCGGCAACGTCCCCGACATTCTGTGTGTCTCGCAGCTGCCCTTCAAGCAATATGTAGCGAAGGGACTGCTCGTAGACCTCTATCCCTATATCGACAACGATCCGGAGCTGAGCCGCGATCAGCTTATGGAGAGCGTGTTCAAGGCGACGGAGATGGACGGCGGGCTGTATCAGGTTTTCTCGACCTTTAACATCAGCACTATTATCGGCAGCCCCGACGTGCTCGGCGAGGGCATGGGCTGGACCATGGACGAGATGAAGGCCGTTATCGCGGAAAATCCGCAGGCCGACTTCCCCCTAGGCATGGGCATGACGAGAGAAGCCGTATTGCAGCAAATGCTGTATCTCGGCATGGACGAATATGTTGACTGGGCGACAGGAGAGTGCCATTTTGACGACGGCAGCTTCGCATCGCTTCTGGAGTTCTCGGCGACCTTCCCCGAGAACTTTGAATGGGACGAGGACACCTATGTCGACGATTACACCATGATTACAGAGGGTCGGCAGCTGATGATGATGCACAATGTATATGACTTCGATTACGCCACGGTCTATAAGGCGCTGTTCGGCGGTAAGCTTGTCTTTAAGGGTTACCCCACCTCGAGCGGGACAGGAAACGTCTTGAGCGCGAACTCAGGGCTTGCGATTACAAGCAAATGCAAGGACATAGACGCCGCCTGGCAGTTTGTCCGCACGATTCTCACCGAGCAGT
This sequence comes from Oscillospiraceae bacterium, assembly GCA_031262405.1. Taxonomy (GTDB): domain Bacteria; phylum Bacillota; class Clostridia; order Oscillospirales; family Oscillospiraceae; genus UBA2658. The sequence goes on along the minus strand of JAISHS010000032.1, from coordinate 37,003 downwards.
GGCAGCGCGACAACGTATGGGAATTACCGACCAATAAGATCATCTTTGACGAAAAACTTGAGATTGCGATGACGCCGCAATACACTACCGACGAGGACGGAAACCAGGTTGAAATATCCCGCGGCGGCATTGGCTTCACCGAGGATAATGTGATTGAGTTTTTTGCCCTCAAGCAGGAGGAGGTCGACATGATCATGGAGCTTATAAACTCCGTCACCGGTACGATGAGCACCGACGAGGCGCTGCTGCAAATCATCACCGAGGGCGCCGCCGACTTTTACAGCGGCAGGAGCACGGCGCAGGAGGCCGCTTCCATTATCCAGAGCCGCGCGAAGATTTATCTTTCCGAACAGAGCTAGCATCAGAGATAGAATTGTGTTATAATAGGCAAGGGGGAGTTTGCTTCCCCTTGCTTAGGCAAGGATAAAACACACGGGGAGGAGCTACCGGGTGAAGCTGAAGGAGCGTTTTGACAGACTCAATGATCGCGCGCGAGATAGGGTGAGCGGCTTTTTGTGGCTCGCGCCCAGCTTTCTCGGCGTGGCGGTGTTCTACATAGTTCCCTTCGGCGTCATTATCTACTACTCTCTTATCGACAACCCGATCTCGCGCAACTTTGTTTTTCTCGACAACTTTAAAGCTCTTTTTCAAAACGAGGCCTTCAAGCTGGCGGCAAGTAACACGCTGAAATTTTCGGCGGTTGCCGTGCCGCTTGCGGTGGTGCTCGCGCTTTTGCTTGCGCTTTTGCTTGAGGCGCGGATACCGCTCAAGAGTCAGTTTCGTACCTTTTTTCTCAGCCCGATGATGGTGCCGGTGGCCTCAATCGTCCTCATCTGGCAGGTGCTGTTTCACTATAACGGCGTCATAAATGAGTTCATCGCCCTCTTCGGCGCGGATAAGATTGACTGGCTGCAATCGGAATATAACCAGCTTGTGGTTATCACGCTGTTTTTGTGGAAGAACCTCGGCTATAACATGATTTTATTCATGGCGGCGCTCAGCAACGTTCCCCGCGAGCTGCTGGAGGTGGCGGATGTGGAGGGGGCGAGTCCGTTGTACAAGCTATTTGCCGTCAAGCTGCGGTATCTTTCGCCGACGCTGCTCTTTGTGACGATACTCTCGCTCATCAACTCCTTCAAGGTCTTCCGCGAGGTCTATCTTCTGACCGGCGACCACCCCTATGAGGGGCTTTATATGCTCCAGCACTTTATGAACAACATATTCAAAGCTCTAGACTACCAGCGTCTGGCGTCTGCCGCGGTGACGCTGGCGATTGCCATGGTCATTATCATCGGCGCGCTCTTCATCGCGGAGAACCGCTTCGGAAGGGATGTGGAGGGATGAGCAAGCTGCGATATGTAGGCAGAGCCGTTCTCTTCATTCTCGCCGCAATTTTTGCCATAGGCTTTCTGCTGCCGACGGTGCTGACCGTTACGAATTCATTCATGCCGCAGAGCGAGATTGACGCGAACTACGGGCTCGTTTTTGAGGGCGCGAAAAAAGGCGGCAGCTATACCGCCGACAGGATCAACTTGAAATTCATCCCCGACAAGGTCAGCTTCAGCCAGTATATCACCGCGCTCTTCAAGAGCCCGGACTATCTATTAAAGTTCTGGAACTCAGTGATTCTTGTCGTGCCGATTGTTATTTTGCAGGTGGGCTTTGCGTCCTTCGCGGCCTATAGCTTCGCGCGGTATCAGGGTAAATTTAAAAGCACCCTGTTCTTCGTCTACATCGTGCTGATGCTCATGCCCTATCAGGTCACGGTTGTGCCGAACTATCTCGTCTCCGACTGGACAGGCCTATTAAATTCGCGCTGGGCGGTTATCTTTCCGGGCGCCTTCGCGCCGTTTTCCGTCTTTTTGCTCACGAAGTTTATGCGCCGTATTCCGGTCTCGCTCATTGAGGCGGCAAAGCTTGACGGCTCCAACGAGTGGCAGGTTTTCTGGCGCACCTGTTTGCCGCAGTGCCGCAGCGCACTCTATTCCATCGCGATACTCGTATTTCTGGACTATTGGAACATGGTTGAGCTTCCGATAATCCTTCTGGAGGACGCGGCTCAGCAGCCCCTGTCGGTATATCTCTCCACCATCAACGCGGGCGAGGTCGGAATAGCCTTCGCGACCGCCGTCGTCTATATGATACCGCCGTTTTTGCTCTTCCTCCACGGGGAGGAGGCCCTGGTCGAGGGCATTACCCACTCAGGTTCAGTGAAAGGATAAGTTGAAGGAAATGAGTGAACAAACAGTAAAAAAAAGAGAATGGGTGCTGAAGGCCGTAATAATCTTTCTGGCGCTTATGCTCGTTCTTACATTTTTCTCTAACACCATTATGAACCGCTCACTGCCGGAGGTCGCCGTGCAGTACACGACCAGCGGCAGCGTTTCACCGAAAATCCGCGGCTCCGGCGTCGTTACCGCGAACGAGCAGTATGAGATTACGCTGAGCCAGACGCGAACCGTAGAGGCGGTCAATGTCAGGGTCGGCCACGAGGTGACAACGGGCGATCTGCTCTTCACCCTCTCCGGCGGGAGCAGCGATGAGCTTGACGCCGCGCGAATAGAGCTTGACGCGCTGCTGCTGGCATATCAGAAGGCGGTGGTTAACGCCAGCCTGAACGGCGACTATGCGCAGGAGAACCGCGACATTGAAAACGCCCGAGCCGAGCTGACCGCCGCGCAGGAGGCTCTTGCGGCGATAAGCTACAGCGACGAGCGCATTGCCGCCGCCGAAACCGCCGTCAACACGGCAAAGCTCGAGGTGGCAAGGCAGCAGGCCGCGGTGGACGTGGCGCAGGCGAATTTGGACGCGCTGGGGGGGCGCATTCCCGGCGAAGATAGAAGTGAAATCAATAATAAAATCACAGCTAAAAATACAGAAATAACTCTAAAAACCAATGAAATTGCAGACGCTAAGGTGGTATATAAAGAATCTCTAGATGCCTTTGACGTATATGTGGAGGATTTTTATGGCGAAGAAGGTTGGAAAGAGTTAACTGATTCACAGAAGGAAATCTTTAAGGACACTGCTGCAGCAAGTCTTGATGTAGGTGATATGAGGCGCGTAGCCTATGAAATAATAACGAGCCTTAACGGTCAGTTGAAGACTCTAAATGATCAGCTCAACGAGCTTAAGGCTCAACGCGATAGCTTAGAGACCGGTAACTTAACTCAATACGACCGGCTGGCTCAAAGGCTTGCCGACGCCAAGACGGCTCTGGCAACAGCGCAGACTCAGCAGACCAACGCCGAGACCAGACTCGAGAACGAAAAGGGCTATAAGGCAGCCTGGACCGAGGCAAACACGCGCGTCAAGACGGCGCAGACGGCGCTGGAGGATCTGCTCTTCGACTTGGCGGAGAAGCAAAAGACCGACAATGTGACAAATCAGGTGGAGGCTCTGGACCTCGCCGATATGAAAAGGCAATATGAGAGAAAACGCGACGAAGTGACCGAGCTTGAAGGCGACAGCGTCGGCGGCACCGTGACCTCTCCCGTGAGCGGCATCGTAAAGTCTATAGGCGTCTCCGCCGGAAATTCGGCTGAAGCGGGTGTGCCGCTGGCTGTGATTGAAGTGGCTGACCGCGGCTACAGCGTCAATATGACTGTCACGGTCGAGCAGAGCCGAAGAGTCTCCATCGGCGACGTTGCGGAGGTCAACACCGGCTGGTGGGGCGGCGGCAACATTCAGGCGACGCTCGTATCCATCAGAAACGACCCCGAAAATCCGGCGACAAGCCGCATTTTGAGCTTCGACATAAGCGGGCAGGTGGAGAGCGGAAGCCAGCTCAATCTTGTTCTCGGCGAGAAGAGCGCGAACTATGAATGTCTGGTGCCGAACAGCGCGCTGCGAAGCGATACCAACGGCGACTTTGTTTTAATCGTCATGGCGAAAAACAGCCCCCTCGGCAACCGCTATGTCGCGACGCGGGTGGACGTCACGGTGATCGCCTCCGACGACACGAACACAGCCGTATCCGGCGGGCTCCAGAGCTATGAATATGTAATCGTAACGGCAAACAAGCCCGTCGAGGCGGGGATGCAGGTGAAGATGGTGGATAACCCCTAGGGAACCTCTGATTAAATCGAAGCGCAAGGTGGTGTTACCGTGAAAAAGAAAATAGCGCTTATCGCGGTAAACTCACTGCTGCTTATTGCGCTTGCCGCCGCGCTGATAGCGTCGGGGATGATTCGCGGCACACTTAGAAGCCAGCAGGCGGCGAGCGCCTTCTCCGGCGAGAGCGGGGAGAGTTTTGCCCAGCTGTCCGCCTTTTTTTCCGAAGACAGCGGCTTTGACGAGAACTCGATTATGAGCATTCGCGACGCCGTGGAGAAGGCCCTCTCCGACGCCGCCATTGACGACGAGAGCGACGAGAACGACGGGGGCGGCACGAACGACGAAGGCGGCGAGGGGGGGCGAGTGCTCTATACCGACGCCTGGTCGGCTTGGGGCGAGGTTTCGCTCAGAAGCAGCCTCGGCTCGGCTCAGGCCAAGGCCTGCGCCGTCGGCGGCGACTTTTTTCTCTTCCACCCGCTCTATCTGCGCGACGGAAGCTATCTTTCGCCGGACGATTTGATGAAGGACCGCATCGTCCTAGACGAGGAGCTGGCTTGGCGGCTCTTCGGCTCGGTGCAGCTCGAGGGACTCGAGGTGATGATCGGCGATAAGCCCTTTATTATCGCGGGGGTCGTCTCGCGCGAGGATGATTTTGCAAGCGGCAAGGCCTACACGGACGGCGCGGGGCTGTTTATGTCCATCGAGGCCTTGAGGGAGCTTACGGAAGACACGGTACATATCACCAGCTATGAGCTTGTAATGAGCGACCCCATCACCGGCTTTGCCCTCAAGACCCTGACCGACGCGCTTCCGATTGCTGACGCCGTTATCGTTGAAAACAGCCGCCGCTATACCCTCGAGAGCACCTTTAAAAACATCGGAGAGTTCGGAGAGCGAAGTATTCACGCCGACGGTATGATCTATCCCTATTGGGAGAACGCCGCGCGCTATACTGAGGACTGGCTTGCCCTGCTGCTCGTGCTGACGCTGCTGGTTGCCCTTTGTCCCGGAGTCTGCGCCGTTATTTACGGCGTGAAGCTAATCCGCTTTGGGATAGGGCGCGGCAAGCGCGCTCTCGCCAAGAAAATTGACAAGCGCGAGGATATTAAAGCGCAGGAATATTGCCTTGAGCACGAGGAGGAATATACCTCTCACGATATTGCGGACATTGTGCGGGAGTTTCTCGAGGAGAACGCAAGGTCGGAAGAAGAAACGGTGCCGAAGGAGAACAAGTAATGGCGAGTATCACCTTCAAGAATATTCGAAAGGTCTATCCCGGCGGCGTGGTCGCCGTCGAGGACTTTAACCTTGAGATCACGGACGGTGAATTCGTCGTGCTGGTCGGGCCCTCCGGCTGCGGGAAATCCACCACCCTGCGCATGATTGCGGGGCTTGAGGCGATTACGGGCGGGGAGCTTTATCTCGGCGAGAGGCTCATAAATACCGTTGCGCCCAAGGACAGGGACATCTCGATGGTGTTTCAAAACTATGCGCTATATCCGCATTTGACGGTTTTTGACAACATGGCCTTCGGACTAAAGCTGCGCAAGATTCCGAAAAAAATCATCCGCGAAAAGGTGGAGGAGGTCGCCGAGATTCTTGACCTGCGCGAGCTCTTACAGCGCAAGCCCAAGGCGCTCTCCGGCGGTCAGCGCCAGCGCGTCGCCCTAGGCCGCGCGATCGTTCGCGACCCGGCGGCCTTTCTGCTGGACGAGCCGCTCAGCAACCTTGACGCCAAGCTGCGCACCCAGATGCGCGCGGAGATAACAAAGCTGCACTATAAGCTGGGCGCGACCTTTGTATATGTCACGCACGATCAGACCGAGGCGATGACTATGGGCGACAGGCTTGTAGTCATGCGCGACGGCTTTATTCAGCAGGTGGATACGCCGCAGAGGCTCTATGAGGAACCGGCAAATCTCTTTGTAGCCGGTTTTATAGGCTCGCCGCAGATGAACACCTTCGACGCTGTGCTGACAAAGAGCGAACACGGCGTTTCCGCCGTGTTCGATGGAGGGCAGCTTCCGCTCCCGCCGCGGCTTCTCGCGGACGGCGCGCTTGATAGCTATATCGGGAAAAGCGTCATTTTAGGCGTCAGGCCGGAGAGCTTTTGTCTGGAGGATCAACTGCCGGAGGTCTGCGGGATGATAGACGCCGGCGTGGAGCTGTCCGAGCTTGTCGGCGCGGAGGTATATCTCTATGTCAAGGCCGGCGACACTCAGCTCATCGCGACCCTTCCGACCCGAGCGAGAGCCAATCCCGGCGCGAGAGTTCGTCTTGCCGTCGACTGCGAGAAGCTTTATATCTTCGACAAGGAGACCGAGGCGAGAATCAGCTGAGCAGCTTTTGCAAGAGCTTGTCCAGAGGCTTAAACAGCAGCAGCGTCAGAACAAAGTTGCTTGCGCAGTGGATGAGGTCAAAGGGAAAGCCGCTTATGATATAGGCAAAGCCCGCCTGCGTGCCCATGGTGATGAAGGTCGCGGGGCTTGTGAGGGCGCCGAAGAGCAGGCCGAAGAGCGCGAGCACCACCGCCCAGACTATGGGCTGTTTGATGTCGCGCAGGAAGTGGGCGGCGACATATAGGATTGTCCAGATGTAGAGATAGGAAAACCACCAGAGACCGAAGCCGTAGAGAAGCCCCTCCAGCAGGGCGAAGATATAGATCATGAACACCGTGCGGCTGCGAAAGCGTATGGTGAACAGCACGATGAGCAGGGAGACCGGCTCGATGTTCGGCAGGAAGCTCATGGCCGCTTGAAGGCTGAAGAGCAGCGCGCCGCCGAGGGCGCAGATTGCAATATCAAGAGGCTTTATGGCGCGGAAATTCGGCTCCCGCGCTTTTTCGCACCCGTTTTCGGCGCTTTTATCGCGGCTGCGCATCAGAAATTATCTATGGCGGCTTCAAAAGAGTCGCCGTCGGCGATGGGGGTATCGTCAACGCCGGTCATGAGCATTTCCCCGCCCTTGGAGAAGCTCCAGAACTCGTTTGTTGAGCTGTCGGCGGCGACGCCGTTGACGGAGGTCACGAACAGACCGAGGTCGGATTCTTCCCCGGCAATGAGCTTTTCCTGCTCCAGTGCGCCGCGAAGGAACTCGGCGTCGGTGTGTATCTCGAAGCTCTCGGTTTCGCCGCCAGAGTAGGTGACTTTGAAGGTGATGGTCTTGAGTCCGGCGGAGGTCGCGGGCTGATTAGTAAAATAGACGGCGGCAAAGACCGCCAGAGCGAGGACGAGCACGGCAGAGCAGATGATGAGGATGTTGCGGGTTTTCTTTGGCATGAACAGTTCTCCTTAATGCTTGTGTGTTATTGTGATTTTATTATTGCAAGCTAAAATTGTCAAGACATGGCTTGAGCCAATAGAAAGGATTGTGCCGCGTATGCACTATGCCGACTATAAAACAATACTCTCGCCTCAAAACGGAATGAATCTCTATCGCGGCTGTACCCACGGCTGTATCTATTGCGACAGCAGAAGCGTCTGTTATCAAATGAACCACGATTTTGAGGACATTGAGGTTAAGCGCGACGCGCCAAGAATTCTTGAGGCGCAGCTGCGCCGCAAGAGAAAGCCCTGTATGATCGGTACAGGGGCGATGTGCGACAGCTATATTCACCTTGAAAGTGAGTTGGAGGTCACGCGCCGGTGCTTGGAGCTTATTGACAAATATGGCTTCGGCTTGGCGATACAGACGAAGTCCGCGCGGATTTTGCGGGATTTGGATATTCTCAAATCTATAAACGAAAAGGCAAAATGCGTCGTGCAGCTCACTCTGACGACCTTTGACGATGAGCTGTGCCGAAAAATAGAGCCGAATGTGTCCGTAACCTCCGAGCGGTTTCAAGTTTTGGAGACCATGCGGGAGGCGCGGATACCCACTGTTGTGTGGCTCTCTCCGATACTGCCCTTTATCAACGACACGGAGGAAAATCTGCGCGGACTGCTCGACTACTGCGTTCGGGCGCGGGTGCGCGGGATACTCTGTTTTGGCTTCGGCGTGACGCTGCGGGAGGGCAATCGGGAATATTTTTACAAAAAACTGGATGAGCATTTCCCCGGCTTAAAGGAGAGGTATATTCGGCTCTTCGGAGGCTCCTATGTCTGCAACAGTCCGAACAACGACCGCCTCATGAATATTTTCCGCGCGGAATGCCGCAAAGAGGGGATTTTATATAAAACAGACGAGGTCTTTAACTACCTGCGGGAGTTTGAAGCACCGGAGCGGCAAACATCGCTGTTTTGAGGGCAGAGATGGGGAAGCTCTGATTTAACAACAGGCGATGCGGGTTCGGATTGAAGCTGCACCGGCTAGCTAGTGCAGTCGCAGTAGCGGTTTATGAAGACGGGCGGGTCTCCTGAGTCGAAAACGACTTCGCTCTCGAGAACCCCCTCACTGTTAGCAGTTACAGTGACAGAAAACCCGAAAATACGCTCGTCGCTGTGCCAGCCTCCGCAGGAGACCGTCAGCTCCTTGACGGCGCGGCGATAAACGCCGGGCGCGTTGAAGGTCATTGTAAAGCAGATGTTGCCCTTGGCGTCGTTTGAGGTCAGGTCAATTTGAACGCCGTTTTCGTCGAGCAGGGCAAAATCGAAGGCCTCGGCGCAGAGCCTTGCCCCGCAGACTTTTTTGCGCGCGCAGACTGTGGTCTGAGTCGGCTTGAAATCGTCAAAGGTATTCACAAACACTGCGGGCGGGCTCGGCTCGGTTGCATTTGCGATAAGCTGACCCTGGCCGTTGTCGGTGACGACGACCTTATAGGGATAGGAGCTTTTGTCGGTATGCCAGCCGCCGCCGTCGGGGGTGGTCTCCCGAATAGTGTAGTCATATTCACCCGTCTTGTCGAAGGTCATTGCTGGGAAGTTTATCTCCCCGGCGGCGTCATTTGAGGCTACTGCAACCGTATTTCCGTTTTGGTCGAGCAGCGCGAAGGAAAACTGCCCCGGCTTTAGCTGCCCGCCGACCGTCATTTTTCTTGCCTTGGGCGCGCCGTCCTCCCCGGTGGAGGCGGGAGCCGCGGAGTAGATGTTTCTGAATACCGGGGTCTCGCCCGGATAATCGACGCTTGCGGATAAGCTTCCCTGTCCGTCGTCGGAGATAGTGACATTGACGGGAAATTCCGTTCGGTCGGTCGTCCAGCCCTTGCCGCTGGTGGTAAGCTCCTTGAGGGTGTATTTTTCTGTGCCGAGCTTTGACTTGTAAAACAAGGGGAATCGAATTGAGCCGTCTGCATTATTAAAGCCGACGGCAACCAAGCTGCCGCTCTCGTCGAACATTCCGAAGGAGAAGCGGCTGTTTGGCAGAGCCGCGCCCTCGGCGAGCTTGAGGGGGTTTTTGCCGCTGGGGTTATTTTGTATAACGCTGCCCACGTTTGCCGGACGGGCTGAATAGGTGTTGACAAAGGTGGGGCTGGTTTGGCCGTCGGGATAGGATACGCTGGCCACGAGGCCGCCTTTGCCGTCGTCTGCCATATGAACGCGGACGCGATATGAGGCGCCCGAGGAACTCCAGCCGGGCGGCAGGGGGGTATCCTCGCTGATGACATAATCATAATCGCCCTGCTCGGTGAAGCTTAAGGCGCCGAAGTCTATGGCGCCGTTTTCGTCTGTCGCTGTCTTCACGAGCTGCCCGCTAGAATCTCTCAGCGTGAAGCTGAAGGCCGGGGGAGACTGCTGGCTGTTCCAGCCCTGAAGCTTTTTATATGCCAAAATTGACTCTGAGCCTTGAACGGTGTATTTATTCTCAAACTCAGCTGGCGGATTGGGCGCGGTGACGCTGGCGACGAGCTGACCGCTCCCATTGTCGGTGACGACGACCTTATAGGGATAAGAGCTCTTGTCGGTTTGCCAGCCGCCGCCGTCGGGAGTGGATTCCCGAATAGTGTAGTTATACTCACCCGAATGCGGGAAGGTCAGCGGCGGAAAAGTAACGTTTCCGTCGGCGTCATTGGCGGCGCTCTCGATTAGGTTTCCGTTTGAATCATAGACGCCGAAGTTAAACTGCCCGGCTTCGAGACTAGACCCTCCGGTGCAGGTTTTGTGCGCCTTGGGGGAGTCGTTTCCGGTTGAAGCGGGAGCGGGGGAATAGTAATTGACAAAGCTTGGCTTGCCTTCCGGATAGGTGACGGTTGCGACGAGCTGACCGCTGCCGTTGTCGTCGACGACGACTTTATACGGCGACGAGCGCTTGTCGGTGGTCCAGCCCTCGCCGTCGGGGGTGGTCTCCCGAATCGTGTAAAGATATTCGCCCGTCTTGTCGAAGGTCATTGCGGGAAATTTAATCTCTCCGGCGGCGTCGTTTGAGGAGGACGCGATTTGCTTTCCGTTTTCGTCGAACAGCCCGAAGGCAAATTGCCCTGAGGTCATCTGTCCGCCGACAACAGTCTTGGCGGCCTTCGGCGCGTCATAGTCACCGGTAGAGGCGGGTGCAGACCCGGCGTAGGTGTTCGTAAAAACAGGAGAAGTATCCGGATAGGTGACGGTAGAGACAAGCTCATGGGTCTGCGGATCCTCTTTCGTGGAGACGTGGGCGACGCACTGGTGCCTGTCATAGGTCCAGCCGGATTTCGGCGGGTCGTCGGGCACTTCGACAATAATGTAGTCGGCTTCGCCTGCCTGATTGATTGTGACGGGCGGGAAGGCAACATTGCCTTGGCTGTCGCTTTGCGTTGACGCCACGATTTGCCCGTTGGTTATCAGGTTAAATTTAAATGTCTCATCCGGCGGATTGGGCGTGTTGCCCACAATTTGTTTCTTTGCGTTGATTTGAGCCTGCGCCATGTCGTTTCCCCCTATATGCCGCATATTCCCGAACAAAGCTGCGGCAACATTATAATGCAGTATCTTTATAATATGGTATGAACTCCCGCGCGGGTGTGTGAGTTGAAGGGATAGCTTGCGCTAAGCTCAAGTGTTACAAGGGTCAGAGGAAAATTTTTCACGGTGGGAAATAAAAACGCCCCGCTCGTAAGTCTAATATATGAACTTGCAAGTTTACAGGAAGGGGGGCAGGCGCATATGGAGATGGCCGAGTTCGGCGAGCGGGCCGGGCGGCTCAAGGCGCGGCTGTACCGCACCGCGGTTTTGCATCTGGGCAGCGAGAGCCTTGCTCTCGACGCGGTGGACGAGGCGATTTACCGCGGGCTTCTTGCCCTTCGGAAACTGCGTCAGCCGGAATACTTCGAGACCTGGCTGACCCGTATACTCATCAACGAGTGCAAGAGGCTTTTGCGCCGCGCAAAGCGCGAGCAGCCGCTGGACGCCCTTCCCGAAGCCGCCGCCGAAGACTATGACGCCCTGCCGCTTAGGGACGCGATATTGCGCCTGCCGCCGGAGCTGAAAGAAGTCGTGCTCCTAAGATATTTTTCGGGCTTCACCCTAGCCGAGACGGCGCGAAGCTTAGAGATTCCGCCCGGTACTGCCGCGACGCGGCAGCGGCGCGCGCTGCAGCTATTAAGGCTGGAGCTGACCGAGGAGGATTGAAACATGAACCGAAATGATGAATATAACGCGCTCTTGACAGAGCTTGAGACTACGCCGCCCGCCCTAGAATACGCCTACGAGCGCGCTTTCGCGCGGGCGAAAAAGCATAAAAATATCCGCCGCTTCATCGCGATTCCGGCGGGGAGCCTAGCGAGCTTTTTAATTGTGTTCGCAGTGCTCGTGAACCTCTTTGCGGGCTTTTCGCAGGCCGTCGCAAAGCTGCCGATACTGCGCGAGCTGGCGCAGGCCGTGACCTTTTCGCCCTCCCTGAGCGCCGCCGTGGCCAACGACTATGTCCAGCCCATTGATCTTGAGCAGACCCAAAACGGGATCACGATGCGCATTGAATATCTGATCGTCGACCAAAAGCAGCTCAACATCTTTTACACCCTCGATTCTGAGCTCTACACGTCTCTGTTTGCGGAGCCCGCCATAGAGAGGCTGGATGGGTTACGCCCCGGCCAGAGCATGATGTTTGGAAATTCCCCCGACAATATCGGAGTACTCCAGCGGTTTGTACTGGAGTATGGAGAAAACACGGATATTCCGGAGGCTCTGATTCTCGGCTGCGAGGTGTATGAGAATATGAGCGACGTCCCCCCGCTGGGGGCAGTAAATCCTGAGGATGAGCCGGGGTATATCGCGAGCTTTTCCTTCGAGCTGCACTTTGACCCCGAGTACAGGCAGCAGGGCGAGATAATCGAGCTGAACGAAAGCCTTATGCTGGACGGACAGCACATAACAGTAACTACCGTCGAGATTTATCCGACGCACATCCGCATAAATCTAGCCGACGACGAGAGCAACACCGCCTGGCTCCAAGGGATTAACTTTTATCTTGAAAACGAAAAGGGCGAGCGTTTCGAGAGAATCCGCTACGGCACGGGCTCGGTCGGCTCCGTATCCTCGCCGTTTATGCGCGCTTTCCATGCGGAAAGCTCCTTCTTCTCGGGCGGCAGGCGGCTGAAGCTGTGTATTACGGACGCCACCTGGCTCGATAAGGACAAGGAACACGTGAAGATTGACCTGGCAAACGCGCAAGTGGACGCCCTGCCCGAGGGGGTGCAGCTCGAGAGCGCCGAGCGGCGAGGCGGCGACTGGGATTTGGTGTTTACCGGCACTCTGCAAGAGGACGGAATGGTCTATGGGCTGTTCAACCGCGAATTTTATGACGAAATGGGAAAGAGATGTGAAGTTAGCACTTTAGGGCTAATATCAGGGGACCACATCGACAAAGAAACCGGCGCGAGCACAGATACCCCCGGCAGCTTCACGATGGAATTCTCGCTGACGGATTATCCCTATGACACGGTTTATCTCGAGACGCAATACTCCCGCCGGACGCCGTTCCCGACGCCAATTGAAGTAAAAGTGAAATGACGTAAAATGAGGGCGGAACAAATCAGCGCGATTTGTTCCGTCCTTTTGTGTCCCGTAATGACGGGGGGATTGCGGGTCAAGCCCGCAATGACGAAGACGGGAGCCCGCAATGACGAAGACGGGAGCCCGCATACTTGTGTCCTATCCCGCCCAGTTTATCGCCGTCCAACTCTTCACGCAGACGCCGTCGGGACGGGGGGAGAAGGTCTCGAAGCGCTGTGCATCGTGTGAGTAGACTTCGCGGGAGACGACGATTTCACCCGCCTCGTTGCGCTTGTGGGTCTCGACTAGGAGATAGGCGGCGTTTCGCTCCGGAGAAAGGTTCTCCGGCAGAGCACCCGGTTCATATTCTTCGCGCGAGAGGACGGCGTTACTCTCACTCATCTGTAAGACGACGATTTTCTCCGGCGCGAACATGACGTTGATGGAGACCGTGACAGAGCAGCTGTCCGTTCTGGTTACGCCGTTCTCGGTGGTTGTCGTCGTGGCGTCAAATGATTGAGAATAGACCTCGCCCTCGCTGTAAGCCTCGGTATTGACCATAAAACCGCCGCCGCCCGAGACGACATAGACGCTCCCGTCCGCGCTCTGATAGACGGGGTTGTAATAGTAGGTGACGGGCAGCTCTTGCGGCGTGGTATATAAGGTGCCCGTCAAGGTTACGATCTTGCCCTCGTCGGACACATTGACGCCAAGGTGCCCGTCGCCTATCGCGGGATCGATCGTGGACGCGGTATAGCTGTCCTCGGCTTTGTTTCCGGGTACAGTAGTTGCGAAAAAGGCGAAGCCCTCCACCGGGAAGACATATTCTTCCGTCTCGATTATTTCGCCGGTCTCCTCGTTTGTGTCGGTTCTGGGCGTAAGCTCGGCGTAGAGCCGCCCCTGATAGTTCGAGTTGTCGGAGATCGGGGGGAGCTCGCCGCCCGAGAAATCCGATAAAATGTCGCTTAGGTAGGCTTCCGTGTCGAAGAGGTCGAGAGGCTCGGTCGTTATAAACACGCCGACCAGCTTATCCTCAGCCGCCTCCGTCCCGGCGTCCTCTATTGCCAGCTGACAGCCCGTAAGAGCGAGAAGCGCCGTCAAGCAGAGTATTATCGCGCCGAGTCGACGCCCAAGCGCGTGACTTGCGGAAATTTTACGTCTCATCGTCGTCCTCCAAGCTTCCGTCGAATTTCAAGATGTCGCCCACGTCGCAGCCCAGATACCAGCAGATTTTGTTGATTGTCCCGAAGCGCACGCCCTTTGCCTTGCCGCTGCGCAGGATGGACAGGTTTGCCTCGGTAATCCCGACGAGGGCGCACAGCTCCTTCGAGGTCATGTGCCGGTCCTTTAAAACGTCCTCTAAATAAATCCTAATCGCCATGGTGTTTTCTCAAATGAAGCTGTCGTTTTCGTCCTTGAGTGCCTTGCCGTCGATGAAAAAGCGCGTGAGGAGCAGCGCGGCAAGCACGAACAGGATCGAGAACACGGGGACTTGAACCGAGCCGTTAACCATTCTGAGCGATCCGGCGAAGAGCAGCTGGAGCAGGTTGAAGCCGATGTTTGTCAGCGTCGTCGCCGTGAGGGTAATTACGCAGAAGCGCGAGAGCCGCTCCGCCGCCGCGACGGACTCTTCCGAATATCGCTCCCGCCGGAATTCGCGCAGGAGCTTCATCGCCGCAAACACCACAAAGACGTCGAGCACATAGGGCAGCGCGTTCACTGCATATTGCAGCGCGAGAAAGACATAGCTTGGTCCAAGGGTGTCCTCCGTGCCGACGTTTCCGGCTCTCAGGGCGGCTATTGAGTCGAGCAGCGCAGCAAACTGCCCTCCGAAGGCCATATATACGAGCAGCACATTCAAGACACCGAGCATGATCGCCAGATAGCGCCCGAGTTTTTGGGCGGTTCCCGCCTTGAAGAGGCGCAGCGCCCGCAGAATTAGATAGCCGATAATTATGGAGTACGCCGTGCCGCCGAGGATGGCCTTGCCTAAAGCCCCGCTTGCCGTCTTGCCAAAAGTCTGCGGTATGAGCACGGGGTTGACCATGAGATACAGCGCCGCGAAGAGAAAGGCGCTCAGCACCGCTAGGAGCCAATCCTCGACATAGAGCCTCCGCCGTTTTCGCAGCAGGAGCAGTGCTCCGGCGGGCAGCAAGCTGATGAGAATATAAAGTGCAAGCGCCGCGGCGTTGCCAAGGGCTCCCGAGAGCGAGATCGCGCGGAGCGCCAGCCCGATTTGTTCAAAGGGAAAGGCGAAAACCGCCGTAAAGGCGCCCGACAACGAAGCCTTCACGAAGCAGAGCGCAACACAAACCGCCGCCTCGAGAATGAGAAAGCACCGAAAAATATTCTCCCTTTTTGCCATCACGCCACATCCTAAATTATTGTTATTCGATAATCTAAAAGGATAGTAGCATAGAAATTATCGTTTGTCAATAATTAATTTGTCGGTATTAGGCGCGCGGCGGGAAAAGCACAAGAGCATCCGCCGCTTCCGACGACGATTGAAGTAAAAGTGAAATGACGTAAAAGGAGGGCGTTTTATAATGTAGCCGCGCTCAAAGCGTTCAGCAGGAGTTCTGCGAAGAGCTCGGGGTTGTCGAGCATCGGGACGTGGCCGGTGTTTTCAAGGGTTATGAGGTTCTTATACGGCGCTGAGATGGACGCTTCATAACGCTCTGTGAGCGAGAGGGGCGTTGTGTGGTCGAATTGCCCCGTTATGAAGGTCACGGGGACGTCGAACGACGAGGGCAGGGAGTCTTGATTAAAGGCAAGGGTCTCGGCGAAGACGTCGGAGTCGACCTCGAGCAGGCGGTCGACATTCATTATCCAGCGCATATCCGCAAGCCAGAGATCGGGAGAGAAGAGACCGGTCAGGAACTGTCTGTTACCGCTCATTACACCCTCGGCGGGCAGGTATTTTGCAATTAGCGCGCGGCATTGCATAAAGGTCTCAAACATGGCGGAAAAATCGGAGTCGGCGGTAAAGGCGGTCTCGTTTTCAATTCCCTGCCGCAGAAGCTGCGCATCCTCGGCGTTGCCCTGAGCCTCGGCAAGCTCTAGCGCGGCGATCATAGAGATTATATCGCCCTCTGAGAGACTGACTGCCTGACCCACGCCGACATACTGCTCGACCTTGTCGGGGTTCTCGGCGCTGTACATCGCGCCCAAAATCGTGCCGAAGGAGTGACCTACGAGAATCACCTTGTCTTGCTTAAATTCTTCGCGGGCATAGTCCACCAGATCGTTTAAGTCGGTCAGAAGGAGGTCAATTGTGGGCTTTTCGGCGGCGGGGTCGCGGAAATAAGTGTTCCCGCTGCCGCGCTGATCCCAGTTGATTATGGTGTAGTCAGCCTCAAGCTGCGTTTGCCAGTAATAAGCCAGATAGGCAAATTCACCGCCCGGTCCGCCGTGAAGGAAAATAATTACGGGGTTGTCCTTGTCCTGCCCGCGTATGTAGAGGTATTGTTCGATGCCGCCGAGACGGACATAGCGTTTTTCTTGAATGCCGTTTTCGGTTTTGATATCGGTTTTTAAGTAGTTGATGAGCCGACCGACGGCGACGACAAGAACGAGAATGAGTGTGAGAGCGGCGAGCGTGATCGCGATTATCTTTAGGATTTTTGCGACGCGCTTTTTTGTTTCTGATTTCATTTTGGTACCTCACGGAACATATTTAACTGATCACTATAATAAGAAGCGACAAGAATTACATAGTAATATAGCATTATACAGGAAGTGTTGCAAGCTATTTCGCCCGAAGAGAATCTTGTTCTTAAGCGGCAGCTGTTTCGCAAAAACGGTGTTGACAAGCGGTGAAACTTAGTGTAAAATTACCCTTACCGACAAAAGGACGATTGGCGCAGCTGGTAGCGCATCCGCTTGACGTGCGGGAGGTCACAAGTTCGAGTCTTGTATCGTCCACCAACGCAAAGCCCTGTAGTTTCAAGGACTACAGGGCTTTTGCTATGCTGGAAAAATATTGTCATACCTTCGGCAGCGGGATGTGAAGCAGCCGCGCGATTTCCTTGACGCTCTCCAGCACCCGCTCAGCGATAAAGTCGCAGAATGGCGCGGCGTCGCCCCGCTGCTGATATATACGAATGGTCGATAGATATTCCGGACGCAGAATCGGCGGCACGACCGCAAGCAAATAGCCGTCCTGAATGAGCGCGGTATTGAGCAGGAGACGTGCCACGCGTCCGTTGCCGTCAATAAATGGGTGAATTGTTACAAACTTTAGGTGCAGCAGAGCGGCGAATTTAACCGGGTGCAGATTGTCCCGCTCAACTCGCGCCCACTCTTCCAGCCCGCTCATAAGCTGTTCCAGCTGTTCCGGCGCGGGGAACTCATAGCTCGAACCCGTGACTATTACAGAAACGTCCCGCCAGAGTCCGGCGCGGTGCTCGTCTATCTGCCGATAAAACAGGCGGTGAAGGGTCTTTATATCTTCCGCGGTTATTGACCGCTCTCTCAGAAGCCCGAACATATAGTCATAAGCCGCTGCGTGACCGACTGCTTCAAAGGCGTCCCGGAGCGGCTTGCCGCCGACCGTGAGACCGTCCTCCAGCAAGACCTTTGTCTCGACCTCCGTGAGACTGTTTCCTTCCAGTGCGTTTGAGGTATAGGTGAGTCCTATTCTGTAATACTCCCGGAGCTGATTCAGCGTCTCGTCCTCAAAGGGACGAACTGCGTCTATAGCCGCCTTGTATGCGTCCACTCGCTCATATATGCTCATTCGTCGTCCTCGCTTTCCCGCTCATGCGTCTCAACTATATCTCCAAGCCGTGGATGGCGTTGTCATAGAGGAAGCGCGTTAAAGTCGCTGCCGCGCCGGTGTTGTAATAGTCCAAGAGCAGTGTGTTGAACTGTTCCATGTGCTTTTCGCCTATGGTCAGCATACCCGCTCCACTCGGGAGCAAAAGCTTATTTGCGAGAAGAAGGCTCGTGCGCTTGTTGCCGTCCCAGAACAGCTGACTTCTTGCGCCCCATGCAAAGGCCGTGAGAGCCTTTTCCGTGGCGCTCGTATCGGCGTCCAGAATGCTTTTGAGTTCTTGAGCGGTACCCTCGGCGTTTGGTATCGGCGGTGCATAATCAGTTCCGGATATACCCACGCTGCCCGAGCGGAGAACCCCCCATTCGAGGGCTTCGTTTCGGGCAATGAATTCATTGAGCTTGCAGATATATTCAAGCGTCACGGGTTCGTCAATCGAGCCAAGCAGGAAGCGCCACGCGTCCCGCATATTTAGAATGGCCTGTATGTCGTCAAGCTGCACGTTCGGGACATTCACACCGTCGAGAATGGTCTTTGTCTGCGGAAATGTAACATTGCGGTTTTCCATCTTCATTCCGCAGTAGACATTCTCGTCCCACTTCTTTTTTGCAAGGAACAGGGCTTGCTCGTGGGTCAGATGATATTTGTCGGGATAGTTATTCATTCGTCGTCCTCGCTTTCCCGCTTTTCTTCGATGACAGTATAACACAAAGCCGTATAGCGCGCAAGAATGTAAGCTTTGTCCTCCGTCATTCCGCCCGTCCGCCGTCATTCGTCCTTCGTTCACCGTCATTGCGGGGGAAAATCCCGGCAATTCTACTAATGCGTTCTGCTTGCGATTGGTAAACTTTCACAAACTTTGCGTTTTTATAAAAAAATTTCGGTTTTTATGCTGGCAGCATAGGTTTTTTCGATTTTCATTTGCTATAATCGGTGTAATAAATTTTTAGGAGGCTATATTATGATCGAACTTTTCGTAATCATGTACCTTGCAAGAAAAAACGGTTTGAATGCGCTCAGTAGTCGTCGCAACCCCTTTATATTTGGATTCCTTACTGTGGTATTGTGGATTGGTTTTGAATTTCTGGCAGCTGTTATTGCCGGTGTTATCGGTATACAAAGTGTTATATTTGCGTATGTTTTAGCTTTGGTAGGCGGAATTATCGGCGCCGCGATTTCGTTTAAAATCGTAGACAACTTGGCACCGGGTAATTATTATACCGCGGCTGAAAAGAATAGTAAAAAAGCACTTGAATCGTCGCATATGCTTATTGAACCGGGCGAAATAATATTTACATATGAGCAATCAGCAAAGGGCAAGTACTGGTATTTATTTCACAATAATGAATTAATCAAGGGTATAAACCCCGGCGAAACATTAACGATAACAACCAACCAGTCGGCAAACGTCTTTAGTGTTACAGCTGAAAAATACGAGTATAAGCTTAATGCATTTATTGTTGAACTCTCAGACGGTGAAAAAAAGCATGTCAGTTACAATAATAATAAATTTTCTGTTATAGAAGGTAAGCAATATACAACGGCGAAATAATATTGATCTTGGAATAATATTCAAGGAGGAAAGGTTTATGAAAAATCTAAAATCAGTTTTGGCACTAATTTTGGTCTTGGTTATCGGGTTTTGTTTGACGGGGTGCGTTTCAAAAGAAGAAAAAGAAGCTGCAAATGCAGAATTCGGTGAATATTTTACTGATATTTCCATCATGGAAGATGTGGTAACTATGACATATAAAAACTACAAAGTTGATTCATCATTTACTTCGTCAAGTATTAAAAAAATGTCAGCTTTTGTTGGCAATAAAGAGTATAATTTTTCTAATATTACAATGGATATTGATATTGATATGTCAACTTCCGGTGCAACATTGATATTAATCAATACTTTTGAAGGATTAACTACAGTTCCCGACAAGATTGTTACAGTTATCTTAGATCCCGATATCAACAACGAAGAAACCACTATTACATACTATCCAAACGTGTAATAGGAATCAGATTTCAATCTATATGACTTTAGAAAGAGCCGCGCTGCGCGGCTCTTTTCTTTATCATGTCGCGCAACACAGAGGACGCAGGCGAGAGGACAGAGGACAGACGGGGGAGATGAAGGACGAAGGACGAGAATGAGATTACGGGGGGAAGTGCGCTTCGAGGCCGGAGCGCAGGAAGACCAGAACGCCGGAGGCGACGGGTTTTCCGGTAATTTTTGCCATTGCGCGCATATAGGTTTGGAGCTGGGGGGCGTAATGCGCGGATTTTTCGGCGAGAGTTTCGGGCGTGACATGGTCGGTTTTGTAATCAATAATGGTTAAAACTCCCGATTCTTGAACGCAACAGTCGATTATTCCCTGCAAAAGGATTTTTTCGTCCTTTGCTCCAGAATTTGGAAGAAGCTCGATGGCGGGGACGAGCAGGGAGAAGCGAAACTCCCGCCAGAGCTTATCCGCCGCGAGTACGCGCTGACCAAGCGGGGAGGAGAAAAAGCGGAAAATAGTATCGGAATCGACGGAATTAGCGGATAATTCGTCTAAAAATCCCGCTGCAGAAAGGCGCGCGATTTCGTCTTTTATTTCGGAAAGGGAGCCGACCTTTGAAAAATCGATGCGCTGCATGACCGCGTGGGTCGCCGTGCCGCGCTCGGCAGCGGTGATTTTGCGGGGAGAGTGGGGGGGCTCCAGAGGGTCAAAAGAGCGCTTTATAGGGGGTGTAAGGGGGGACTGGATGGGTGCTGGAGAGTCAAAGGAGCGCATGAGGGGGGACTGGGCGAGGCTTGGAGGGTCAAAGGAGCGTTTGGGGGGGCTTATGAGGGGGGCGGCATCGGAAAAAGCCTCGTCATAGCGCGTGAGCGCGGTTGCGGTGATCTTTGAGGGGAGGTTTTCGGCGTATTCATAGGGGTAGCTTTTTTCGAGCGCGGCGCGGAGCGCCTCGGCGGTAATTGAGGCGACGGAGGTTTCGGTTTGCGGGTCGGACGGCGCGGGGAGTTGTTCGGGAGCTTCGTGCAAAAGCGAAGCTCCCTCGGCGATTTCGAGAGGCAGGGCGGCGGTCTTGTCCGCGAGGGCGGCACAGGCCAGCCAGACCGCCGGATTGGGCGCGCGGCGCAAAAGCTCCGGACAGGGGGGGGAGAAGCTTTCCGAGACCTTTGCGACAAAGCCCGGCGCGTCGGGGACGCAGCAGCTTATAAAGAGCTTTTCTCTCGCGCGGGTCATCGCGACATAGAGCACGCGAAGCTGCTCGGAGAGCTGCTCTGAAAACAGCGTGTCCCGAACCGCCTTGAACGCCGCCGTCGGGTATTCCGCGCCGCGCTCGAGGTCCGTAAGCTTGAGTCCCAGACCAAGCTGGGAGTGGACGAGGACGGGGGAAGAAAGCTGCGTTTTGTTCCAGCCGTGCGCCATGTCGCAGAGGAAGACGACGGGGAATTCCAGCCCCTTTGACTTGTGGACGCTCATTATTGTGACGGCGTCGCGGGACTCGGCGGGAGAGAGCGGCTGCGCGCCGCGCGAGCGCATAAGCTCCAGCCGGAGGAGAAAGTCCGACAGGCCGCGCCAGAGCTCGCTCTCAAAGTCGGCGGCGAGACTTAAAAGCTGCGCGAGATTTGCCGCAGCCTTGTCGGAGTGCGCCCCCGTGCTCCAGAGCGCGGGCAGGGAGAGCTTTTCGTAGATATAGCCCAGCAGCTCCCTCACGCTCAGAAGGCGCGAGAGAGTTCGCAATTCCCGAAGAGTCTCCAGAGTGGCGCGGCACTTTTCGCTTGTCTCGGCGGCGGCGATGAGCGCGTCGAAGAGCGGGCAGTCGGAAGCGGCAAGGCGCAGGATTGCCAGATCGTCCGGGGTGAAGCCGAAGACTCGGGAGCTGAGAGCCGCCGCGAGGGGCACATCGAGCCAAGGCTCGTTGATTGCGGAAAGCAGCGAGGTTGTGACGACGATTTCCGGCGCCTTGAAGAAGCCGTCGGAGGCGGCCGAGGCGACGGGGACGCCCTCGCTCAGCAGCGCCTGCTTATAAAACCCGCCGACGGTGTTGGGGGTGAAGAGCAAAATCGCAAAGTCGCCGTAGCGCAGGGGGCGGATTTGGCCGTTTTCCGAAATGGTTTCGCCGCGCTCGACCATAGCCTTAATTCGGCGGGCGGTGAAGGCGGCTTCATACTCGTGCTTTTCGGGCTTATCCTCATCGTCGTCTTTGCCGCCCGCGCCGATTATGGTGAAGAGGGTCTCCCCGCGCGGTTCGGGGGCGTCCTCTGGGGCTCTTAGGGCGTGGGAGCCGGAATAGTCCACCTCGCCCAGACTCTCGCTCATGAGTGCGGAGAAGACGGCGTTGCAGGCGTCCAGTATTCGGCTGTCGGAGCGGAAGTTGCGCGAGAGCAGCACCGTTGCGCGCTCGTTTGGCGCGGCGTGCTCCGCCTTGGGGAAGCTCTCGAGCTTTTTCAGGAAGATTCCGGGGTCTGCCAGGCGGAAGCGGTAGATTGACTGCTTCACGTCGCCGACCATGAAGACGTTTTCACCGTTCTTTGAGATGCATTGGGCGATAAGCTCCTGAACGGCGTTCACGTCCTGATATTCGTCTATCATAATTTCGCGGTAGCGCTCACTCAGGCGGCGCGCCAACTGAGTCGGCGCGTCCGATATCGGGTCGTGGAGCAGCTTCAGGGCGAGGTGCTCTAAATCCGAGAAGTCTAGGAGGTTACTCTTGCGCTTTTCATCGCAGTAGCGCCGCTCGAAGTCGAGCGTCAGCTCGAGCAGGCGCAACGCTGCCGGTGCGGTTTTCGCAAGATCGGCAAGCAGCAGCTCACTCGGCGCGTCGAAGGTGTCACCCAGAGCCGCGAGAACCTTTTTCGCGGCGTTACGAGCGGAGGTGAAGCGCAGCTTTCTATCTTCAAATTCGTATTTACGAAGGCTGCCGAGGCGCGGAAAGGCAATAGGCAGGGCAGCGTATGCCCTATCCCAGCTCGAGCGCGCCGCGATGAGAAAGTTCTCTAAGCTCTGTAGGGTGACGGTGAGGCTCTCGCCGTAGGCGGAGATGAGGGGGGCGTTTTCCTCGGGGTCTTGACACAACTCCAGCCAGACACCCTCGAGCCTTTTTTGCCAAAACTGCGCCGTTTCCCGCGCGTTTTGCATTAAGAGCGCGCCCCAGCGCGTCTGCGAGAGATCGGACACGCCCTGCACCGCCATTGCCTCGGCGCACTCCCGCGCCCAGAGCTCGGGGTAGGGGTGGCTCTGGAGCTTCGAGTGCAGGGACAAGACAGCCGCCTCCAGCCGCGAATCGTCGCGCCCCGCGCCGACGGTTGAGGCGAGGCAGGCAAAGCCTGAATCCTCGCCTATTTTCTCGTAGGCGGAGTCGAGCGACTTTTCAAGCGCCTTTGCCATCAGAGCGCGGCACTTTTCCTCGTCGCCGATGGAAAAGTCGGGCGAGAGATTCAGTGCGGCGGAGTTTTCCCTTAGAAGCGTCGCACAGAAGCTGTGAATTGTGCCTATCTGCGCCCGGTAACAGCGGCTGAGCTCTCGGCGAAGATATTTATCGGAGGGGGCCTCGTTCGCGGCGTGAGTCAGCTCGTCTAAAATCTTCGCGCGAAGCTGGGCGGCTGCGGCGCGGGTATAGGTGATGATCAGAAAATCGTCTACATGGCAGGGGGAGGCCTCGTCCTTAATATAGTCCAGCAGCCGCGAGACCAGAACGCGGGTCTTTCCGCTTCCGGCGGCGGCGGAGACGAGTAGGCCGCTTCGGCGTTTGACAGCCAGAGCCTGCTCGTCGGTCAGCAAAAGCTCACTCATGGCTCTCACCCCCCAGTCTCTCCCAAAACTCCTCGGGTTTTATTTTCATGAGGCGGCGAACGCTGTCGCGAGTCTCATCGAAGCGGCAGATTGCCGTGTAGGGGCAGTAGAGGCAGGCCTTGTCGTTCTCACCCCTGTAATACGGCGCGGCCTCGATTGAGCCGCCGGAGCAGGCTTTGGCAAATTCCAGCAGCCGCGCCTCGACATGGCCTCGCAAGGCACTCAGCTGCTCGCGGCTTGCCACGGGAGAGGAGGAAGTAAGCTGCCCGCTTTTGTCATACTTGAGCGGGAGATATTGGGGGCTCTCGCCGCGCTCCATCGCCTCGAAGACGGCGGGGTCCTTGAGAATCAGCCCGGAGCGAACTGCGATTTTTGCCTTTTCCTTTTCCAGAGCCTCGTCCGTGAGGTAGATCTTGGAGACGATTGTAGCGTCACGCGCGGGGACATAGAGCACGCCCGCGGGGATAATTTCGCGCCCGAAAAGCTCCTTGCCCGAACGCTCGAGCGCGAAGAGATAGAGCAGCATTTGCATTCCCAGACCATACCAGACGTCCGAGAGGGAGAAGCTCTTTTTGCCGGTCTTGTAGTCGACGACGCGCAGGAGTAGCTTTTCTCCCATTAGGCAGCCGTCCACGCGGTCAGCGACGCCGGTCAGGCGCAGCTTTGTCTCGCCGTCCGTCAGGGGCGGTATAGGCGCGCCGTCGGGGGTACCGAACGCCATTTCAAAGCGCAGGGGCACGAAGCTTGAGCGCTTAAGCTCCCGCGCCATATCCGCCGCCACGCGGCGCACAGACGGGCGAAGCCTTCCGAAGAGATATTTGAATCGCTCGGACTTATCCTCGAGACCGCCCAGCCGTAAGGCCGCGTATTCGTCCGCGTAGCGGTCGGCAAGGGCGCTTATCTGCTCGGGCGAGGCCTCGGCAAAGCCGCCGCTGCGCAGGATTTCCGCCGCGCATTTTTCCAGCACATAGTGCATGAAGCTGCCCAGCTCCGGCGCGTCGAAGGAGGCTCTTTCGCCCTCGCTCAGGCGCAGACCGTAGCGCAGAAAGTAGCTGTAGCGGCAGGAGAAGAAGCTGTCTGCGCGGGAGGGGGAGACCCGAAGCTCTCTTCCGTAAAGCTGCCTCGCGCACGGCTTTGAGAGGCTGCCGCGAGTGAAATCCGCGCGGCGGGAAAGAGCCATAAGCTTCGCGCTCTCACGCGGGGAGGCGGCGAAATAATCCTGCGCAAGACGCTCTGCCGCGCCCGCGCTCTCCCCACGGCAGGCAAGCAGAAAGGCGCTGCCGCGTGAGGCAAGGCGGGAGACCTCCGGCGAGATATCGCGAATTTCCGCCCCTGTGAGCAGTGAAGCGCGCGTGATTAAAAAGCTCGGACGCGTGGTTGAACCGTCGGAGTCGGAGGCGCAGTAGGAGAGCGTAAGGCTCTCGGAGGGCAGACTCACGCAGTTATAGATCAGCGACAGCTCGCGCGGGAGCGCAAGCTCGCTCTCGAGCTTCTCGAAGCCTAAGGCGGCGAGGGCCGAGCGGTCCTCCTCCGTCAGCAGCCCGAAGCTCTCTCGGACGGCGGGGAAACGGTCGTCAGACGCGCCGAGAACGATGAGGTGGCGGATGTTCCGGCGGCGCATACGGTCAATTTCGCCGGCGGTTACGCAGTCGAAGCCCAGAGGTATGGAGGCGACGGAGTAGCTGCCCAGCATCGTGCGGAAAAGCTCGGCAAAGTCGTCCTGCGTCATGGGCGTTGCCCCCAGCATCGCGGAAAACTGCTCTATGGCGCGGCAGATGAGGCTCCAGAGCTGGCTAAATTCGTCCGCCGTCTGAGTGAAGCCGCGCTCGTCCAGAGCCTCGGCCTGACGCGAGAGCGTTTCGGCAAGGCCGATTTCTTCCATGAAGCCGCAAAGCGCCTGCGCCTGAGCCTCGGCGGTTTGAGCCTCGGCGCCGCACTTGTGCAGGCGCGTGAGCGGCGCGGAAAGCTGCCTGCGGGCGAGGTTTATGCGCGCGAGTTTTTCCTTATCGCCGGGGTTTTGCCTGCCGTAGCCGGAGGGAGAGCCGCGCCAGTCGGCGGCCTTTTGCCAGGTGTTAGCACCGCGAAGGCTCCAGAGCGAGACGTAGGCGGCTAGCTCGTCGGAGGCTTGCTCGGACAGTCCGCTCAGCCCGGAGCTCAGGTAGGCGAGGGTCTCGCCCGAGTCCCAGCCGCCGTGAATTATGCGGAATACATCGCTGAGCGCAGCGGGGAGGGGCTTTTGCAGAATGTCGCCGCGGCGCGCCGTGAAGAGCGGCACGCCGAAGAGGCGAAAGGCGTCTTCCAGCGGGGCGGCGTAAGCCTCAAAGCCGCGCGCGGCGATGGCGATTTCGCGCCAGCGGCAGCCGGTCTCGCGCATTTTTTGAAGGCAGAGCGCGGCGGCGTTTTCGCATTCCGCGCGGACGTCGGGGGCGCGAAGGAGGGTGACGGCGGCGTGTTCGTCCGAGACGGTTTCGGTGGTGTATTCGAAGAGATGGCGGTTATAGAAGCTCAGAACGGGGTTTTTCACTCCGTCCGACTCGGAGAAAACGGTTTCGGCGGCGATGCCGTTTTTTCGAGCGAAGCGAGCAAGGCCGTTTGCCGCGCGGCGGGAGGGGGCGAAGTGCTCGGCAGCGGAGGTCAGGCTGTCGCAGGTCAGGCAGACGGTCACGCCGCGCCCGGCTCTCAGGAGGGCTTCGAGGACGGCGGTTTCGGGCTGGGTAAAGTCCGTGAAGCCGTCGACGTAAAACTGCCCGCGCTGCCCGGCACTCGTTCGGGGAAGCAGCTCGGCAAGGCGCGTTAGGGCGTCCTCCGGCGGGAGCTGGCCGGCAGTTTTGACGGCGGCGTTAGCCTCAAGGCACAGGGACAGCTCCGTGAGCCTTTGAGCCTGCGCGCGCGGGGCGCTTTGTGCGGCGATTTCGAGGGACTCCGGCGTGACTCCGGCGCTTTTGAGCTCGTCGAGCGTTTGGAGAAGCTGCTTTGTGAGGCGGGCGTTTTTCGCCGCGAGGGCGAAAACGGTCAGGCGCGGGGCGATTTTTCGCAGTGCGAGGGAGAGGGCTAGCAGCTTTCCGCCGCCGTCGAGATAGGTTGCGGGGAGGCCTCCCGTCTCCTGTGCCATGAGGCGGGCGAGGGTCGTGAAGCTCGTGACCTCCGCGCCGAGGGAGAGGGAGTCTCCGCAGGCGGAGGCGAGAGTGCGCTCGGCCTCGTGGCTGTACTGCTCGGGCACGAGCATATATATGTCGCGCTCGCCGCGCGAGATTTTTTCGGCGATTTCTCGAGCGCAGGCGGCGGTTTTGCCGCTTCCGGCGTCGCCGAGTATGAGTCGGAGCAAGGTCTCACCTCCCTTGGGGTTTGAAATATTGTCGCGCTCCGCGCGACTCAACAACTGTTCATTGTTCACCGTTCAATGTTCATTGGCTAGCAGCAAACCGAAGGCTTTGCCGCTAGCCCTCGTTCGCCCAGCGTTGCCAGACGTCGGGGCAGTAACCGACGGTGGCTTTCTTGCCGTCGCGGACGATTGGGGTTCGGATTAGCTCCGGTTGCTCGAGTAGCTTTTGGAGCTTGTCCGAGTCGTAGGCGAGGTAGCGCAGTAGCTCCGAGCCGGGGGCTTTTTCGTCGATCAGCGCCTCGAGTCCGACGGCGGCGCGCACGCTGTCCAGTTCGCGCGGGCTGAGCCCAAAGCGCGGCAGGTCAATGAGCTGGAACTTGATTTTGCGCTCCTTGAACCAGCGTTCGGCTTTTTTGGTGTCGAAGCATTTGTTTTTTCCGAAGATTTGAATGTTCACAGCGATTTCTCCAGGAAATTCATTAGATTGTTGTAGAAAATATCACGGATTGTGCTCTCGGCGACGCCGCGAGTGAGCAGGGCGGTGTAGATTTTTTCCGCGTCCTCGACGCCGGAAATACCGGCGGGGAGGGAGTCGACGCCGTCCCAGTCGGCTCCGAGGCAGAGGGTTCTCTCGCCGCCCAGCTCCAGAAAATGCTCGATGTGGCGGACGATATCGTCAATTGTCGCCGCGCCGCTGTCATTTAAAAACGCGGGGCAGAGGTTTATGCCCGCGACGCCGCCGGTTGAAACGAGCG
Source organism: Oscillospiraceae bacterium (assembly GCA_031262405.1). Lineage (GTDB taxonomy): Bacteria > Bacillota > Clostridia > Oscillospirales > Oscillospiraceae > UBA2658. The sequence continues at coordinate 9,476 of JAISHS010000032.1, read as the reverse complement.
CGCGAAACTGTGCGTCTGTGAGGTTGCGGCTGTGGTTGCAGAGCGCCTTTGAGTTGGAGTGGCCGGCGAGGACGGGGCGGGTCGAGATTTCGAGAACGTCCCAGAAGGTGCGCTCGGAGGCGTGGGAGAGGTCGACGGCGACGCCAAGCTCTTGCATACGCCGGACATAGCCGCGGCCGAGAGGGGTGAGGCCGCCGCCGGAGGCCGCCGCGCTGCCGCAGAGGGCGTTATCGAAGTTCCAACAGAGGTTTATGAGGCGCACACCGGCGTTGTAGGCGTCTTGCAGACGCGTTAGGTCGCAGCCGAGCAGCTCCGCGCCCTCCACGGCGATAAAGCCGGCGGCTTTGCCGTCAAGCGCGGCGTTTTGCGCGTCAGAGGCACTTCGGCAGAGGGAGAGCACTTCGCGCTCGCGGTCGAATTCCGCCAGCAGCTTTGTCAGATATTTTTCGCCCTCGGCGATCAGGACGTCTTGGGGGAAGTCGCGGGTGTAGTCAATTGACGCGGGGTCGAAGCCCTCCTGCCAGGGGCGGGAGAATATGGCGAAGACCTGAGCGTAGGGGCGGTATTTTGCCGCGCGCGAGAGAGATAGGTGCTTTGAGTTGTGCATAAGCGTTTCGCCCGGCGCGAGGGCGGTTATGGTGTCGCAGTGCGCGTCGAAGAGGGGTAGTGTCATAGAATGCCTCTTGGTGGTATTAGTTTAGATTTGAGGATATCAAATTGAGAATTGAGAATGCAGAATTGAGAATTAGTGGAGTCGCGCAAAGCGCGACAAGATTGCGTCATTGCGGGCTTGACCCGCAATCCCCCGGATAGTGCGTAGCCGTGGGGGATTCCGGGTCAAGCCCGGAATGACGGCGGCTGCGCCGCCCGGAATGACGGGGAAACAGAAGCCGTGGGGGATTCCGGATTAAGCGTGGAGCGACGGGGGCGGCATTAGGGTATCTGAAGCTATAGCCTCAGATACTTTGATGCCGTCGACGGCGGCGGAGACGATGCCGCCTGCAAATCCGGCGCCCTCGCCGCAGGGGTAGAGGCCGCGCAGGGCGGGAGACTGGAAATTTTCATCGCGCGGTATGCGCACAGGGGAGGAGGAGCGGGTCTCGACGCCCGTGAGTACCGCGTCCGGTGCTGCAAAGCCGCGCAGACGAGCGTCCAGCAGGGGCAGGGCGGCGTGCAGGGAATTTGATACAAAGTCAGGTAGGCAGCCGCGCAAATCGGCTCCCGTGACGCCGGGAAGATAACTCGGCTCTATTTTGCCGAACTGCCGCGTGGGGCGGTTTTTGAGAAAATCGCCTACCGTCTGCGCCGGAGCGCGGTAATCTCCCCCGCCGAGGGTGAAGGCGCGAGTCTCCCACAGACGCTGAAAGCGCAGCCCCGCGAGGGGGTCAGTTTCGGGAAAGTCCGAGGGGACGACAGACACGAGCAGGCCGCCGTTGATGTTCTTGCCGCCGCGGGCATACTCGCTCATGCCGTTCGTGACGAGCCCGCCCTCCTCCGACGCCGCCGCCACGACCACGCCGCCGGGGCAGACGCAGAAGCTATAGACCCCGCGCCCGTCCGGCAGACGGCAGGAGAGCTTATAGTCCGCCGGGGGAAGCTTTTCGGCGAAATCGCCATACTGCGAGCGGGAGATCGCCGCTTGGCTGTGCTCAATGCGCACGCCGAGGGAAAAGGGTTTCGGCTGAATCGGTACGCCCACGCCGCAGAGCAGCTCAAAGGTGTCCCGCGCGGAGTGGCCGGGCGCGAGAACGAGCGCGTCGCAGGGCAGTTCATACGCGCCGCCGCCGGAGACGACTTCTATTGCGTAGAGGGCGGAGTTTTTTATTTTGAGCCCCGTGAGCTTGTGCCCGAAGCGCAGGTCGCAGCCGAGGGAGAGCAGCTCGCGGCGCATATTTGTAACCACGCGGCGCAGGTAGTCTGTGCCGATGTGGGGCTTGGCAGACCAGAGGATATCGCGCGGCGCGCCGAACTGCGCAAAGGTCTCCAGAACGTGAGCCGCGCGCGGGTCGGAGATTCCGGTGGTGAGCTTGCCGTCTGAAAACGCGCCCGCGCCGCCCTCGCCGAACTGGACGTTGGAGTTTGGCTCGAGCGATCCTTCGCGCCAGAAATCGGCGACGTGCTGAGTGCGCTTTTCAATCGGCTCGCCGCGCTCGAGAACTATCGGAGGAACACCCGCACGTGATAATTCAAGCGCCGCGAAGAGCCCCGCCGGGCCGAGCCCGACGACTACGGGGCGCAGGGCGCTTTTCCTTCGCACTTGCGGAAAAGTATATGTCAGGGGGACGAAGGATGAGACCGATTTTTTATCGCAGCGGGCGAGAGCTTCGGCCTCGTTCGGAAGCGTGACTGTCGCGCTGACGACGAGACGGACGGCGGATTTTTTCCGTGCGTCTATGGAGAGCCTTGAGAGCGCAAAATCCCGGAGCGTCTCGGGGGAGACGCCCAGGATTTTTGCGCATTTTTGCCTTATATCGTTGTCGGAGCTGCCCGGAGGCAGCTCCATATCACGGACTTTAAGCATAGTTAATTATTAGATGAGACCCATTGTGATTATCGCCATGGTGTAGACCTCGTCAGCCGTGCAGCCGCGCGAGAGGTCGTTGATGGGGGCGTTGAGACCCTGGAGAATGGGGCCGTAAGCCTCGAAGCCGCCGAGCCGCTGGGCGATTTTGTAGCCGATGTTGCCGGACTCGATATTCGGGAAGATGAAGGTGTTGGCTTGCCCCGCGACGGGAGAGCCCTTGCACTTGGTTCCCGCGACGACGGAGGAGACCGCCGCGTCAAACTGCAGCTCGCCGTCTATGGCGAGGTCGGGAGCCAAGGCCTTTGCCTTCTCTGTTGCCTCGCGGGAGAGGGCGACCGTTGCGCCCTTGCCGCTTCCCTTGGTCGAGAAGCTGAGCAGCGCGACCTTCGGGTCGATGCCGAAGATTGAAGCGGTGCGGGCGGTTTCGACGGCGACCTTGGCGAGCTTGTCGCTGCCGTAGAGCTTAATGTTGCCGTCTTTATCTACGTCGTTTTCGTAGGTGAGGTTTATGGCGCAGTCGCCCATCGCCAGACGCTCATCCCCGCGCACGAGAATAAAGCTTGAGCTGACAAGGTGAGCGCCGGGCTTTGTTTTTACGATTTGCAGCGCGGGGCGGACAGTATCCGCCGTGGAGTAAGTAGCGCCGCCGAGGAGCCCGTCTGCCTTGCCCATTTTGACGAGCATAGTACCGAAGTAGTTGCTTTTTTTAAGAAGCTCGCGGCACTCGTCGGCGGTCATCTTGCCGCGGCGCAGCTCTACCATTTGAGCGACCATAGCGTCAAACTCCGCAAAGCTATTAGGGTCTATTAGCTGTGCGCCTTCGATATCAAAGCCGGCGAGCTGAGATGCCGCTTTTATCTTTTCGGGGTCGCCGACGAGCACGCAGTTCATTATATCCTCTTTGAGCAGCCGTGAGGCGGCCTCGAGTATACGGGGGTCCTCACCCTCGGTGAATACGATGGTGCGGCGAAACTCTTTGAGCTTCTTTAGAATATTTGTAAGCATTTTTACCCTCCAATAGAAATAGTCAAGGATTGGCAGGCTCTGCCCATCCACGGGACATTATACACTAAGCGGGGGAAAATACAAAGCAGAAAATTGAAATTTCTACAAAGTTTTGTGAGGTTAATTGAAAGTTTACAGCTCGTCAATTGACTAAGCGATTTTTTTAGGTATAATTAAATAAAATTTGTAAAAGAGTTTGAAATTTATACATTTAGGAGTTCAGATGGATTTTTGGTCAGACGGAGGAGTTTTTAACAGACGGTATCAGCTGCGGTTCGGGGACTGCGACGCCATGGAGCGCGCGAGTCTGCGCTTCATAATGAAGCTGCTCAGCGAGCTGGCGGGGGAGCATTTTGAGCGCAGCCGAAATCTTGGGCATCAGGAGCTGCTCGACAGGGGACAGGTGTTTTTGCTCTCGCAGCTGGCGATCAGCTTTATACGCACGCCGGTTTACAGTCAAGAGATTGTGACTCAGACCTGGGCGCGGGAGATAAAGGGGCCTCTGCTATACCGCGACTATGAGATATTCGGAGAGGGAGAGGAGCTTCTTGCGGCGGCCTCCAGCGCGTGGATTATCGCCGACCCCGTCTCGAGGGCGCTGCTGCGTCCAAACTCGCTGCGCGAGCTGCCGGAGATGGTGGTGCGTCAGGCCCGCTGCCCGGACTGCAAGAAGCTGCGCCGGGACGCGGCCTTGGAGCCGCTGGGACTACGCCCCGTGTATTACTCCGATATCGACGGCAACGGGCATGTGAACAATGCCGTTTACGGTGCTATCGCCATGGATTTTCTGCCGCAGGCACTGCGTGAGCGCGGCGTAAAGGATTTTCATATTACCTTTAATCAGGAGACAAAGCTCGGCGAGAGCCTTAGTATTTACGGCGGTGAGGCGGCCGAGGGTTATCGCGTCTCCGGCGAAGCGGACGGCACACTCAGATTCTCAGCGGAGTTTACATTTAAATAATAAATATAAATCGGGAGGGAACTTTCGTTCCCTCCCGACAAATTAGCCCTCTTTCGACAAGCCGTTAGGCGTAAATCCAGGGGCGGGCGCTGTGGCAGAAGTAGGTCCAGCCGAGAGCGCCGTCATAGAGCGCTGTGTGAATTCCGCTGCCCTGAGTGAAATTCGCCTGGAAAACAACCGTCTCATCGTTCATGATGCGCTGACCCTCCAGCAGCTGCTGCGCCGCGATGACGCAGGTTTCACTGGGCAGGAGCCTGTTGAAATATGAGCTGTTCTGTCCGTAATACTGACCCGGCTGTGCCAGAACCTCCGCTATGGTGTTCGGAAACTCGGGGCTTGCCACGCGGTTTAAAACGACCTCGCCCACGCACATCTTCCAGTCCATGGGCAGCCAAGCGCTTCCGGCCTCGGCATAGATAATCTTGGACAGCAGGAACAGATCGTCAAAAGAGATCATAGTGTATCCGGAGCCTAAGGCCTCAATTTTTGCGTTGCGCGCCTGCTCGGCCGCGCGGCCGGTCTCCATATCTCCGATCGTAGCCGAGACAACCATCACGCTCATGTAGTCGACGTTCTCGTCAAACGCAGTTTCGGCTTGAGTCGGCACGGTGAGTATAGTTGCCGAGACCATGAGCGCCGATAAAAACGCAGTTACTTTCTTCATAAATACCTCCTTAAAAAAGGGCAGGGGGATTTTTTGTCGAATTAATGTCCTTGCTTCTTGGCGGTTTTCTTGCATATAGCCGATGTGTAGCATACATCCCCACCCTTAACATAAATATGCACGATTACAGAGAAATATTTCCCACATTTTTGCTAGATTATGCTTCCCGCGAATGTGGGGTTTTTTTAACATACCATATTTTCAGCCGGAACGCAAGGATTGATAATTTATTAACGTAGTATTTAGTAAATATATGAGGAATTCTAGTAATCTTTTTGTAACTATTTGTTACTAATCGAATTTTGTGCAGGAAAAATTTCATAAAATTTTCATACATGAGAGGGCATATTTTTGTGATTAGCACCGAAATAATCTTCAGAGCATTCCCGTAATTTTGCTTGACAAGCGGGTTTTTGTACTGTATTATTACTGTACTAATACGAGTAAGACACAGCTTGCTTAAAGATTTCTTAAGGACTTAGTCAGTTGATTCTTAACACTAAAAATGTTAATTTAGAAACCGAAGAGGATATAAACCGCCCGCGATTCTGAGAGAGCGTCACGTGGGACGGAGACTTTTTGGGAAGGAACTACCTTATGCTATCGGACACTGTTTTTATACTTGGGCTGCTGCTCAAGCTTTTCTCGGTCTATTACATATTTATTGGCCTGTTTGTTTTCCTGCGGCAGAAAAAGCGAGCAAGAGCGGCGCCGTCGGTGCGCTTTGCGGTCGTGCTGCCCGCGCGAAATGAGGAGAAGGTAATAGGTCAGCTCATTGAGAGCCTTAAGCTGCAGGACTATCCCGACGAGCTCTTTGATATCTATGTTGCCGTGAATAACTGTACGGACGATACGGCTGCCGTTGCCGAGGCGCACGGCGCGCGGGTCTTTGAGTGCCGCGATGTGAAGTGCAAGGGCGATGTGCTCGAGCAGTGTCTGGGTGAGCTGATGGACGAGGACTTGGGTTATGACGCGTTTTGCGTGTTTGACTCTGACAATGTGGTTGACAGGCGTTTTTTAGCGGAGTGCAACGACGCTTTTATGTCGGGCTCAAGGGTTGTAAAGGGGCGCAACGAGGCGAAGAATGCTTATGATTCTTGGGTTTCGGGCTGCTATGCCATATATTTTAGAATGGGGTATCTGCTCTATAGTCGGCCGCGCTCGGCGATAGGGCTATCGGCGAAGATGATTGGCACGGGCTTTGCCGTGCATCGTAACGTGCTCGAGGAGTTGGGCGGCTGGCACACGGTGAGTCTCACGGAGGACATTGAGTTTGCCGAGCAGTGTGCCGAGCGGGGGATTAGAATCGACTGGGCGCCGGACGCCGTTACATATGAGGAGCACCCGAATTCCTTCTCCGTTTCGCTTACCCAGCGCAAGCGGTGGTGCAGCGGTATTGTTGAGGTGGGCAGGCTCAGGCTCGGCAAGTTGCTTCGGTCGATGAAGGGCGGCAGGCGCGCGCTCAAGGCGGACTGCGTTATGTATCACCTAAACCCCTTTGCTCAGGCACTGGCTTTTATTCCGGCGGCGATTAGTATTGTGCTGATTGTGCTGCCGCCGGTGCTGCCGAATGAGGGGCTGAGTCTGGTGGGTCTCGTCGCGGCGGCTTATGTCGGGGGGTGCCTTGGGGCGCTAGCCATAACGATTTTCACGAAGACTTGGAACAGGCGGCTGCTTAAGAGTATTTTGACCTATCCGATTTTTCTGGCGTCCTGGCTGCCGCTGCAGGTGCTGGCGATTTTCCACACCACGCGTACCTGGGAGCAGATTGACCATACGAGGGATATTTCGCTGAGCGAAGTTGCGTGAGGGCGGATAAGAGATAATAGATAAAAGATAATAGATAGGTGGAGTCGCCTTGAGGCGACGAGATTGAAAATCAAATGAACCCTCCGCGTCGGGGCAGCCGACGCGGAGGGTTAACTTTTTTGGGGGCGAGAGATTGTAGGAAAGGCGAAAAGTTAAATTACTGCACTTGTTTAGCGATAATTAGTAAATATAGTTGTAAAAAAGTTCACAAATCATTTGACAATGGCGATTTTTGGTATACAATGGAGATATAAACCAACTTGGCAGGAGTACACTTTTTGTTAAAATCTAAAATCGGAGGAAACCTCAATGAAAAGGATATTCTCTCTCTCGCTCGCGCTTTGCCTATGCCTTGCGCTGCTACCCGGGGTTGCATCCGCCGCAAGTAGCGGCCAGTGCGGCGATAATGTGTATTGGACGCTGGATGATAGAGGTACGCTCACGATAAGCGGCACAGGCGCGATGTGGGATTTGGGTTACGGCGATAGTTCGTGGTTTATGGACTCTGGCATAATTAGCGTAAATATCGTTGATGGAGTGACGACGATTGGCTATGGGGCGTTTTTGGGTTGCGAAAGCCTCGCGAGCGTGACAATACCGAACAGTGTGACGATTATTGGCAATTACGCGTTTGAGAGTTGCACAAGCCTCGTGAGCGTGACGATACCAAACAGCGTGACATCGATTGGCGATGGCGCGTTTGCCTATTGCTCCGGTCTCACGAGCGTGACGATACCGAACAGCGTGACGGTGATTAGCAAGGGCGTGTTTATGGATTGCACAAGTCTCACGAGCGTGACGATAGGAAGCAGCGTGAAGACAATTGGAAACGACGCGTTCATCTTTTGCGAAAATCTACTGTATATTTTTGTCGACGACGAAAACAGGTACTTCGCTGACGATGACGGAATTTTATTGTCAAAGGATAGAACTCAATTTCTCCGTTACCCGGAAGGGCGAAAAGTCTCAGTTTATAGTATCCCAAACAGCATTACGACGATCGGCGATTGGGCGTTTGCCTATTGCTCCGGTCTCACGAGCGTGACAATACCGAATGGCGTGACATCGATTAGCGAGGGGGCATTTAACAGTTGCATAAATCTCACGAACGTAGTGATTCCGAACAGTGTGACGACGATTGGCGATTACGCACTTGCTTGGTGTATAAGCCTCACAAGTATGGCGATACCGAACAGTGTAACGGCGATTGGTAATACGGCGTTTTATTGTTGCGAAAGCCTAACGAGCGTGACGATACCAAACAGCGTGACATCGATTGGCGGTGGCGCGTTTATGGCTTGCGTCAGCCTTCTGAATATTAGTGTCGACGACGAAAATAGATACTTCACTGACGATAGCGGGGTTTTGTTGTCAAAGGATAGAACCCAGTTTCTCTCTTATCCGGCTGGGAGAAAAGACTCAGCTTATAGCATCCCCAATAGCGTGACGACGATTGGCTATGAGGCGTTTGTTTTGTGCAACAATCTTACGAGCGTAACAATACCGAACAGTGTTACGGTGATTGGCGAGGAGGCATTTTATTTTTGCGAAAACCTCACGAGTGTGACAATACCGAACAGCGTGATGACGATTGGAGATTGGGCCTTTTGCAATTGCTACAACCTAACGAACGTGGCGATACCGAACAGTGTGACGACGATTGGCGATTTCGCGTTTTGCTTTTGCGAGAGTCTCACGAGCGTGACCATACCGAACAGCGTGACGACGATTGGCGATGACGCGTTTTACAGTTGTGAAAGCCTCACGAGTGTGACGATACCGAACAGTGTAACGGCGATTGGTGATTATGCATTTTACGGTTGCGACAATCTCACAATATACTGCTATTCCGGTTCCTTTGCGCAGCGGTACGCGCTTAGTAACAGCATTCCCTATGTTTTACTGACCGCGCCGCCCGCTCTCACCGCTAAACCTACAGCGTCAACTGTTATCGTCAACGGCAAAACCGTGGCGTTTGACGCTTACCACATCAACGACAATAACTACTTCAAGCTCCGCGATTTGGCGTATATACTCTCCGGCAGTGAAAAACAGTTTGAAGTGACCTGGGACGGCGCGGCGCAGAAGATTCTCCTCACGAGCGGGAGGCCGTATACGCCTGTCGGCGGAGAGATGACAGGCAAGGGTACGGGCACGAAAACGCCGAAAACGACAACATCTAAGGTCACACTCGACGGCAGAGAAGTCAACATTACGGCGTACCACATAGAGAATAGCAACTATTTTAAGCTCCGCGACATCGGTGAGCTCTTTGATTTTGAGGTCGATTGGGACGGCGCGAATCAAACCATAATCATCGACACAAGTAAGAGCTATACACCGGACTGATAAGGGCAGATAAGAGATATGAGATAACAGATAATAGATAGGTGGTGTACAAATCAGGACATCGGTAAGTCTTTAATGTCAGGACATGGGTAAGCCTGTGAAAGATAGGGGTAAGCCAAAAATTGTCAAGGGGGCAGGCGTGCCGGTGGAGATTTTCGCAGGCG
>JAISHS010000030.1 GCA_031262405.1 Oscillospiraceae bacterium | reverse complement strand
GACGAGGGGTAGATACTCCGGCCCAGCCACAGTCCGAGCGTTGAAATCGGTTTTTCCGCCGATGAGCCGTCGCAAGCAATGGGGGTCGCTCGGCATCAGTATGCGGAGGGGTGAGATTCACTCAGAAAAACGAACAAGCGCAGCAAGAGCAAAAGCAGATTAAAGTAACCGTGGACGGCTGTCCGGTCAAACTCACGTTTGCGCCTAAGCCTGAGAAGACCGCTTTAGAGGATATCAAGCGCATGATTCTCACGGGTATGCAAAATGTATAAGTTTGAACAAGTTCAAACTTATCTTAATGCGCGATTTGCTCGCCCTACGGGCAATCGCAAATCATGCGCACATTTTTATGACTCGATGATAATAAAAATGAGATTCGCACATTGGACGGTAGCCGCCACATATGGGATAATGGTCTTGCGAGGGAAACCTTGCGTGTTCCTTGACAAGTGAATATGGCATTATTGAAGAAACTGCCATTATCTCAAATTTTCAAAGAGAGGATGACAGTTATATGAAAAAGAAAAAAGTGTTTTGCCTGTACCGGGTATCGACCCAAAAACAGGTGGACAAAAAGGCGGCGGAGAACGACATCCCCATGCAAAGCCAAGCCTGTCATGAATTTATCGCCAGTCACACAGATTGGGAGCTCTACCGTGAGCTTGCCGAGCAAGGCATATCCGGCTTCAAGGTTCGTGCCGAGAACCGTGACGTGATACAAGAGATACAGCAGGAGGCACTCAATAAAACCTTTGACGTGCTGCTTGTTTTCATGTTCGACCGTTTGGGGCGCATTGACGATGAAACACCTTTCGTGGTGGAATGGTTCGTCAAGCAGGGGATTGAGGTCTGGAGCGTCACCGAGGGTGAGCAGAAAATCGAAACCCACGTTGACAAGCTGATGAACTACATCCGCTACTGGCAGGCATCCGGCGAGAGCATCAAGACCTCCATCCGAACGAAAACACGGCTCGGTCAAATCGTGGAGGCGGGCTGTTTTCGCGGCGGCATCGCCCCTTATGGGTACCGCCTTGCGAAGCAAGGGCGGCTCAACAAACGCAATCACGAGGTCTTTGAGATACTTGTGGACGATGAGGAAGCGGCGGTGGTTCGCTCCATCTTCGACCTCTACGTCACAAAAGGCTTTGGGACGCAGCGCATCAGCACCACGCTCACCGAACGAGGCATACTTAACCGAAAGGGCATGAACTTCACGAACGGAACTATCCGAAACATGATACTCAACCGCGCTTACTTGGGCGTTCTCAAAAGCGGCGAAACGGAATCCGAAATCTTCCCGCATCTGCAAATCGTTGACCCGCTGACTTTTGAAGCCGCACAAAAGCTGCTGAAACAGCGTTCCGTCTCCTACGAAGAACGGCGCGTACCTCTAAACACCAAAGGCAGATCGCTTCTGTCGGGCAACGTATTTTGCGGACATTGCGGGGCGCGGCTGACCGTCACGACCAACGGCAAGAAATATATCAAAAAAGACGGCGAGGCGACAATAACGCCGCGTATGCGCTACGTCTGCTACAACAAAACCCGCCATGCTCATCTTTGCGACGGGCAGACGGGTTACACTGTACGAAAACTGGACGGCGTGATAGACAAAATCGTTCACGGACTGTTCGAACGGCTCAATGACGTTCCGAAAGAAGCCATTATCGCCGCAAAGTGCGCCGACCAGATTGCCGAGTGTCAGATGTCCCTCGCAAAAGCCAAAGCGGCCTTGCAGGCGAATACGGCAGAGGTCATGGAGTACGAAGCCGAGGTGCTGAAGATTATCCGGGGCGAGAGCAAGCTGAACTCCGAATTGCTCAACAAGCTCTACGAGGAAGCCAAGCGAAAAGCGGAGGAATCTGCGGAACTGGTTCACCGCTTAGAGGATAGGCTGAACAGCAGCGAGAAAATGAAAGCAACCCTCTCGGAGCAGTTTGACACCCTATCCGGGTGGGCGGAGCTTTACGACACCTGCGACCTTGCCGCCAAGAAGATGATTGTTGCGCGGCTGATGAAAAGCGTCAAGGTCAAGCGCGATTACGAGGTGGAAATCGAGTTATCCGTGGATTGCGAAGCGTTAGGGCTTTCCGTTGATATGTGCGATGTACAAGAGATAACGGACAAGGCGGGATGAGGGCAATCAGCGCTGCTGTAGACTGGCGTTTTCCTGCCGCAGCTCGGTTAGCTGTGCGCGAAGCTCCGCACACTCACGTTCCAATGACTCGTGCTTGTCGCGGTACTCCTCGTAACGCTTGAATTGGTAGTCAGTCATGCCGGAATCACCGGGAGATTTCGATTGAAGCTGCGCGCATTGCATTTTCAGCTTCGCGTTTTCGTCCTGTAGCCGCAGAAATGCAGTAAATTGTAAATCGGTCATACCAGTCTCATGATGACACTCGGCTTTAAGGGCGGCGTTTTCCTCACGAAGTCGGGAGCATTCAAGCTGTAATGCTTCCTCTTGCTTATCCCGCAGCTTTATATATTCACCAAATTGAAAATCGGTCATCCCGGTTTCTCCCCGTGTTGCTTCAAAGTCCATTTAAGTATTCCCTTTTCGGTTTAGAATTAGACAGAGGGAGGGGGATGGCAAAATGAAAAGCATGGAGTATAAACTCCATGCTTTCACGGGTTTGGTGGAGATAAGCGGGATCGAACCGCTGACCTCTTGAATGCCATTCAAGCGCTCTCCCAGCTGAGCTATACCCCCGTATTTTTTCCGTTTTTGGAACTTTTTATTCAGTTTTAATGCCATTGGCGCGGCGGCTTTTTGAGAGTGGGTTAGCGATTAGACTGCGTTTCCAGCTGAGCTATACCCCCGGATTATTTGATAAAGCTCTGATATAATAACAGATAAGTGGAGATATGTCAACATTTTTTGCGCGGCGGGTGGGCACTTTTTTGCGGTAATTTGGCGGGGGGATTGGGGGGAGGTTTTGAGAAAAATGAACTTTTTGGGGGGATTTGGCGGGGAGGGGGCGGAGAGGCGGGAAATGGAATTCGCGTTTTTCTAACTTTTTGTGGGGGGAAGGGCGGGTTTTGGCTTGGTTTTGGCGGATTTTTGCTTGATTTCGGCGGTGATCCAGAGGATTAGGGGGACTAATGTCTGGAAAAAGGGCGCATATATTACAAAAGTGTTGATAAATTCGAACATTTGGATCATATTTTCGAAGGCAATGACCGAAAATGCGGCGGTTGTTAGAGCGACGGGGAGGGTGATTGGGTGGGGTGTAGGTAGGTTGTAGATATAGGCTAGGGAGGAGGATGAGGCTATAACTCCGGCGGCGGCCTTCGAGATGCCCGCGAGGATGAACACAAATACGACCAGCACCTCTATGCGCGTGCCTATCGAGCCGATGTGGAGGACATTGGCGGCCTTTATCGAGGGGAAATAGGAGTTTTTTATCATGTTCTCGCCGAGTATGCCGGTGGTCGTGAAAAAGAGCAGAAGCAGAAGCAAAAATGAAATGGTGCAGCCCGTGATAAAGACTTTATATGGGTTTGCCTTTTCGTCGAGCTTTTTAAAAAGGACGAGCGCCATTACTGCCTCGCCGAAGGGCATGGGGAGCAGCTTCAGCGCGCCGAGGGGGGCGAGCTTCGCGCGCTCGTCAATCAGCGGAAGGATGTTGTGGGGATTTATACGCGAGATCGAGAAGGCGGTCAAGGCGAAGGCGGTTATAAAAATAAGCAACGCTATTAGCTTGCACCACTTGGAGAGATTAACGCAGCCCGACAGGGCAAGATAGGAGCAGGCGCAGAGGAGCAGCAGCACGATTACATTGAAGTTCGTGTTGATCAGCACGTTCATATGCACAAACTGGCTGTAATTCTGGCGCACTATGCCGGTCAGGCTCATGAAATGGAGGGCGTAAAGCGCGCTTATAATCACGGCGGTGACTCTGCCGAAGGTTAGTCCCAGCATCTCGAAGAGATTTTTGCCCGGAAAGAGCTTTATGAGCCGTCCGTAGACCAGCATGAGTAACAGGGCGGGTGGGAGAGCGATCACGAGTGACAGCCAAGCGTTTGTGCCCGCGATGAGGGGCATTCCAAGCACGAGGCTGTTACAGATTTGCAGCAGGATTATCACCGAGCAGGCGTTGCGAAAAGAAATTTTACCGGACAAAGCGCTCTTCCCCCCTTATCTATAGAATGTTGATTGTACAGCCTGATTCAAAAGACCGAAGGGGCTGGGTATGTTTACCCCAAAGTCGTCCAGAGCGATTACGGCGAAAGCCAAGACCGACAGAGACAGACCTATGATAAAGACCTTATTGCCATATTTTTTCTTTGCCGGAAAAACACCGGAAAAGAGCACCATGGCGAAGGCTGCGATTGTAAGCAGGAACATAGCGATTACCCCTTAATAGTTCTGCATTAAGCCCGTGTCCACTAAATGCAGATTGATGCGCACTTTGATTTCACAGGACGCGTAATAGTCATCCCAAGAGTCCTTGACCTGCGACCAGAGGGCGGGGGCCTTGTCGTTGACGGCGGCGGCGAAGTCCAGCAGGTCTGCCTTCATTTCGTCGCGGATTTCATACAGCGTCTTTTCCGACTCCCCGGCTAAAATTTCCTCGCAGAGCTTTTCAAGCTCTTTGGTATCATCTGAGTTGACGGAGGCGTCAAGCGTCGGCGAGAACTCGGAAACTGACATAAACGCCTCGACGTCCACATAGAAGGTGAAAACACCGCCGGAATAGTCGAAGCTTATCTTGGGGCGGCTTTGCCTGTTGGAGAGGACGACATATTTGTTGTCCTCATCCCCCTCGTCGGTGAAGAAAATGTTATAGCTGCCCTCGGCGAGACCCTCTGCCGTTATCAGATAGAAGGGGACGTGCTCCTGTTCAATTATCCCCTGCATTACGCCGTCCCTAAATACAGCCAGACCCTCGAGCATGAATTCACCGGTCTTTTTGTCGCTCATAATAAGCTCCGGCAGAACGAGGTCGGCACCCTCAGAGAGGCAGTCATAAACCTGATCCAGCTCCTCTACATGGGTGCCGTTGGCACTGGAGCTGTTAGACTTCCAATCGACAAGCGAGGAGGAGATTTTAAAGGAATTGAGGCGCGGCTTTTCCTCGGGATTATTGAGCAGACTCTTGCCGTCCTCGGCGGAGATAACCAGGATCAAGTTGTCGCGCAGCTCATAGTCGCGCAGCATAGAGTCGAGCAAAACGTCCAGAGAGACCTCCTGCGCGACGTCATGGCCGATTACGCCGACCTCGGTATTGCCGAAATACATGGGATTCTGGAGCTTCTGAGCCATGTTGTTTACACACTCGGTGATCGTTCGCCCCTCGCTGGAAATAAGAAGGCTCTCTACGTCGGACTCGCTGGACACCAAATCCAGATCGACTATTTCAAAGCCCATGGAATATTTTGACGGGTCTGTTTCGGAGCGGTCGATGGAGAAGCCGATGACTATACTCAGGGTGTCGAGGTCGCGGTAATCCCAGCAGCCGGAGAGGGAACAAATCAGCGCGCACACAAGAAGTATGAGGGCGGCTTTTCTAAGGCAGAGGGTGGGGGAAAAGCGTCGTTTCAAGACTTCTGCCCTCCTTGGCGGCGGATATTATAAGAATAGGGGCGCATTCTCTCAAGCATCTTCGGCCAGGGCGCGCGGATAAAGGTGTCTTTAACGTCCTGCTCACGCAGAGAGTCTATCGGCATGAACACCGGCACGCCGAAGCTCTCCAGCTGCAAAATATGCACAAAGAGGATTGTGATCCCCACCATCATGCCCACCAGCCCGAAGGCGCTGGCAAGGGAGAGGCAGAAATAACGCGCGAGAAGAGAGGTAGTAGATAGATTCGGCACCATTAAAATAGTGATTCCGGTTATCGCCACGACGATTATCATCGGCGCGGAGACGAGCCGCGCCTCCACAGCCGCCTGACCGATAACGAGCGCGCCGACTATGCTCAGAGCCTGTCCGACGTGGGAGGGCATTCTAACGCCCGCCTCGCGGAGGATATCGAAGAGCAGGAGCATTACAAAGCACTCTACCGCCGCCGGAAGCGGCACGTCCTTTTGACTTCGCGCAATGCTAAGCATGAGCGGCGAGGGGAGAATGTCGTGGTGAAACGCCACCACCGCAATATAGATTGAGGGGACGGTTATCGTCATAATAAAGGACAGCAGGCGCAGAAAGCGCGAATAGCTGGCGTAGAGAAAGGGCGTGTAATAGTCCTCGCTGCTCTGGAAATTCTCCCAGAAGAGCAGGGGTACGGTGAGGACAACGGGACTGCCGTCCGTGAAAATAGCGATTCGCCCCTCGAGCAGCTTTGACGCGACGGAGTCGGGACGCTCGGTGGTGCCGACGGTGCTCACGCCAAAGCGGGAGTGCTCTGCTATAAACTCTACCAGATAGTTTCCGTCCAGAACGGAGTCTATATCGACTTTCTCGAGCCGCCGGTTGACCTCAGCTAAAAGATTTTTATTAACTATATTGTCCAGATAAGCAACGCAAACCCCGGTCTTTGTCTCGGAGCCCAAGTTTTTCATCTTCATTTTAAGCTCGTTCGTTCGGATTCGGCGGCGGACGAGCGAGAGATTTGTCATGAGGCTCTCCGTAAAGCCCTCGCGCGGGCCGGAGAGAACCTTTTCGCCCTCGGGCTCTGACACGGCGCGAAGGCTGAACGCCTTGCTGCTGATGACAAGCGCCTTGTTGCAGCCGTCTATGAAGAGAGCTGTGTCGCCGTAGCAGACGTCCTTTATTATCGCCGAGAATTTATCTGCCTCCTCGAAATCGACGGCGGAGAGAGCCTCGTTTTTAATCTGCTCCAAGAGGCTGTCATCTGCGAAAAGATGAGCGCCCATGAGCGGCTCGACTATATGCTCGTTAATCATTCTCATGTCGCTCACGCCGTCGGAGTGGTAGAGAATAAAGCGCACCGAGTCATTTTCGGCGTTTGCAAAGCGGCGGGAGAGCATGATGTCTACATCGAGAAACAGCGCATCCAAGGCCTCGGCGTTTTTGTCGAGGCTCTTTAGGACGCTATCGCCGCCCGGCTCTATATCCGGCTCAAGCTCCGGCGCCGAGGGCGCGGTAAAGAGCTTTTTAATTATTTTTCCAAGCATAGTCCGACCTCCGCGTGATTTGCGTGCACAGTTATTATTTGCCGCGAATGCCGAAGTATTCTTTTTTTGACAATATTAAAGCCGTGGGGGATTGCGGGTCGGGGCCCGCAATGACGGAGGAAGGGGGACAGAGGCGGAAGCCGTGGGGGATTGCGGGTCGGAGCCCGCAATGACGGAGGAAGGGCAGATAATAGATAAACCCACCGTCATTCCGAACGACTCCACCGTCATTCCGGACGACTCCACCGTCATTCCGGACTTGATCCGGAATCTCGGGGGGATTGCGGGTCGGGGCCCGCAATGACGGTTTTTTCGGAGCCCGCAATGACGGTTTTTTAAAAGATATATATTGACAAAAGTCAAAGGGCGGTATATAGTTAGCTCTGGTAAATGTTCGGTAATCTTTAGTAAATGCGTTGTTTAGTAACATTTGGCTGATTATTAGTATTGTACTAGTAATCGTTTTAATAAACACGGTGCGAGACGGCAGAAAGCCCACGGGGGCTTCCCGTGGGCTTTCCGGTAGATATGTGTTTGTTTAGTTAGTGCGGGGGATTATGCGGTTACGGGATCAGTGTAGATGATAATGGCATATGCCGAGGTGCCTTCTGCTACAGCAAGAATCTCATCGTCCGCTGCGGGCTTTCCTGCCAGCGCAGTCATAACGCCGGTCTCACTGTCAACATAGTAATACGCGGTGCTGGAGTCAACATCGTAAATGTCGCCATTTTCATCACGTATGAATGTAGACGCAACCTGCTTGACTGTTCCATCTGTAACGGCATCGGTAAGGTCGACATCTAGCTCTGCAAGACCATCGGCTGTCGTATTGAGGGACCAGAAACCTGTTTCACTAGGATCACTCTCAAATGTCAGAGAACCAAGCTCACCATTTACATAAACGCCGCCATAGGTCACGTAACCTGTTGTGGTGTCTTTTGAGAAGGTGTAGTTCTCAGGGATATACACGAAGCCGGCAACGGTGGGTGCGTCTTCAATCTCGGCGGTTCCCTTAAGAACAACAGCCGTTGCTATACCAGTTTCATCGTCGTCCAGTATAGCGAAATGGGTGTAGGTATAGTCCTCAAGAGCTTTGTATCCGTTGATGACCTTAACGGCATCCCCATCGTAAGTGCTGTGATAGAACACTACGGTATCGTCAGACAGGTATACACCTTCTATGTCTTTATCGCCTTCCGCAACCGGTGCACTATTCTGCGACTGTATTGCCTCGTAGTCAACTATTTCGTCGATCTTGCCGTCGGCAGTAAGCGTGTACTTAATAAGAACTTCGTTAACTATCGGGCTAACAAGCGCTTCTGCGCCGACCCATGTGTAAACGTCGTCTTCAACCTCAAAGTCAAGGTCGAGATACTGAATCGTTCCGGTCTCGTCATAGAGTGATACTCTCTCGTATGCCGGTTCATCGGCTTCTCCGGTAAGCTTATCACCCTCAACGAGTTCTGCTTTGGCATAGCCCGTCACATAGCCGTAATAATAGACCGGATCTTCGGTATCGTCTACTAATTTCGCTCCGAGGATGCAGCCATCGCTGTCGAACATGAAGGTGTACTCTTTACCGTCAGTGTAGTCACCAATGCTAGCCTCAAAGCTGGACAGACTCTGATAATACTTCTCGCCGCCGATGGTGGCATAGGTGCCCTTGGAGTCTGTGCCCCAGTTGGTGGCCTTGCCGACCAGCACGTCGGGCTCTTCGATGCTGAGGAATGCCTCTTCGCCGTCGACGGGGTCGAGTCCGGTGCCGGTGGCAGCGGTGCCCTTGGTAACTACTACATAGTAGTCGCCTTCTTCGTAGGAGCCGGAGTCAAGAGTTACTGTGGTGGGTTCGCCGTCATAAACGGTGAAGGAGGTTTCGCCGTCTTCGGTATCGGCATCAACAACCGCCAGATACTCATAGACGGAGTGGAACACTAACGTACCGTACTCATCATATCCACCGAGTTTATCATATGCTGAGAGATATACATAGGTGGTGGTGGGAACTTGTGTATCCAATTCGCTCATCGCTTTAAGGGCGTCAGAGGTCTCTCTGCCATAGCCGACGTCAAGCACGCCGTTGTCAAAGCTCACCATGCCGAGCTTGTTGGTCTCGGGGTCAATTCCGAGGATGTCGGCGACTTCCGAATACTTGGTGCCTGCGGGGATGACGCCGACAAGGACGTCGTCCACATAGAAGTCGGAGATATCAGCTAACGGGTCTCCGGCCTGCCAGGTGCCGCCATACAGACCCCAGTCGTTCCAATCTCTGTCATAGAAAAGGTCATACTGCAGCTCGCCGAGGGTGCTGTCGCTCGAGATATATCCGCCCGGTCCGATAATGGCAATATATCTTACCATTGCGCTGTTGAGGGTGTTGAAGCAGAAGAGAGCGGCTTCTTCGCGGGTGATGAACGCGCTTCCGGCAAAGGCTTTGACAAGGCCGCTCCACAGGGGATCGCCAGCAAAGGCGTCAAGGCCGTCAATGTGAACGTTCAGCTCCCAGCCGCTGCCGATGTACTCGTCAAGTGCGCCATAGCCGAGGGCGGCAAGCAGCATCTTGATGTACTGATAGCCGGTGACGTTGGATGCGGGGGCGAACTTGCCGTCGCCGACGCCGTCAACGATGCCGTTGGTGACCAGGTACTCGATGCTCGGGATCGCCCAGTCATAGTCCGGGGAGGTCACGTCGCTGAAGCTGCTGGTCTTGAGGGGCAGGCCTTCAACGAAATCTGCACCGTAAACCGTGTAGGCAATCATCTTCGCGGCCTGTGCGCGGGTGATGCTGCCGGTGGGGTTGAAGGTGCCATCGCCGAGGCCGTTGATCGCGCCGATTCCGGACACGACGTCTACGGCTTCCAGGTACGTGATCTCGTCTGCGTCGGTGAAGTCCACCGCGGCGGATGCCACGCTGAGCGTACCGAAGGCAAGCACAAGAGCCAGCACAAGGGCTAGTGTCTTTTTGAGTTTCATGTAAAAAACTCCTCCTTAAAGTTATGTGATTTTTTCTGTCGCGAAATTGCTATTTAGCGACAATTGTCGCGAAAAAACGAATTTTTGGGAAAAACAAGGCGCCGCGAAAACGCGGCGCCTTTTACATTATGATCGTTTTTTCTAGTCTAAGCGGTGCATCAGCGACGCCATGCGCTCGTAGGAGGGGTGGACGTAGGTGTTGAGGGTGGTGCGGACGTCGGCGTGGCCGAGGAGGAGGCTGAGCGCCTTGACGTCGAAGTCCAGCTCTACGCAGCGCGTGGCGAAGCTGTGGCGGAGGGCGTGGAAGCCCACGTGGCGGACGCCGCACTCGTCCAGAAGGCGCGTGAAAAACCGCTGCAACGCCCGTGGTTCCGGGGTTTTCTCGCGGCTGTTGGTGAGCAGCCACCACTCGTCGCGGCCGCGCGAGGCCTGCAGAGCTTGGGTCAGACGTTGCGGGACGGGGACGCGGCGCTTGGAAAACGCGCTCTTCGGCTCGCCGATGATAATCTCCGTGTGAGTTTCTTCCTCGTCGAAGCGGCGAATCCGCGAGACGCTTCGCGAGACGGCCAGAGCCGTGCAGTCCTTTGATACGTCGCCCCATTTCAGACCGCAAATCTCGCCCACGCGCAGCCCGGCATACAGCCCGATTAGCACCCCGAGCGGCAGACCCTCGGGGGCGTCGCCCAGCGCGAGGAGGATTTTAAGCTGCTCATCCGCGCGAAGACCCTCTACCGGGGGACGCGAGGAGGCAGAAAGGCGGCAGGAATCCGCCGGAAGCGCGAAACCATAGCGCGCGCCGTAAGAAATTACCGAGCGCAGCACACAGAGGAGGCTGCGAAGCGCGGACGCGCCGAGACCCTCGGCGGCCTTGTCCTCGCGGAACTCGCTTAAAAGCTCCTCAGTCAGCTCATAAGGCTCCAAATCGCCGAAATAGGGCTTTATGTGCCGCTCCGCGAGGGTGGTGTAAGCCGCAGAAGTGCTGGGTTTTAAGCGTCTCGCGCTTAAATTGAGCCACTCGTCGACGATGTCGGAGAAGGAGTGAGTTTTAATGTCGGCGGTCGTTGGAGAGATGGTGGTCATTGGGACGCTTCCTTTCAGGGCAGATAATAGATAAAAGATAATAGATAATAGATAGAGGTTTGTACAAATCAGGACATCGGTAAGTCTTTAATGTCAGGACATGGGTAAGCCTGTGAAAGATAGGGGTAAGCCAAAAATTGTCAAGGGGGCAGGCGTGCCGGTGGAGATTTTCGCAGGC
>JAISHS010000020.1 GCA_031262405.1 Oscillospiraceae bacterium | reverse complement strand
GCATAGCAATCACTCCTTTGTAATTGCTATTATTTGTCAAAGGCTTACCGATGTCTTGACACCTTCACTTACCTATGTCTTGACATTTTTCACTTACCGATGTCCTGAAACCGGACATGGAGTCGCCTTGAGGCGACGAGATTTAAAAGCCGCTCCTGTGGGGGCGGCTTTAATTTGTGGAAATTTCTGTTGACAACTCGCCGGCAATAAATTATAATACCAGAGCGACGAAGCGGGGTGGAGTCATGAGGATAAATCTCTGTGAAATTATTGATATGCCGGGCAGTGCGAAACCCTTTTCCTGTCGGCTGGAGACGGACAGGCTCGGGACTTCGTCGATTTCCGAATTCATCGTACCGCCGCAGGGCGAGGGGGTAATCTCTAACACCGCCGGAATTCTGACGCTTTCGGGGCGTTTGACGGCGCGGGCGAGCTGCTTCTGCGACCGCTGCGGGGAGAGTTACGAGCACGAGTTTGATTTGCCCTTGGAGGCGACGCTCTCGGCTGAGGCTCAAGACGAGGATAATCCGGATGTGTTTCTATTAGAGGGAAACGAGCTGGATTTAAGCGATGTATTGGAGACTCTGTTTATTTTGGACATGGACACTTCGTTTTTGTGCCGTGCCGACTGCGCGGGTCTGTGCAGCCGCTGCGGGAAGAACCTAAACGAGGGGCCGTGCTCCTGCGAGAAAGAAATTGATCCAAGATTGGCTGTATTGCGGCAGCTTTTGGATAAAGGGCTTGATTAGAAAAGTTAAACAAGCTCGCAAAGAAAAACGCTGCCAGTCAGCAAGGATTAGGAGGTGTCACACTTGGCGGTTCCAAAAAGAAAAGTATCGAAGGCCAGACGGGACAAGAGGCGCTCTTCCCACTGGAAGCTGGAAGAACCGGGGATTGTCGCGTGCCCTAACTGCGGAGCCTTCCGTATGCCCCACAGGGTCTGCAAGGCCTGCGGTTTTTACAACGGACGCAAGGTTCTTGAAGTTAAGAAGTAAGGATTGTTTGCGGTTAGGCAAGAGTGAGAGGGAGGGGTTTCTTCCTCTCTTTTTGCTGTGGAGATAAGATGACAAACGCGATAACCGAAATTGAGCGAGCTAGCCCCCTGCGCGGGAAGGCGCGGGTCGGCGAGAGGCTCGTGAGCATTAACGGCAACGAGATTTTCGACGTGCTGGACTATAAATACTACTCATACGAGCCGAGGCTTGAGCTGGTTTTTGAAGGCGAGGGCGGCTCGCGGCGTCGTGTGCGGGTGAAGAAGAGCGCGGGAGCGGAGCTGGGGCTATCCTTCGAGAGCTATCTGATGGATGCGCCCCACGAGTGCTCGAACCATTGTCTCTTTTGCTTTGTGGAGCAAAATCCGCAAGGGCTGAGAAGATCGCTCTATTTTAAGGACGACGACGCGCGGCTGAGCTTTCTGACGGGCAGCTATATCACGCTCACGAATTTATCCGAACGGGAGATTTCGCGGCTCATAGATTTGAAAATTAGCCCCATTAACATCTCGGTGCACGCCACGAATCCCGCGCTTCGCGCGAAGCTGCTGGGCAATAAAGAGGGCGCGGATATTCTTCCGCTCATGCGGGCTCTTGCCGAGGGCGGGATTACGATGAACTGTCAGCTTGTCTGCTGTCCGGGTCTAAACGACGGGCAGGAGCTGAGCCGGACGATGGAGGATTTGGCGCAATTGTATCCGCGCGCGGCGTCGGTTTCCGTCGTGCCCGTGGGGCTGACGAAGCACCGCGAGGGGAGGGCGCCGCTGGCTCCGGTGGACGCGGAAAACGCGCGGGAGACCTTGGCGCTCGTGGAGGGCTTTGCGGAAAAGTGCCTGGAAAAGCACGGAAGCCGGATATTTTTTCCGGCGGACGAATATTATATCAAGGCGGCTCTGCCTGTCCCTCTTGAGGAGTTCTATGAGGACTATCCGCAGCTGGAAAACGGCGTGGGGCTACTGAGGCTCTTTGAGGCGCAGTTTTTAGAGGAGCTGGAGGCGTGCCCACCGGAGAGCGCGGGGGCGGACTTTTCTATCGCAACGGGAAGAGCCGCGGCGCCTTTTTTGGAAAAGCTTTTAGTGACAGCGCAGGAAAAGTGTGGTAATATAAAGGGACGTGTATTTTCGATTGAAAATATATTTTTCGGCGATACAATAGATGTAGCGGGACTCATTACCGGCGGCGACCTCATTGAGCAGCTGCGCGGGCGCAGCCTCGGGGAGAGGCTGCTTATTCCCGCGACAATGCTCCGCCACGGCGAGGGAATTTTTTTGGATGATGTGACGGTGAGCGATGTGGAGCGGGAGCTGGGCGTGAGTGTGAGCGTCGTCGAGGTCGATGGGGCGAAGTTCCTTAAGAATTGTACAGGTCGGGCTTAGCCGCCGCAGCGGTCTGCGATAAAGGTCTCCATCAAAAGCCCAGCGAAGCGGGTTTTGATGGAAAGAGGAGGTGCCCGGTTGTGAGCGAGTGTTCGCGCTTGCGCGAATACGAGGGATACTGCCGGTGCACCGACGAGGCAGAGGAACGCGCGACTTATCAAAATCACGAAGTGATTTTTTAAATTGTTGTGTACGACGAGCACTAACTCGGTTAAAGAGGATTACGAAATGAAACCCCTGATAGCAATAGTGGGGCGGCCTAATGTGGGCAAGTCGCATTTATTTAACAGAATAGTGGGGCAGCGGCTGTCTATTGTCGAGGACACGCCCGGCGTGACGCGCGACAGACTCTATGCCGAGTGCGACTGGAGCGGGGTCAAGTTTGACCTCGTGGACACCGGCGGCATTGAGCCGAGGGCGGACACGGAGATTCTTCGCTTTATCCGCGAGCAGGCGGAGCTTGCCATTGACACGGCGGACGTTATTATTCTCGTGACGGAGATCGGCACGGGCGTAACCGCGACCGACCGCGACGTCGCGGGGCTACTGCTGCGCTCGAATAAGCCGATAGTTCTCGCGGTGAATAAGATGGACTCCACAGGGCAGCCCGATCCCGCGATTTATGAGTTTTATTCTTTGGGCTTGGGTGATCCCATCGCGGTTTCAGCTTTGCACGGGCACGGCACCGGCGATCTGCTGGACAGCTGCCTTGCGGCCTTCCCGGAGGTTTCCGAGACTGACGAGGAGCCGGACAGGATTAAGGTTGCCGTAATCGGCAAGCCGAACGTGGGGAAAAGCTCACTCATCAACCTAATTCTCGGCGAAAACCGCCTCATCGTCTCAAACGTCGCCGGAACCACTCGGGACGCGGTGGACACGAAGGTGGACAACGACTACGGCAAATATGTCTTTATCGACACGGCGGGGATTCGCCGGCGCAGCCGCGTTGCGGACAGGATTGAGAAATTTTCCGTCATGAGAGCTCAGCTTGCCATTGAGCGCAGCGACGTCTGCCTCATAATGCTCGACGCGCGCGAGGGCGTAACGGAGCAGGACACAAAGATAGCCGGGCTTGCGCACGAGGCCGGAAAGGCCAGCGTCATCATCGTCAACAAGTGGGACCTCATCGAGAAGGACTCCAAGACGATGGACAAGATGCGCGCTGAGGTTTTGCGCGATCTGAGCTTCATGAGCTATGCGCCGGTGCTCTTTATATCCGCGCTTACGGGGCAGCGCACGGCGCGGATATTTGAGCTGGTAAACTACGTGAATAACCAGAGCTCCATGCGCATTACGACGGGTATGCTCAACAATGTCCTGACGGATGCTCAGGCACGCCTTCAGCCGCCGAGCGACAAGGGACGCCGCCTGAAGATTTACTACATGACACAGACGGGGGTTCGCCCGCCGCACTTTGTGGTTTTTGTGAACAGCCGCGAGCTGTTTCACTTCTCCTATCAGCGGTATATTGAGAACCAAATCCGCGCTGTCTTCGGGCTGGAGGGCACGCCGGTTCGCTTCTCAATTCGCCAAAAGGGAGATCAAGAGTAAAAACTTTCGCCCTACGGGCGAAACGATGCGAGGCATATTATTTTTCGAGGGTATATCATGGTTGATTTATTCAAGCTGACGCTGCTTCTCATTTTGGTGGCGGTGGTCTCATACCTTGTCGGGGGCTTTAACGGGGCGATTATGACCTCGATGAGCTTCTTTCGCAAGGACGTGAGAAAATTCGGCAGCGGAAACGCGGGACTGACGAACTTTGCCCGAGTGTTCGGCACGAACGGCATTGTGCTTGTGCTGCTGGTTGACATTTTAAAGGCCGTGGCGGCGGCACTCTTCGGACGCTGGATCTTGGGTACGCTAGGCTATCCGATAGTGGGCGTTTTGTTCGCCGGTATTTGCGCCGAGCTGGGGCACATCTATCCGGTTTATTACCGTTTTCGCGGCGGAAAGGCCGTGCTTGTCGGCGCGGTTATAATTCTCATGACAGATTGGCGCGTGGCAATTATTTGCTATTGCGTTTTTGTTATAGCGGTTATTTTTACGAAATATGTTTCCCTCGGTTCGATGCTGGCCGCTGCGAGCTTTCCGCTTGGTATGCTGTTTTTCGGGTTCCAGACGCTGGATGTTTGGCTCTCGCTCATTTTCGCCCTGCTCATAATTTTCGCCCACCGCAAGAATATAATCCGGTTAATCGCCGGAAAGGAGAATAAACTCTCAATGGGCAGCTCTTCTCGCAGAAGAAAAAGGCCGCCCTTCGGCGATTTAAAATAACGTTAGGAGTACATATTGAAATGAAAAAACTGAGACGTACCCTCGGCCTCGCACTTGCGTTACTCCTCCTGCTGATGAGCTTACCCTCTGCCTTTGCCGCCACGGTCGGCGGAAAATATGTAGCAGCCCAGGGGCTGTTTATCCTGGACTATGACACCGGCCTTGAGCTTTACTCCCAGAACGCCGACATGGCGCTCGTGCCTGCGAGTATGACGAAGGTCATGAGCGTCTATCTCATGTATGAGGCCCTTGAGCGTGGTGAAATCGCGCCCGACACTGTAGTGCCCATCAGCGAGAAGGTGTACAGGCTATCGCACGACTACAGCTATATCAACACGGCTCCGCTCAGCTACACCGATACCTATTACGTGGACGAGATGATTGACCTCATTCTGGTGTTTTCGGCGAGCGCCTCCGTTGTCGCGATGGCGGAGCTGATAAGCGGCTCTGAGGAGGCCTTTGTGGAGCGGATGAACGCCAAGGCCTCGGAGCTTGGCATAAACGCGACCTATTACGACTGCGCCGGAATTAAAGACAACTACATTACGCCGCGCAGCATGGCGCTTTTGGCGTCGCGCCTTATAACCGACTATCCGCTGGCCTTGGATATTACGAAAAAGCCCAGCACCACCTTCCACGGCGTCAGCTATAAATCCACGAACCTGCTGCTGGCAGATCAGTATTACGAGGGCGCCGACGGGCTGAAAACCGGCACTACGAATGCAGCTGGATGCTGCTTTACCGGTACCGCCGTCAGAAACGGCGTGCGGCTCATAACCGTTGTCATGAAGTCGCCCTCGAACATACAGCGTTATATTGATACGAAGACTCTGCTCGACTATGGTTTTTCCATACGCGACGGGATAGTCCGCGACGCGACGATGAGACTCGCGCCCTTTACGGACGTTTACACCGACGACTGGTATGCCGAGGCCGTGACAAACGCGCTCGAGACGGGGCTTATGCAGGGGACAAGCGCCACCACATTTTCGCCGCACAGCAATCTCACAAGGGCGATGACCGCGACTATCCTCTGGCGCCTTGCCGGTAAACCGGAGGCGGCGGTCAATGGAGAATTGAGAATTGAAAGTGGAGAATTCTCAGACGTTTTGCCCGGTGCGTATTATTATGACGCGGTGAGGTGGGCGAGCTCCGAGGGGATAGTCGAGGGCACCGGAGAAGGTTTGTTCACGCCGGACGCCAACGTCACCCGCCGGGAGCTTGCGACAATGCTCTATCGCTTTGCGGGAATCGGCGAGGACGGCTGGGACGGCGAAGCCATGAGATGGGCGCAAAGCGAGCGCATTATAAATGATGGGCGTCCGGAAGATTTGACGAACAGGGCAGAGTGTGCGGCGATTATAATGCGCTTTGCGCTCAGATAATAGATAAAAGATAAGAGATAATAGATAATAGCCGCTTTAGGGAGTTTTTACAATGAAGAAAACACTCGAAAATGTACCCCTTGGCTTGGGTAGAAAAGCCCTCTCGATTCTTCTCGCCTTTGTGTTGTGCGCGGGGCTGTTTGTCGCCCTGCCGACGACGGTGCGGGCGGCGGGGGATACGACGATTGACGTGTCCGACTATGCCAAGGAGTCCGGCACGGGCTGGACGTATTCCACGCCCAGAACAGAGGGCGGCGTGTACACTATCTCCGCGCCCGGGACATACACCATCACCGGCAACAATTCGAGCGAGAACGAAAATTCTTACGTCGTCGTAAATGCGGAAACGGCGGAAAGCCCCGTAAACATCACGCTCAGTAATGCGACGATAAATAACAGGTACGACAGCCCGTTACAGATCACAACCGGTTCAACCGTCAACCTCACGCTCCTTGGCACGAATCAGCTCATAGTCACAGGCAGCGGCGTTGCAGGGTTAAATGTGCCGAGCGGGGCGACGCTCAATATTACGGCAGCAGACACTGACCAGACATTGACGGCTTCCGGAAATGGTAGCGGCGCGGGGATTGGCGGCAACATCATTCAAACAGCCGGCACAATCACGATAAACGGCGGTACGGTGACAGCGACGGGCGGTCCGTATGGTGCGGGTATTGGCGGCGGCGGTGGTAGTGTAAACGACCCGGGCGGCGGCGGCGGAACAATTAGGATAAACGGCGGCACCGTGACCGCAACGGGCGGCGGTTATGGCGGCGCGGGTATCGGAGGCGGTGCGGGCGGTGCAAGCGGTTCAGGAGAATACCCTAGCAGAACCGGCGGCGGCGCGGGCGGTAACATCACTATAACGGGCGGCACGGTGGACGCGACAGGCGGCGGCGGTGGTGGTAGCGGTGGCCTTATCGGGGCAGACAGCGCAGGCGCGGGTATTGGCGGCGGCTACGGCGGAACCCATAGCGGCGGTGCGGGCGGCGGCGCGGGCGGTGCAGTTGCAATCAGCGGCAGCACTACCGTGGTGAAAGCTACGGGCGGTACGGGCACGGGTAAAACGGGCTACGACATCGGCGGGGGCGGTTCACAAGCCGGAACGGCAACTGCCGGGACGCTGAGCATCACGGGCGGCTCTGTCGAGCTTAAAGCGAACGGCACGGATGTGACAGAACCGACGCTGGTAAACTGCACAATTACGGGCACTGGTGTAACAGACGATGTCAAGGGCTCCTACGGTGCTAGCGGTGAAAAGCTGAAAGAAATCACAGGTTACACGGCACTCACCGGTGTCACCTTGTCTGCGGACGAGCATATTACCAGCCTGACAAAACTGATAGCGTCAGGAAAATTGCCAACCACAGTTGAGGTTACAGACGGTACAACTCCGGCGACTGCGACCATAACAAATTGGACAGCAGAATCGTTCACCGGTGCGGCGGGGGAATACGCCCTTACAGCCGTTTGGACGACGCCGAGTGGCTATGTTGACGCTGAAAGCTCGATTACAGTGACGATTATCGTGACAGTCAGCGTAGGGCAGACGGTGTACATCCCGCCGTATTATCCGCCTGCGCCGCCGGTGCAGACCCTGCCCGGTAACGAGGGCGAGGTTGAAATTGTTTACACCGAGAAGGGCGGCGAGGTCGCGCTCGAGTTGCCGAACAGAATAGTTGAGGAGCTCTTGGAAAGCGCCGAGGGCGGCGCGGTGGAAATTGACCTGTCAGGGCTTGAGGGCGCGGAAAAGGCGAGCCTACCGGCTGCCGCGCTTGAGCAAATCGCGGATGCGGGGCTTGGGCTTAATATCGAGCTTCCGGGCGGCGGCCTGTCGATTGACGCCGACGCTCTCGCCGATATTATAGGCGCGGCGGACGGCGAAAATCTCTCGATTACGCTCATTCCGCACGAGTCGCCGGAGCTGAACGAGAGCCAGCGCGAGATTCTGCGCGAGGAAGACGTCGTCTATGAAATCGCGTTGTCCAGCGGCGCGGAAATCCACGAGTTTAACGGCAAAATCAGCGCAACCGTCGCCTATGACGGCGAGACCCCCGTTTCTGCTTGGTACATGGACGACGAGGGCAAGCTGGAGAAAATCGCGGGCGGCAAATACAACGCCGCGAACAAGACCTTTACTTTCGACCTTCCGCATCTGTCCCTGTATGTGATTGGCTACGACGAAGTTGCCGCGTGGGTCAATCCATTCACGGATGTTTTTGAAACCGACTGGTTCTATGAGAATGTCTGCTTTGCCGCGACGCATGATCCGGTGTTGATGGGCGGCACGAGCGCGACGACATTCGCGCCGAATGCGCCGCTGACGCGGGCGATGGCCTATACGATTCTTGCGCGTATGGCGGGCGAGACGATTTCCGGCGCGAGCTGGATAGTGGACGCGACCGCCTGGGCGGTAGAGACGGGGATTTCTGACGGCACTAATCCCACGGAGAATATCACCCGCGGGATGCTGGCGACAATGCTTTACCGCTTTGCGGGAGTCGGCGAGGACGGCTGGGACGGTGAGGCGATGGAATGGAGCGCCGCGCGCGGAATTATTAGCGACGGACGCCCGGAGGACACCGCGACAAGAGCAGAAATGGCGGCAGTTATTTCGCGATTTTGCGCGACTCCACCGTCGCTCCGTGCGACTCCACCGTCATTCCGGACTTGATCCGGAATCTCGGGGGGATTGCGGGTCGAGCCCGCAATGACGGAAACGGAAGACCGCGAAGACGAAGACTCCGCCTTGGGGGGCGGAGTCTTCGTATGTCGCGCTTTGCGCGACTGCGTGTATCTGGCACTGGCTTCTGGATGACGGGGGGATTGCGGGTCAAGCCCGCAATGACGTTAAAAACTGCCCGCAATGACGGTGGAGAGAGCCCCTACAGTTTCCAGATTTTTTCGTTGTACTCGCTGACGGCGCGGTCGGCGGCGAAGACGCCGCTGCGGGCGATGTTGTGCAGGGAGGCCTCGGCGCGCTTCTGCGTGTCCGCCATCATGGCATAGAGCTTGTCGTGGGCGCTTACATAGGAGTCGAAGTCGGCAAGGAGCATATACTCATCGCCGCCGTAAACCAGACGCGAGACGAGGTCGGAATAGCTCTCGTGGTCGCGCAGACCGCGGCTGAAACGGTTCAGAACCCAGCGGAGCGAGTCGTTGGTCTTATATATGTCCAGCGGGTTATAGCCTCTCTGCCGGAGAGAGTTTACCTCGCTTGCGCGAAGGCCGAAGAGAGCCATATTCTCGTCGCCCAAGCGGTTATACATCTCGACATTCGCCCCGTCTAGAGTGCCGATAGTGACGGCGCCGTTCATCATGAGCTTCATGTTGCCGGTGCCGGACGCCTCCTTGCCGGCGGTTGAGAGCTGCTCGGAGACCTGGCTGGCGGGGATGAGCTTTTCGGCGACGGAGACGCGATAGTTCTCTACAAAGACGACTTGGAGCTTGCCCTCGCAGGCGGGGTCGTTATTGATATCGTCACTCAAGGAGCACAGCAGGCTTATTATGCGCTTTGCCACGGCATAGCCGCTGGCGGCCTTCGCCCCGAAGATGAAGGTGCGGGGGAGAAAGCTTGCGTCAGGGTACGTGTGGAGGCGATCTTGGAGACTGGCTATGAGCATCGCGCACAAGAGCTGGCGCTTATACTCATGCAGCCGCTTGACTTGAACATCGAAGACGGCGTTTGTGTTGAGCTTTACGCCCTGAACACGCAGGAGATATTCGGCAAAGCGTTCTTTGTTGGCGTGCTTTATCTCCTCGAGCCTTGTCAGGACGGCGGAGCTGGAGGCGAAATTGTCAAGCTCGATGAGACGTTCCGGGTGCGTGAGATAACTGTCGCTGCCGAGCAGCTGTGAGACTAGGGAGCCGAGATCGGGGTTTATCTGGGCAAGCCAGCGGCGGTGGTCGATGCCGTTCGTGACGTTGACGAGCTTTTGCGGGTTCTTGGACGCCATGTCGCGGAAAAGCTCTGCGCGGAGAATGCTCGTGTGCAGCTCTGACACGCCGTTGATTCTGAAACAGGTGGAGGTGCAGATGTTCGCCATGTGCACCATTCCCTCGTGAATTATGAGGTTGCGGGAGATAGCCCCCTCGTCATAGGGGAAGGTTTCAAAGAGGTATTTGCGGTGGCGTCTGTCCATCTCGCGGATTATCTGCCAGATTCGGGGCATTTGGGAGCTGATAAGCTCCTGCGGCCAGGTCTCGAGAGCCTCTACCATGACGGTGTGGTTCGTGTAGGCGACGCAGGGGGAGACGATGTTCCAAGCCTCGTCCCAGCCGAGATTATCCTCATCCATGAAGATGCGCATGAGCTCCGGTATTATGAGGGTCGGGTGGGTGTCGTTAATCTGGAAGACATGGCGTTTTGCAAAATCGTGCACCGTGCCGTATTTTGCGCGGTGGCGGCGGACAATGGTCTGAGCCGTCGCGGAGACGAAGAAGTATTGCTGCTGGAGGCGCAGGATTTTACCGGCGACGTGCTCGTCGGCGGGGTAGAGGATTTTTGTGATGACCTCTGCCATTGTGCGCTGCTCCATCGCGCGGATATATTCGCCGCCGGAGAACAGGCTCATGTCGATAGAGCGGGGGCTTCTTGCCTCCCAGAGGCGGAGGGTGTTTACGCGGTCGGTGTTAAAGCCGGTGATGAGCATATCGCGCGGGAGAGCCAGAACGGTTGTCGCGCCCTTTATGCTGGTTGTGCACTTTCCGCTGTAGTCCCAGTTTTCCTCGAGTACGCCGCCGAAGCTGACTTCCACCGAGTCGTCATAGTCGGGAACCAGCCAGTTGTCCGCTGCCAGTTGCCAAGTGTCCGAGCGTTCGACCTGCTTTCCGCCGCGGATTTCCTGACGGAACATTCCCAGCTCATAGCAGAGGCTGTAACCGGTGGCGGGCAGATTTTCAGACGCCATGCTGTCCATATAGCAGGCGGCGAGCCGTCCCAGACCGCCGTTTCCGAGACCGGCGTCGGGCTCGGCCTCGAAGATATCCGCGGCGTTAAAGCCCAGGTCCTCTATAGCGGCTGTCAGTTCGTCCAGAATGCCGAGGTTGAAGGCGTTTTTAGCCAGCGAGCGTCCCATGAGAAACTCCATGGAAAGGTAGTGCAGCTC
Source organism: Oscillospiraceae bacterium (assembly GCA_031262405.1). GTDB lineage: Bacteria > Bacillota > Clostridia > Oscillospirales > Oscillospiraceae > UBA2658. The sequence continues at coordinate 31,450 of JAISHS010000020.1, read as the reverse complement.
GCGCGGGGCGCCCTCAGAGTATTTTGCGCGGCGATATGCCGCCTTCTCGCGGAGCAGTATGGCGCAGGCGCAGAAGATGTCCTGAGTCGAGGCGCTCTCCGGCTCGATTCCGAAATGTGCTTTCAGCTTATCCTCAAGCAGCTGCTTGAGCGGTTTGTTTTCATTCATATCAGTTTTTATAGTCCCTTCCTGAGATTGAGCAGATTATTTATCTTGTTATATCCTCGTACATCTTTATATATTCTTCCGCCGGGGCTGCCCAGGAGAAGCTTCGGCGCAGATCGCCGAGCATAAGCTCACGCCAAGCGGCGGGGTCTCTCCAGATTTGCAGGGCGTAGTCCAGAGCTCCGAGCATTCCGCGAACAGTGTAATCGTCAAAGGTGAAGCCGCCGGAATTTTCCGTACCGTAATTCGTGACAGTGTCCCGCAGGCCGCCGACGGCGCGGACTATCGGCACGGAGCCGTAGCGCATAGCGATGAGCTGGGACAGGCCGCAGGGCTCGCTGCGCGAGGGCATCAGGAACATATCGCTGCCGGCATAGACCGCCATTGCGCGCGCCTCGGAATACATTATGCTGGCGGAGACTCTGCCCGGGTAGCGGCGCTCGGCGTCTGCGAAGATACCCTCAAAATATTTGTCGCCGGTGCCGAGGATCACGAGCTTTGCCCCGCGCGCGACGATTTCGTCCACCGCGCCCGCCACGAGATCGAAGCCCTTGTGTCCGACAAGGCGCGAGACGCAGGCGATTATCGGGGTCTCATAATCTGTTCCCAGACCCAGCAGCTCACACAGCGCCTGCTTGCAGATGAGCTTGCCCTCGGGAGAAGCCGCGCTGTAGTTTTCAGCGAGGAGTGGGTCGGCGGCGGGGTCATAGCGCGCCTCATCCAGACCGTTTATGATTCCCCGAAACTTATAGGCATTGTCTGCGATTGCAAGCTCCAAGCCGCAGGCGTAGAAGGGGTCGAGAAGCTCGCGGGCATAGCTGGGAGAAACGGTGCTGACGGCGTCTGCCTGATAGATTGCGCCCTTGAGGAGATTTACGTCGTTGTCAAAGCGGGTTATGCCGGTTGAATAGAGCCACTCCGGCAGACCGAAGACGTCGTCCGAGACGATTTTCGCGTAACGACCCTGATATTCGATGTTGTGGATAGTGAAAACGGTTTTGTAAAAGCCGCCGAATTCACGCAGCCAGATCGGAATGAGTGCGGTTTGCCAGTCGTTACAGTGCACGACGTCCGGCGTCCAGTCGAGTCGGGGCAGAAGGCTTACGACGGCTTTGGAGAAGAAGGCGAAGCGTTCGGCATCGTCCAGCTCGCCATAGACCTTGCCGCGCCCGAAATAGAACTCATTGTCGACGAAGTAGTAGGTCACACCCTCAAACTCAAGGCGGAAGAGCCCGCAGTAGAGATGCCGCCAGGCGACGTCCACATAGGTGTAGAGCAGATATTCCATCTGGTTGCGCCAAGCTTCGTCAATCCTGCCGTACAGCGGGAGAATTACCCGCGTGTCGCAGCCTGCCTCACACAGCGCCTTAGGCAGGCTGCCGGCGACGTCGCCGAGTCCGCCGGTCTTGATGAAGGGTGCGGCCTCCCCGGCCGCGAATAAAACATTCATATAAAAGAGAACTCCTTGCTTGGGACAAATTAGAATTAGACGATCATGTTCTTCGGAACCGTGAGCGGCAGAGAGCTGTTGCCCATGAGAACCACGCCGCGGTTGAAAAAGACGTTCTTGTCGCTTATGACGCAGGTCAGCTCGGCGTCCTCGCTCACGATGGTGTCCGCCATGATGATGCAGTTTGAGAGCTTCGCGCCCTTTTTGATTTTAACCCCGCGGAAGATTACGCAGTTTTCTACCTCGCCGGAGATTTTGCAGCCGTCCGCGATTAGGGAGTTTGTGACGGAGGCGTTCTCGTCGTAGTAGGTTGAGACGGAGCTGCGACCCTTGGTGTAGACAGGCTGGTCGTCCGGGAAGAGCTGGTCGCGGTTTTCAAAGTTGAGCATATCAAGATTGGATTTATAGTAGCTTAGGACGGAGGAAATCCGCGAGACATAGCCCTCGTGGATATAGATTCCGACTTTTCCGCCACGGCGCAGATAGCGCGCCAGAGCGTCTTGGTGAAAGTGGATTCTCGCGTTTGCCTGGCACCAGTCTATCATCTCGAGCAGACGCATCCTATCTATTATATACACTTCTATCGAGCAGAGACCCTTTGCAATGCTCGAGTGGCGCAGGTGCATCTTTGAGGCAAATTTACCGTCCTCATCCGGCAGAAAGCGGATAGTGTCGCTGTCGGGGGCGTCCTGCGTGCAGACGGCTGTTATCTCCGCGCCGGAGGCTATGTGCTGCTCATAGATTTTGACGAGGTCGAGATTCACCGCGAGATCGCCCCTGAAGAGGACGACGTGGTTCTGGCGGATGTTTTCTATATAGGAGCGCACGGAGCTCAGAGATTCCATACTGCCGCGGTATTGTCCCTTGTCGCTGTTATTCGTGCCGTAGGGCGGCATCATGGTGAGACCGCCGTTGCCTCGGTCGAGGTCCCAGTCCTTGCCGCCCTCTAGGTGGTTGAGCAGGGACTGATAGTTCTTCTGCATGACAATGCCGACGTCGCGCACACCGGCGTTTGTCATGGAGGAGATTGCAAAGTCGATGAGGCGATATCTGGAGCAGAAGGGCAGAGAGGCGCTTGTACGGTGTATAACCAGCTCGTTAAGAGCGGGATAGGAGTGGTAAGCGTAGATAAGTCCGAATAGATCCAGCATTAGATTGCCCTCCTGTCGTAATAGAGCATAGTGCCCGCCGGAATAATCTCTCCGGCTTCAACAACACTGTCAGGTCCGCAGGTTGTGAGCAGCGGCTTTTCACCCGGCTTCGGCGGGGAACCCACCCGAGCGTTTTTTCCGATTATCGCGTTTTCGCCGATTACGGAGTATTCCACGCGCGCGCCCTTTTCGATTACGCAGCCGGGCATAAGTACGCTGTGTGAAACGAGAGCGCCCTCGGCGACGGTAACGCTGTTGCTGAGTACGGAGCTTTCAACCGTTCCCTCCAGCTCACAGCCCTCGGTGATTATGTTGTGCTTGAGCTTTGCGTTTTGTCCGAGATATTGCGGAGGCTTAATCGGGCTTCTGCTGCGAATAGGCCAGTTTACGTCAAACAGGTCGATAAGGTTCGGGTCGAGCAGGTCCATATTAGCCTCCCAGAGACTGTCCAGCGTACCCACGTCGCGCCAATAGCCGCCGAAGGGGAAGGGCAAAAGCTTTTCCCCTTCGGCGAGCATTAAGGGAATAATGTTTTTGCCGAAGTCCTTGTCGGACTTGGGGTTGGCCTCGTCTCTGAGGAGATATTCGCGCAGCTTTTTCCAGCTGAAAATATAGATTCCCATCGAGGCGAGATCGCTCTTGGGTTTCTTGGGCTTTTCGGCGAATTCGGACACGAAGCCGTCTTCCCCGGTGGACATTATTCCGAAGCGCGAGGCCTCCTCCTTGGGGACACGAATTACGGCGATTGTGCAGTCTGCGCCGCTGTCCTTGTGCGCGGCGAGCATTTCGGCGTAATTCATCTTGTAGATGTGGTCGCCGCTGAGGATAAGGACATAGTCCGGGTCCCACATATCCGCGAAGTCCATGTTGCGGTAGACGGCGTTCGCGGTGCCGGAGAACCAACCGCCCTTTCCCCCGGCGCTCTGGTAGGGGGGAAGGATATACACGCCGCCCTTTAGGCTGTCTAAGTCCCAGGGCTGACCGCTGCCGATATAGCTGTTGAGCAGCAGCGGCTGATATTGCGTCAAAACCCCGACGACGTCTATTCCGGAGTTCGCGCAGTTGGAGAGCGGGAAGTCGATAATTCGATATTTGCCGCCAAAGGGTACGATTGGTTTGGCGGCTCGGTCTGTCAAGGCATAGAGTCTTGAGCCCTGACCGCCTGCCAGAAGCATAGCGATACACTCTTTCTTCATAACGAGTCCTCCCTGAGATAAGATTTTATTTCTGATTGAAGAAAAAGGGCTGCACCCTTTTTCTTCAGTTTGGATCTATTTTGACGCGGGCTTTTTTCCGCGGCGGGGGACTTTTTTGAGAAAGACTCCGGAAAGCGGCGGCAGAGTCAGCACGATTGAGTGGTCGCGGCCGTGCTCCGGCACGCTTTCGGACACGAAGCTCTCGCCGTCGACAAGGCAGCCGCTGCCGTTAAAGCGGGGGCTGTCTGTAGACAGCTCGACGACATACTCGCCCGCCTCCGGTACACCGAGACGGAAGCTTTCGTTGGATACACCGGAGAAATTGGTAACGTAGATCAGATAGTGTCGGCGCTCATCGAGGCGGATGAAGCCCAAGGTGTTTTTGTCGCGCTCGTCCGGGCAGATCCAAGAGAAGCCCTTTTCCTCAAAGTCGATTTCCCAGAGGGGGCGGGAGGCCTTATAGAAGGCGTTTGCTTCCTTGAAGAAGAGATTCAGCGCGCTCTTGTCGGGGTAATTTAGGTTTTCCCAAGGCAGAGCCGCGCGGAAATTCCACTCTTCCTCCTGACCGAGCTCTGCGCCCATGAAGATGAGCTTCTTGCCCGGGTGCGCCAGCATATATGCCCAGAGAGCCTTCACCGTGTCAAGACGCTGTTCGCGAGTGCCGGGGGCCTTGTTGAAGATAGAGCCCTTGAGGTGGACAACCTCGTCGTGGGAAAGCGAGAGGACGAAGTTTTCCGAAAAGGCATACATGATGGAGAAGGTAAGCTCGTTGTGCTGACCGCTGCGGAAATAGGGGTCGGAGTGCAGATAGCGAAGGGTGTCGTTCATCCAGCCCATGTTCCACTTGAGGTTGAAGCCCAGACCGCCGTGGTGAACGGGAGCCGTTACGAGCGGCCAAGCTGTTGACTCCTCGGCTACGAGCAGAATGCTCTCATCATAGCCGAAGCAGGCGGCGCTTAAGTCGTTTAGAAAGCTCACGGCGTCCAGATTGCCGTTTCCGCCGTATTTATTAGGCCGCCAGCTTCCGCCCTGCCTGTCATAGTCCAGATAGAGCATGGACGCGACGGCGTCAACTCGCAGACCGTCTATATGGTATTTCTCCAGCCAGAAGAGCGCGGAGGAGATTAGAAAGCTTCGCACGCCGCCCTTGGCATAGTCGAAGATGCGCGTGCCCCAGCTCGGGTGCTCTGCCATTATGGGGTCTGAGTCCTCATAGAGCCTTGTGCCGTCAAATTCGACGAGCCCGTGGGGGTCCTTTGGGAAATGAGCCGGAACCCAGTCCATGAGCACGCCGAGACCGGCCTTGTGGCAGGCGTTTATGAGAGCCATGAGCTCCTGCGGGCTGCCGTAACGGCAGGTTGCGGCGAAATAGCCGGTGCACTGATAGCCCCAAGAGGCGTCGTAGGGATATTCCGTCAGGGGCATGAACTCGATATGGGTGAAGCCCAGCTCCTTTACATAGGGGATGAGCTTTTCCGCCGCGTCCCTATAGCTGAGGCTCTTGCCGCGCTCATCGCGCACCCAGGAGCCGAGATGTACCTCGTAGATATTCAGAGGGCGGCTGTAGACCCTGTGTGTCCTGCGGTTTCTCATCCAGACGCCGTCGCTCCATTTGAAGTCGGAGATATCATATGTACGGGAGGCGGTGTCCGGGCGAAGCTCGGCGAAGAGGGCATAGGGGTCGGCCTTCCAGACCAGCTGACCGTCGCAGGTGCTGACGGCGTATTTATAGGCGTGTACGCCCGTAAGTCCCGGCACGAAGAGCTCCCAGATTCCGCCGTCGAGCTTGTTCATCGGCAGACTGTCCGGGCTCCAGCCGTTGAAGTCGCCGGATAAGGCGACGCCCTCGGCGTTGGGCGCCCAGACGCGAAAGACAGTTCCGTCCGGCATCCTGTGAGAGCCGAGCGTATCTTGGGCGCGGTGCGCCTCGCCGGAGTTGAAACTCTCGGCAAATTCAGTTAATAATTCAGCTTTCACAGGTGTAGTCTCCTTAGTGATATAGTTTAGCGGGAGTTGAAAAGGCTCATGGCCTCAGGTGCGCCGTGCTCAATGAGAGTTTCCAGCGCCTGACCGGCGCGCTCACAGGCGGAGAGAATGAGATTTCTGTCGCGAAGGTCCGGACGGCTCGTAACCCAGCTTATAATCTCGTCGCCGTCGCCGCCCGGAGGGGGCGAGCCGACGCCGATTTTTATGCGGGGAAAGTCCTCCGTGCCCAGAGCGGCGATTATGCTCTTGAGACCGTTGTGGCCGCCGCTTGAGCCTTTTGCCCTCACGCGCAGAGCGCCGGGCGAGAGGGAAATGTCGTCACAGACGACGATTACGCGCTCCGGCGGGAGCTTGTAATAAGTGCAGGCAGGTAAAACGGCCTTTCCCGACAGGTTCATATAGGTCTGCGGCTTCATGAGCAGCGCCTTTTGCCCGCCAAGCTCACAGACCGCCGTCAGCGCGTTGAAGCGGAAGCGGCTTATCCTTATGTTCCGGCGCTTTTCAATAAAATCCGCCGCCATGAAGCCCGCGTTGTGGCGGGTGCTCTCGTAGGTCGGACCGGGATTGCCGAGAAAAACAACTATATATGCTATGCCGGCGGGTTTTTTGCCGAAAAACATGGAAACGTCCTTCTTCGTGCTTGTACTGATAGAATCACGGGGAGAGTTTAGATTTTTGGCGTTACCGCCTTAATCAAACAGGGAGGAAATAGAGACCTCTTTATAGATGCGGGTGATAGCCTCGGCGAAGAGGTTTCCCACGGAGAGATATTTGATTTTGTCGCAGGGGGTTTTTCCCGGATAGGGGATAGTGTCCAGCAGGAGAAGCTCTGATATGCAGCTGTTTTCAACGCGCTCTATAGCCGAGCCCGAGAGGACGCCATGGGTTGCGCAGGCGTAAATCTCCTTCGCGCCGCCCAGCTTTGTGAGGGCTGTTGCCGCGTTGCAGAGGCTTCCGGCGGTGTCGATCATATCGTCGATGAGGATTACCGTTTTGCCCTCAACGTCGCCGATTATGTTCATGACCTCGCAGGAGTTTGCCTTCTCCCTACGCTTGTCCACTATGGCGAGAGAGGTATCGAGCTTGAGTGAGAATTTTCTCGCGCGGGCGACGCTGCCCACGTCCGGGGAGACGACGATTACATCTTCGTTTCCGGCGCCGAATTTTTCTTTGAAGTAGTTTGCGAAGATATGTCCGCCGAGGAGATTATCGACGGGGATGTCAAAGAAGCCCTGAATCTGAGAGGCGTGAAGATCCATTGTGAGGACGCGGTCTGCGCCCGCCTTGGCGATGAGGTTTGCCACGAGCTTTGCCGAAATCGGGTCGCGGCTGCGCGCCTTGCGATCCTGACGGCTGTATCCGAAGTAGGGGATTACGGCGGTTATACGCCCGGCGGAGGCTCTGCGCATGGCGTCTATGGTGATGAGCAGCTCCATGAGGTTGTTATTCACCGGGGAGCAGGTGGACTGAACCATAAACACGTCCAGACCGCGCACCGGCTCGTTTATACTCACCGACGTCTCGCCGTCTGAGAACTGTGAGGAATCGCAGCTGCCCAGACGCAGCTTGAGCCTTTCGCAAATTTTCTGCGCCAGCTCAGGATTGGAGTTGCCCGCGAAGACCTTGATTTTCTTGCCGTGAGCTATCAATTTTATGTACCTCTCTCTTCGTTTAGGTGGTTATCTCACCCATAGTATACCAAAGGTTGGCGGGAAATTAAAGTGGTAAACGAGAATTTTTCTAATTTTGGGGTATAGAGATTGATATTTACAATTCAGCCAATTTTGGTTATAATGGCAAAGCCGAGAAAAAAGGAGATACATTATGCTGGAGTTTGAAGAATATAAAACACGATTGCACGTGATGGCGCCGACGCTGGCGACACTAAAGGACGCTCTGAAGCCGGACGACGCCAGAGCCGAGATAACAAGGCTAGAGGAGAGCACCCAGCAGCCCGGCTTCTGGGACGACAGGCAGGCCTCGCAAAAGACGCAGAAGCAGATTAAGCAGCTGCGGAGTAAGGTTGCACTCTTCGGGCGGCTCGAGAGCGCCTATGAGGATTTGCTGACGATTTGCGAAATGGCGTTGGAAGAAAATGACGAGAGTATGCTGAACGAGCTTATCGAAGGCTTTTCAGATTTTGAAAGGGAGCTTGAAACGGCGCGTTTGAGCACCCTGCTCTCGGGAGAGTATGACGGGGCGGGGGCGATAATGACATTTCACGCCGGAGCGGGCGGAACGGAGGCGCAGGACTGGGCGCAGATGCTATTTAGAATGTATACGCGCTGGGCGGAGCGGCACGGGTTTAAGTGGAAGACGCTGGACTATCTCGACGGGGAGGAGGCCGGGCTTAAGAGCGCGACGATTTCCATCGACGGGGAGAACGCCTATGGGTTCCTCAAAAGCGAAAACGGAATTCACAGGCTGGTGAGGATTTCGCCCTTCGACGCCTCGGGCAGGCGGCACACGAGCTTTGCCGCCGTGGAGGTCATGCCGCAGATAACGGACGAGGGGGATATTGAGATTCGCCCGGAGGATTTGAAGGTCGATACCTATCGCTCCTCGGGGGCGGGCGGGCAGCACGTTAACAAGACGGAGAGCGCCATTCGCATAACGCACGTCCCGAGCGGGATTGTAGTGTCCTGTCAGACGGAGCGCAGTCAGCACCAGAACCGCGAATATGCCATGCAGATGCTCAGGGCGCGGCTCGCGGAGATAAAGGAGCGGGAGCACCTCGAGAGGGTCGAGGACATAAAGGGTGTGCAGATGAAAATCGAGTGGGGCAGTCAGATTCGCTCCTATGTGTTTATGCCCTATACGCTGGCGAAGGATCACAGGACGAATTTTGAGAGCGGGAATATCGGCGCGGTGATGGACGGGGAGATAGACGGCTTCATCAATGCGTATCTTGCCGCTAAGGCGGCAGGGTAAGGGCACCCTTCTTCGTCATTGCGGGCTTGACCCGCAATCTCCCGAGGGTTGCTCTTTGTGACGGGGGGATTCCGGATCGAGTCCGGAATGACGGAAAGACCGTCCGGAATGACGTGGGGGTCGTCCGGAATGACGGCGGCTGCGCCGCCGCGCGGAATGACGGCGGCTGCGCTTCGCGACGAGATTGAAAATGGGGGGCTTTTGTGCGGATAGCACAAAAGACCCCCTGTTTTTTTGGTGGGGTGAGGGGCATAAAAAAATATTTTCAGCATAATGCCGAAATGTTAACAGCTTGTTCATTTTTCGTTTTTTTCATGATAAAATTAACCAAACATGTAATATGTGGGAAGAATAAACAACTTTAGCAAACAATTGCTAATCGTCACTAAATGTGGAAAGGAAATATCATATGAAAAGAACGATCTGCACGGTGCTCGTGCTCTGCATGGCACTGTCGTTATTTGTGGGGGCGCCCCTTACGGCCTCTGCGGCAGATGCGGCAGACATTGCTGCCGCAGACAAGCTGTATACGCTCGGGCTCTTCCAAGGTACCGGAATAAAAGCTGATGGTACCGTTGAGTACTCGCTTGATCGCTCGCCGACACGTGCCGAGGCTATTACTATGCTTGTCCGACTGCTAGGCAAAGAGAACGTCGCGCAAACCGGAAGCTGGACAACCCCCTTTACCGATGTACCGGATTGGGCGAAGCCTTATGTCGGATATGCCTATAACAATGGTCTTACGCAAGGCGTCAGCGCTACTAATTTTGGCTCTGCCAGTAATTCGAGTGCAACGCAGTATCTAACGTTCGTGTTGCGTGCTCTCGGATACAAGGACGGCACGGACTTTCAGTGGGACAGCGCGTGGACGCTTACTGACAGCCTTGGTATAACAAGCGGACAATACAAGGCGGGCAGCGCGTTTGATCGCGGCGACGTGGCGTCGGTGTCATTTTCCGCCTTGACGCGCACTCTTGCGGGCTCAACCACAACGCTTATTGACACGCTGATCTCGGCAGGAAGCGTCACTATCGAAGCGTGGGAAGCGGTGCAGGGCGGCTACATAACCTTGCCTGAAAACACTTCTAAAACCGATGTGCGGTTAGTCGTGGACGGTAATGTGCGCAAAGCCAAGGTGTATGCACTTAACAATACATATTACGCCGCCAGGAATGATGTTCTGGCGATACTGCCCAACGCGCAGCTTGCGACTGCGGATTACGCAAAGGTGGGCAATGAGAGCTATTACTCCATGCGGTCAATCGCGCAAACGCTGAATATATCCTATGAGCACGACAGCGTGTTGGATTCGTGTTATATGTGGACTCACGAACGATACGGGGAAGAAGCGCCGGACGATTATGACCGCGCTGTTAACTACGGCTTGGTTACTGAAGCACTTAGAGCCAACCCCGACAGGCAGATTAAGGCAAGTGAGTTTCGCGCTATGCTAACCACGATGCTTCAAAAGCTTGCTCCCGACAAAGTAGGATATTTCCACGCCAATGTAACCCAATACGATAAGCCCCTGCTGCGCGGAGAGGGGTTTGTTATGGCGTATTATGCGGCGATACCTTTAGACGCTGATAACGAAAACAACCGCACATTTGACGCCAATAAGGCACTCAATATATGGGATGAAGCTCCATATCAGATGGATCAACTGTTTCCCAATGTATGGAATGGACCTGTTGTGCTCGAAGATGGGACGCAATGGAACGATTACTATACTGCCGCTTTTCTGTGGTCTTTCTGGCACAAATCGCCCTATTCAAATATTATGGTGTTTGAATATGACGAGAGCAAAGCCTCTATGCGGCAGGGCGAGCCCTTAACTGTGAGGGAAGCGGCAAAAGCGGCGGCAAGAGTATATGACAGCACCGCCGTCAGTACCACCGGCGATTCGTGGATATCGCTAAACGATCCAAGTGCCAAAACTTATGATAAATCAATCATTACGGATGAGCTTTTACAGAGAGCGAATGCGCTGCCGAAGCTCACAACAGCAAACATGCCGAGATTAACCGGCTTTATATCCGGTCAAAATTATCAGTCAACTGATATAGCCTTTTCAGAAGCAGATTTACGCAATATTTCTAACTGGGGCTTCAACTCCGCTCGGCTTATGCTTACCTATCAAACGTTGTTTGATACGCGTGTCACGGAAGTTAATGAAGCCAAGCTGCGAAGACTAGATGAAATTGTAGCATACGCCATTGAATATAATCTGTTGCTAAATATCTTAACTTACAGTATGCCCGGACGTTGGAGTCTCTATGATTCCGCAAATTTTACATCAACCGGGGAATTTGACTTATTTACCAACGCGCAACGGCAGAAGGAAGCAAACGCTGTCTGGGCATTGCTGGCACAGCGATATAAAGACATCCCAAACTCCGTTCTAACCTTCAGTCCCTTATGGGAAACACTTAATTACGATCTGAGCACAGGATTACCCTATAAACCCTACACCGACAGAGACGTAGCTGCCGTATATGACCAGCTCATCAGCACCATCCATGGGTATTCGCCTAGTCGTTTGGTGATTTACGAACCGACAGCAAATAATGCTATCGATACAATCCTTGACGAATCCGCTTATATTAAGAGAACGCTTGAGAGTAAGCACGACAATATCCTGATGCTTACTAACTTCTGTGAAAACTGTTATGTCTATGCCGAGATGACAGATAACGAAGGCGAGCATATTGATAACAACAATCATTCCATGTTCAAGCCCGAATATCCGGTTACGACATATTCACCGAGCAAATACCTTAATAGGGGGAAGTCGCTGAAGCTTACAGGAGAGCTTGCCGCAGGAACGGTTATAAATGTGTATCTTGAGGAAACTGAAGGAGCGGGTAATTTTGAAATCGTTGCAGACGGCAAAGTGATTCACAGCGAGCCGCTTACAGCACAGCGATATAATGTCGGAGACACACTATCTTACCAATACCCGTATGCCCAAAGCGACAAAAAAATTCAAGTAACGCTCTCTAATGCCGCCAATTCTCTCGAGCTGCGTTACACCGGAAACCGTTTTTCTTGGAGCGGGATTGATGTGGTCTTGCCGGCGCGATACACCGTTCAGAGGTGGTGGTATACATCATATTATGATGCCGGTCTATTGGGAGAAGACCATGTCAGACCCTATTTGAAGGGAACCTCTACCATCAATATCTCTCCCTCATATTGGGGCGATGGCGGCTATAATATCACGATTAATCCCGATGTAACATACACCGCGGATGTGATAAGAGATCAAGCGAATAGAGAAGCGATTTTTGAATGGGCGAAGACACTTTCTGATTTTGCGCCTCGTTCTGCTGCCAGATTTGAAGACGCATGTTTTTATTTGGGTACGACAGTCGAATCAGCTTGCGCATATTACGGCGACATCCTAGCTGCGTTTAAGGAATACGGCTTTGGCTGGTATAGTAGAGATTATGAAAATATCCTTTCCGGAGGAAGTAGATACGCTAACGCCAAGCCTGTTCCGTATAAAAACGGCTTAATTGAGGTCGAGACCTTGAAGACGTTGCAGGCCGGACAGGACGTAAGCTGAACAGAGGACAGAAGACAGAGGACAGAGGACAGAGGCGGAAGCCGTAAAAAACACCGTCATTGCGGGCTCCGACCCGCAATCCCCCACGGCTACGGAATCACCGGGGGATTCCGGATCGAGTCCGGAATGACGGGGGACGGGGGATGTTTTGTGTGCATTACACAAAACATCCCCTGTGGTTTTGTGGGGCGAGGGGGTAGAATTTGTTAGAAATTGTTACTTTTTGTATATTGTTAAAAAGTTTACAAATAGTTCATATGTATTAGGATTTTTGTGATAAATTTCATTGATAGGATGAAGTTTTTCATTTTCCAATCGCATACATATTGTCAGCCAGATTAAGAAAGGAAGTACATCATGAAAAAAATTCTTTGCACGGTGCTTGTGGTTTGCATGGCACTGACACTCGCCGCGCCCGGCGCTTTTGCCGCTCCGGCGACGGAATTCACGGACGTTTCGGAGGGCTACTGGGCGGAGGGTGACATCGCGCGGTTTACCGACTACGGAGTCATTCAAGGCCACGGCGACGGCACCTTTGGGCCGGACGACCCCATCACACGCGAGCAGTTTGCGGTTATCATCAACCGCGTCGCGCTCTATCAGCTGGGCAGCGCGATTCCCTTTGAGGATGTGCCCGCGACGAACTCGTTTTCCTATGACGCGATTGTCAAGCTGTATACGGCGGGGATTATGAGGGGCGACGGCGAGTATTTCCGTCCTAAAGACCCCATCAGCCGTCAGGAGGCCTTCGTTACTATAGCGCGCGCCTTCGGCATTGCCGCTGACACGACGGGGACGGTTCCCTTTACGGACGCCGCGAATGTCGCGAGCTGGGCGTATGGGCAGATTTTGGCGATGAGCAATCTGGGCTACATATCGGGCTATCCCGACGGCAGCTTTAAGCCGCAGGCCAGCATTAAGCGCGCCGAGGCGGTTACGATTCTCGGGAAGATTATTGAGGATTTATACAATGAGCCCAAAACTATCTGGGCAGACACCGAGGGCAACGCCGTTATCAACAGCGCGGGCGTGACGATTAGGAGCAGCGACATTGAGGGCAATCTCTATGTCATGCCGGGCGTGGGCGACGGCGACGTTATTCTGGACGACGTTAAGATCGGCGGGACGCTTGTCGCCTATGGCGGCGGCCCGAACTCCATTATTATCAGAAACGGCAGCGTTGTTACCAAAATCGAGACCGCGAAGCAGGGCGGCACTGCCGTGCATATTGATCTGAGCAATAACGGCGGCGACGGTGAGGACATTGAAATTATCGTAACCGACGGAACAGACGCCGTCATCACCGGAAACGTGGGCAAGGTTACGCTCACGGACGACGGCTCGAGCCTCACTATCATGGAGGGCTCCAAGGTCGGGAACGTCAATATCGAAGGTGCGCACGCGATGGTTGTTATCGATGAGGACGTCATAGTTGACGAGATTGCAATCGGAGAAGCCGCCGACAACACTTCGATCGTGGTTGTTGACGGCGCGGAGGTCAAGGAAATCGCGATTGAGGCTCCCGACGCCATCATTTCCGTAGGAGGTACCGTAGATAAGATTTTAGTCGCGGGCAACGGCGCGGACATCTTTGGCGACGGCGACGTCAAGGAGGTTGAGATCACCGAGGACGTAACCGAGGTCATAGTTATCGATACCGAGGGCACCGAGGTTGAGAATAACTCCGAGGTTCCCGTCAAGGACTCCGACGGCGTGACGGTTGTCGAACCGGAGACGACGGACACGACGCCGAAGGAAGAGACCGGCGGCGGGGGCGGCGGAGTAACAGTCGTTTCTCCGAGAGCCACTTCTGTTACGGCGGCTCCGACAATCGCGGGCGCGTGGGACGGTATTGGTACAGCACTTGATGGCGTGTTTACCGGTGACGGTAACGCTATCGTCCCCTCTACCGGAGCCGGCGCGATTGTGCCTAGCACTAATACATATAGTTTTGAAAGTTTAGTCAACGGCGCGGTTCATATGTTCTTCATGATTCCTTACACCGGTGATTATGCCCCAGAAAAGGGCAACGTCAAGCTCTTTATTGATTTTGACGGCAACAGCCAAGTTGAGACTTGGGAGCAAGCTCCTGACGTACCGGAGCGTATGTACATTGATACGGCGAATAAGGTTATCTATTGTTTCTATGGAATCAACGTCGCGAAGAAAATCGGCGATAGCACATGGATTGATAACGGGACTTTAGGTGAAACGCTTCCCGTGAAGGCGCAGATTGGCTCGACAACCGCAGTTACAGGGAGTCTTAACTTGACCGGCCTTTCAATCGGAACCGGTATCTCAACCGATTTGGAGATGGATTTGAGCGGCAACTTCACAGCAAACACCATCGCCGGATTGAATCTTGCGCTGGCGAATTCGGGCGCAACCTCAACTGCCCCGAAGACCATTACCATTCCGTCGAGCGCAAACATCACGCTTAACGAAACGACAACTACCGTACCTCAATATGTAACCCTTGATGTTGACGGTACATTGGAGGTTCCATCAAGCAAGACGCTGACAGTCACCGGGACGCTCGAAGTGGATGGAACGCTTACCGTTGCCGGAAACCTCGTCCTCGGCGAGGACGCTGGGGTGAGTGTGAATGCGAGCACAGGAAAAGTGATTCTCGGCGCGACAGCGGCGGTTAACATGAGTGCGGTCGAGGCGACCACGGCACAAGGTTACACAGGATTCACTTTGCCGACTCCCGACGCGACGTGGGATGGAATAAGCGCACGCTTTAATACGGTTTCGGCAGTTGTTACGGACGCTTACCAGATGTTCATTCGTCTGGTGAATACCGTATATGGCGGCGGCGCAGACAGCAATTACACGTCGGGGGCGACAACCGATCTCCCGCTGTACATTAAGCCGGGCGCGAAAGTAACGTTGCACAATGATTTCTTGAAGATGTTCAATCCGACAGACCAAACTGACAATACAATAGAGATAAAGTTTGTTAACACCGAAGGTGTAAACAACACAACGTACAACACACCGACGGGCATTGATGGCGTGGCGTTTGGAACTCCTGGAGCGGAAATTAATATGCAACACGCGACTATCGGACAGCCGACCCCCATCGTCCCCCAATAACCCTCCGACAATCCTTTCACATAGCATAACACCGCGTCCCATAATCGCCGAAGGGCGATTATGGGACGCACCTTTTTTCGTCATTGCGGGCTTGACCCGCAATCCCCCCGTACAGAGGACAGAGGCGAGAAGCCGTGGGGGATTCCGGATCGAGTCCGGAATGACGGGGGGGTCGTCCGGAATGACGGGGGTTTCTTATAAATAATAATTGAATTGGTAGAATATTCATGGTATACTGCTCGTGAATGACGGACGAGATTCCGGATCAAGTCCGGAATGACGGGAGATTGACGACATGAAGGGTATTATTTTAGCCGCGGGGAAGGGCACGAGGCTCTATCCCATTACGCAGTCCACCTGCAAGCCGCTTTTGCCGGTTTATGACAAGCCGATGATCTATTACCCGCTTGCGCTGCTGCTGGAGGCGGCTATTACGGAGATTTTGATAATCGTGCCGCCGGACGAGCTGGGCTCCTTTGAGCGGCTGCTGGGAAACGGCGAGCGTTTCGGCGCGCAGATAAGTTATGTGGTGCAGCACGACAGGCGCGGCATTGCCGACGCCTTTATAATCGGCGAGGAGTTTCTGGATGGGGAGGGCGTTTGCCTTGCGCTGGGGGACAATGTGTTCTTCGGCTCGGGCATGGCGGCTAGCCTTGAAAAGGCGAAAAACAGTCTGTCGGGGGCGACGGTTTTCGGCTGCTATATGGACGATCCGCGACCCTTCGGAGTTGCGGAGTTCGACTCCGACGGGCGGGTGCTGAGCATAGAGGAGAAGCCCAAAAAGCCGAAGTCGAACTATATTGTGCCGGGGCTTTATTTCTATGACAACCGCGTGACGGACATCGCCAAGACGATTAACCCCTCGGCGCGGGGGGAGCTGGAGATAACCTCGGTCAACAATGTCTATTTGCAGATGGACGAGCTGAGGGTCGTGAAGCTTCCCAAGGACGTGGTCTGGTTCGACACGGGCTCTTCGCGGACGCTGCTTGACGCTGCCTGCGCCATAAGGCGCTATTGCGACGAGACGGGAGAGCAGCTCGGCGTTTTGGAGGAGACGGCTTACCGCCGCGGGTTTATTGACAGAGACCAGCTTTGCGCGGTTGCGCGGGAGCTTTCCGCTTCGGACTATGGGCAGTATTTATTGAAATTGGCGGGTGAGGCATGAAAATAATTGTCGTCGGCAACGGTAAAATCGGAAAGAGCATAGTCAGTCAGCTGGGCGAAGAGGGGCACGAGGTTGTCGTCATTGACAACGACGAGGGTCGGGTTTCGGAGCTTGGCGACATACACGACGTTATGGCTCTGCACGGCAACGGCGCGCTGCGTCAGGTGCAGCTCGAGGCCGGAGTCGGCGACGCGGATATGCTGATTGCGGTTACGGGCGGGGACGAGCTCAACCTGCTGTGCTGTCTGGTCGCGAAGAAGCTGGGCGCGAAGTGCACCATCGCGAGGGTGAGAAACCCCGATTACCTCGATCAGTTTTCGCTCATACGCGAGGATTTGGGGCTTTCCATGGTGATTAACCCCGAGTTTAACGCGGCGCAGGATATCTTCTCTGTGCTGCGCTTTCCGGGGGTGCTCAACGTTGAGAAGTTCGCGAAGGGAAGAGTTGAGATCGCCGAGTTCAGGCTTCCGGCGGACAGCCCGATCGAGTCGAGCTCGCTCATAGAGATAAGCCGGAAATATAAGATTAAGTATCTGATCTGCGCCGTTCGGCGGCAGAAGCAGACGATTATTCCCGACGGCAGCTTTGTGCTCAAGGCGGACGACCGCATTAGCTTTGTCGCGGCTCCGGCGGAGAGCGAGAGGTTTTTGCGCGCCGCCGGAATTCCCGCGCGGGCGCCGAAGAAGACGATTATTGTAGGCGCGGGGATAATTACACACTATCTGACGCGGATGCTCGGCACTGTCGGCGTGCACCCGACGGTTATCGACAACAATCTTGAGCGGTGCCAGAGGTTCGGCGAGGCGTTTCCGAATTGTCTTGTCCTGCACGGCGACGGCTCGAACCGTGAGCTGCTTGCCGAGGAGAGGCTCGATCACGCGGACGCCTTTGTCGCGGCGACGGGTACGGACGAGGTGAATATACTGCTTGCGATGTATGCGACGAGTCAGAACGTGCCGAAGGTCGTGACGAAGCTGAGCCACAACATGACGGTTGATCTCGTCAGCGAGGAGAAGCTGGGGAGTATCGTCTCGCCGAACGAGGTGACGAGCGATCAGGTTATCAGCTATGTCCGCGCGATGGCAAACAGCGGCGCGAGCAATGTCGAGAGCTTGTATACGCTGGTGGACAATACGGTTGAGGCCTTGGAATTTGTCGTGCGGGAGCGCGACGAGCGGCTGCTGGACATTCCGCTCAAGACGATGAAGCTGAAAAAGGAGCTTCTCATAAGCTGCATTATTCGTCAGGGGCGGGTGCTGCTGCCCAACGGCGACGACTGCATTCGGCTCGGGGATCGTTTGATTGTGGTGACAACCACGACGAAGCTGGGCGATTTACGCAGTATTTTGGCGTGAGGCGGCGAGGATGAACAGACGGCTGGTTTTGAATACGGTGGGGTATATCCTGCTGGCGGAGGCGGCGCTGCTGCTGCTGCCGGTGCTGATTTCGCTGATTTACAGGGACGGCAACGCGCTGGATTTTCTCGTGACGGCGGTCATTACGGCGGCGGCGGGTGGAGCTTGCCTTGCGATTAGGGTCAAGGACAAGAGCATTTATGCGCGTGAGGGCTTTGTGACGGTTGCGCTGGCCTGGACGCTCATGAGCGTTTTCGGCTGCCTGCCCTTTATTTTCAGCGGCGCGATTCCGAGCTTTATCGACGCTTTTTTTGAGACGGTTTCGGGCTTTACGACTACGGGCGCGACGATTATGACGGAGATTGAGTCGGCGAGCCGGAGCATTTTGTTCTGGCGCAGCTTCACCCATTGGATAGGCGGTATGGGCGTGCTGGTCTTTGTGCTGGCGGTTGTGCCGCTCGGGGGGCAGCGGTCTATGCACCTCATGCGGGCGGAGGTGCCGGGGCACATCAAGGGTAAGCTCGTGCCCAAGATGCGGGACACGGCGAAGATTCTCTATGCGATTTACACGGGGCTGACGGTTCTGGAGATTATCCTGCTCTGCGCGGGGGGCATGAGCCTCTATGACAGTGTGCTGACCGGATTTTCCACGGCGGGCACGGGCGGCTTTTCGAATTATGCAGCGAGTATCGCGCACTTTCAGAATCCGTATTTTGAGTATGTTATAGGCACCTTCTGTCTGCTCTTCGGCGTGAATTTTACCTTCTACTATCTCCTGCTCATTCGTCAGGGGCGGTCGATTTTTAAGAACGAAGAGTTTAAGGTCTATGTTGCGATTGTGGTTTTCTCTACGCTGACGATTACGGCGAATTTGATGAGCACGGCAAGCAGCTTCGGCGAGGCGTTTAGGCTGGCGTATTTTCAGACGGCGTCTATCATCACGACGACGGGCTTTGTCTCCACCAATTTTCAGGGCTGGCCGCAGTATGCGCGGATTTTGCTGCTGATGCTCACCTTTATCGGCGCCTGCACGAGCAGTACGGGCGGCGGACTCAAGGTGTCGCGGGCGGTGATTTTATACAGGCAGCTCAAGCAGGGGATAAATCAGCTCGTGCACCCCCACGCCGTCACGAGCGTCCATATGGACGGCAAGCCGATTACGACGCCGGTGCTGCGCAACGCGCTGATTTTCTTCACGGCGTATATTTTTATCGCGGCGCTGAGCATACTTATTTTGTCGGTGGACAACGGCGACTTCTCCAGCAGCTTTGCGGTTATCGCCTCCTGCTTTAATAACAACGGCGCGACGACGGACGTTTTGGGTACGGTCTGGAGCTATCGGGACTTTTCTGTGCTGAGCAAGCTTGTCATGTGCTTTAATATGCTCGCGGGGCGGCTTGAGATTTTCCCGATGCTGATTTTGTTCTCCCCGACGGTGTGGAGGATAGGGGCAGATAATAGATAATAGATAATAGATAATAGATATTTTTTCAAAGAGTCGCTTCGCGACAACATTATAGTTCCGACAATTCTACTTGTTTTGCCTGAACAGTTTTGCTATAATAGAATAAAAAACAGGAGGACGAGCAGTTGCCTGAGCTTTGCAGATTTTATAATATAATAATCAAAATGATTTACTCCGATAATGCCCGCCATAACAAGCCGCACTTCCACGTTATCTATGCGGAGCACGAGGCTTCAATCGGGGTGGACGGCGAACTGCTTTCCGGTAGTCTTCCGGTGAAGCAGCTCAAGCTGGTGGAAGCATGGGCTGCCATCCACGAGGAGGAGCTTTATATCGCTTGGAACAAGGCCGTGAAGAACGAGCCTTTCGGCAAAATTGAGCCTTTGAGGTGACGCAAATGTATATCAAAAACGGAATTGCATACGCGGGCGAGGCGACCGCCGCTCTGAAAGTCAGCGGGGTTCGTCCTATGGACGACTACCTTCTTTGGCTGCGCTTTAACACGGGCGAGGCGAAGGTATTCGACTTCAAGCCTCTTTTGGATAAAGCCGCCTTTATGCCGCTCTCTGATCGGGACGTTTTCAAGAGCGTCTACATCGACTACGGCGTCCCGGTGTGGAACAATGGGGACATCGACCTCGCACCGGAATATCTGTATGACCACAGCATAGATTCTGCGCCGTAGACGCAGAGTCTATGCTGTTATTGAAAAAATGAAGTCGCGCAAGGCGCGACGCAGATTGAAAAATCAAATGAAGCCTCCGTGGCGGTGTGAACCGACGCGGAGGTTTAACATTTTTATGGGCGAGCGCAAAGCGCGACTCCGTGGGGGATTCCGGATCAAGTCCGGAATGACGGAAAACAGAGGCGAGAGGCGAGAAGACAGAAGACAGATGATTGAGTCGCGCGATGCGCGACGGATTTAATTATCAATTAGAGCTATGCTTACGGCATGGCTCTTTTTATGTTGCAATGACGGGAAAGTTGTGATAAAATAAAAGGTAATAATTATATCTAAAGGAATTATATGCGGGATAACATCTACATCAAGGGCGCGCGGGAGAATAACCTCAAGGACATTGAGCTGGAGCTGCCCCGTGAGAAGCTGGTGGTGCTCACCGGAGTCTCGGGCAGCGGGAAGAGCTCTCTGGCCTTTGAAACCATATATGCCGAGGGGCAGAGACGCTATGTGGAGTCGCTTTCCAGCTATGCCAGAATGTTTCTGGGGCAGATGGAGAAGCCGGACGTGGACTATATCGAGGGGCTTTCGCCCGCGATTGCGATAAATCAGAAGACGACGAGCCGCAACCCGCGCTCGACCGTCGGCACGGTTACGGAGATTTACGATTATCTGCGGCTGCTCTGGGCGAGGCTCGGCACGGCGCACTGTCCGAAGTGCGGAAAAGAGATTCACCAGCAGACCATTGACCAGATTGTCGATCAGATTATGCTCCTGCCCGAGGGGGAGAGAGTTCAGATTCTCGCGCCGGTAGTGCGCGCGCGCAAGGGCGAGCACCAGAAGGTTTTTGAGGACGCGCAGAAGAGCGGCTATGTCAGGGTACGGGTGGACGGGCTGCTCTATGATCTCTCCGAGGAGATTAAGCTCGAGAAAAACAAGAAGCACTCGATTGAAATTGTCGTGGACAGGCTCGTCATAAAGCCCGACGCGGCGAGGAGGCTGACCGACTCCGCCGAGACGGCGGGCGCGCTCTCCGGCGGGATTGTGGTTGTGGATGTGCCGGGCAGGGGCGAGCAGATGATGTTCTCGCAGAACTATGCCTGTGAGGACTGCGGGCTGTCCTTTGACGAGATGACGCCGAGGGCGTTTTCGTTCAATAATCCGCTGGGCGCCTGTCCCGTCTGTTCGGGGCTGGGAGTGCAGATTAAGGTTGACCCCGAGCTCATTATCCCCAACCGCGAGCTCTCGATTCTCGACGGCGGAATTCACGCCAGCGGCTGGGGGAATATACGCAGCGACGGGATTTCGCGGATGTATTTTGAGGCCATGGCCAAGCGTTATGGCTACAGTCTCTCGGAGCCGATAAAGAATCTCTCCGACGAGGCGGTTCACGCGATTTTATTCGGCACGGGCAAGGAGAAGCTGACGCTGCACTATGATCAGGCGGGCAGACAGGCCGTGATGCACCGTCCCTTCGAGGGAATAGTCAACAACATTGAGCGGCGCTATGCGCAGTCGTCTATGCCGTCGGCGCGCTATGATCTGACGATGAGCATGAGCGAGTTTCCCTGCCCTGCCTGTCACGGACAGCGGCTAAAGCCGGAGGTTCTGGCGGTCACGGTAGGCGGTGAGAACATTGCGCGGTTCACGGAAAAGTCGATTTCGGCGGCGCTGAGCTTTATTGAGAAGCTGCCGCTATCTGAGCGGGAGCATATAATCGCCGACCAGATTGTTAAGGAGCTGCGCGCGCGCCTGGGGTTTCTCGAGAGCGTGGGGCTGCAATACCTAACTTTATCGCGGGCGGCGGGGAGTTTATCCGGCGGCGAGAGCCAGCGGATTCGCCTGGCGACGCAGATCGGCTCGTCGCTCATGGGGGTGCTCTATATTCTCGACGAGCCGAGTATCGGTCTGCACCAGCGGGACAATGAGAAGCTGCTGCACTCGCTCAAGGAGCTGCGCGATCTCGGCAACACGCTCATCGTCGTCGAGCACGACGAGGAGACCATGCGCGAGGCCGACTATATCGTCGACATCGGGCCCGGAGCAGGCCTTCACGGCGGTCAGGTCGTCTGCGCGGGAAGCTTTGAGGACATTTGCGCCTGTGAGGAGTCCATTACCGGACAGTATCTGAGCGGGAAGCGGAAGATTCCGACGCCGGAGGCTCGGCGCGTGTGCGACGGAAAGGTGCTCACCATTAAAGGCGCGCGGGAGAACAACCTAAAGAATTTGACGGTGGACATACCCGTCGGGCTGATGACCTGTGTGACGGGGGTGTCCGGCAGCGGGAAAAGCTCGCTGATAAACGAGATTTTATATAAGACGCTGGCGGCAAAGCTCAACCACGCCAAGCTTCACGCCGGAAAAAGTGACGGCGTGACGGGGCTGGAGCACGTCGATAAGGTTATTGCGATTGACCAGAGTCCCATTGGGCGCACGCCGCGCTCGAACCCCGCGACTTATACGGGGGTGTTTGACGACATTCGCAAGCTCTTTGCGCAGACGCCGGACGCGAAAATGCGCGGGTATAACCTCGGGAGATTTTCCTTCAACGTCCGCGGCGGACGCTGCGAGGCCTGTTCCGGGGACGGGCTCTTGAAGCTCGAGATGCACTTTCTGCCGGACGTATATGTGCCCTGCGAGGTCTGCAAGGGCAAGCGATATAACCGCGAGACGCTTGAGGTGCGCTATAAGGGCAAGAACATAGCCGACGTTTTGGACATGACGATTGAGGAGGCGCTGGGCTTCTTTGAGAATCTGCCGAAGCTGCACCGGCAGTTTCAGACCCTCTATGATGTGGGTATGGGCTATATAAAGCTCGGGCAGCCCTCTACGACGCTCTCGGGCGGCGAGGCGCAGAGAATTAAGCTCGCTTCCGAGCTGAGCCGTAAGAGCACGGGGCGGACGGTTTATATTCTCGACGAGCCGACGACGGGTCTGCACACGGCGGACGTGCACAAGCTTATTGAGATGTTGGACAGGCTCGTTGAAGCCGGCAACACGGTTGTGGTTATCGAGCACAATCTGGACGTTATCAAGTCCGCCGACTGGATTCTTGATCTCGGTCCCGAGGGCGGGGACGAGGGCGGAAATCTCGTTTTCGCCGGTACTCCGGAGGCTTGCGCCGAGTGCGAGAGCAGCTTTACCGGGCAGTTTTTGAAAAAAGTGCTGTAAGGCGGTACGGGTTCGACTCAGATAGTTAACATCATCATTCTTTTCGCCATATGCTGGGGAAAAGGAGTGGATTAGATGTGGTTTTATGAAGTTTTGACCGTGCTGACTCTGGCGCTGGGGCTGACACTGGGGATTTGGGAGCTGAGGCGGCTGCTGCTGACTAGGCGGATCGGCGGAAAAAACACTGCGATTTCGGTTGTTATAACCGCCGGAAAAAGTCCGGCGGAGCTGGAGCAGAGCGTCAAGGGGCTTATAAATTTGATTGCCGAAGGAAGGCTTGACGCATCCACGGAGATTGTTATAAAAAATGCGCTTGACTGCTTGGAGACGGCGGCTGTGGCGGAGATTTTGGCAAGGGAGCTGCCGGTTGTTCGCTTGGAGTGAGCGGAAAAGAGATTTTTTATACTGGCTAACGGGTTCTGAGTATACACGAGATAGGATTGGAAAAGGATTTGGACGAGGCTTTCACGCAAATTGCCGGAACCGCCAAGGCGGTGCTGTTTCAAAATGAGGAGAACGGCTATGCGGTTGTTAAGCTCGAGCGTGACGACGGCGAGAGCTTGACGGCGGTCGGCTGTCTGCCCCGCGTCTGCGCCGGTGAGGAGCTTATTCTGACCGGACAGTTTGAGAAGCACCCCTCCCACGGGGAACAGTTTAAGGTTTCCCATGCCGAGCGGAAGCTTCCCGGCGGTGTGGACTCGATTTTTGAATTTCTATCCTCCGGGGCGGTGAAGGGTATAGGCCCCGCGACGGCGACGCTGCTCATTACGCAGTTCGGCGAAAAGACGCTGGAGGTTTTGGCTTCGGCTCCCGATAAGCTTGCGCAGGTGCGCGGGATCAGCCGGAAGAAGGCAAAGGAGTTATCTGACGATTTTCGGCGGCAGACGAGCGTTCGCGCCTTAATGGAGCTTTTAGGCAATTTCGGCATCAAGCCCGTTTACGCCCTGCGGCTTGAGCGGGACTTCGGCGAGAGCGCCATGGAGCAGCTTCTGGAGAATCCTTACATAATCACGCGGGAGAGCATTGGCGCCAGCTTCACCGAGGCGGACGGCTTTGCCCTCGGCAGCGGCTTTGAATTTGACTCGCCGGAGAGAATGGCGGCGGCGGCGCTCTTTGAGCTCAAGCACAACACGCGCAACGGACACTGCTTTATTCCGGCTCAGACGCTGGTGCAGATAACGGCGGAGCTTGTGGACGCCGAGCCCGAGGCTATCGAGGAGGCCCTGGAGGTGCTCGCCGACACGGGCGATATTGTGAGGGAGACCGTTGCGGGACGGGACGCGGTTTATCTGACGAGTCTGCACGAGGCGGAGGATTTTAGCGCGCAGCGGGTGCTTAAGATGGCGGGGGCTGTTTGTGAGCCGCCTAAAAAGCTGTCGGAGCTGATTTCGCAGCTCGAGCGGGAGCAGGGTCTTGTCTTCGCCGAGATGCAGCGGTATTGCCTGCGTCAGGCGGCTTCTCGGCAGCTGCTGGCGCTCACGGGCGGGCCCGGCACGGGTAAGACGACTCTGGTGCGCGCTATCGCCTCGCTCTTTGAGAAGCTGGGGCTCGAGACTCTTCTAGCCGCGCCGACGGGAAGAGCGGCAAAGCGCATGAGCGAGCTTTCCGAAAGACCGGCGCAGACTATGCACCGGCTGCTTGAGGCGACCAGCCCCGAGAGCGGCGAGGGGACGATTTTTCGCCGCAACGAGGATAATCTGCTCAAATGCGACGCGCTCATTCTAGACGAGTGCTCCATGGTTGACATTACGCTTTTTCGGGCCTTGCTGAGGGCACTTCCGGAGGACTGCCGCCTTGTTTTGGTGGGGGACGCCGATCAGCTTCCGAGCGTGGGGCCGGGGTCTGTGTTTAACGACCTCATTCGCAGCGGCGTTGTGGAGACGGTTCGCCTGACGGAGATTTTTCGTCAGAGCGCGGCAAGCACGATTGTAGCCTGTGCGCACATGATAAACAGGGGCGACCGTCCGGAGCTGGGCGCAAATAGGGGAGACGGAGATTTTTTCTTCCTCTCGAGAACGGCTCCCTCACAGGCCTTAGAGACGGTGCTTGAGCTTTGCGCCGAGCGGCTTCCGAATAAAATGGGGATAAAACCGCAGGATATCCAGGTGCTCAGCCCCATGCATCGGGGGCAGACGGGGGTAAAAAATCTCAACAGTGTACTCCAGCGGGCGATGAATCCGCCCGCCGAGGGGAAAAAAGAAAAAAATTTCGGAGAAATTTGCTTCCGAGTGGGCGATAGGGTTATGCAAAACCGGAATAACTATGATATAATATGGAAGAAGCAGGGCGGCGCTTCCGAGGAGAGCGGCTTGGGGGTCTATAACGGCGACGTGGGGACGATAACGAAAATCGACTCCGCGAAGGAGACGCTTGAGGTGCTTTTTGAGGACAGGCTGGCGACCTATGACTGGGGACTGCTATCAGAGCTTGAACACGCCTTTGCGATGACCGTTCACAAGGCGCAGGGCAGCGAGTATCGCGCGGTGATTTTAATGGCGGTGGACGGGCCGCCCCAGCTCATGAGCCGCAAGGTGCTTTACACGGCGGTTACGCGAGCGCGAGAGCTTCTAATTATTATCGGCAGACGCGAGAGCGTTTTCGGCATGATTGACAATCAGCGCGCCACGCGGCGGTTCAGCGGACTGAGGGCGAGAATCGCGGAAAATTAAGCTAAGCATAGAGACTAAAAAATCCGGCTGTTTTCGAGGGAAAAAAGATATGAACATATTCTCGGGTCTGCTTAATTTGCTGTTTCCTCCGCGCTGTGTGTTTTGCAGGCGGATTTTAGGCGCGAGCGAGAAGAGCATTTGTGCGGTCTGTGAGAAGTCGCTTCCGCGCACTAAAAACGGCGGGCAGCAGAGCGGAGATTTCTTCTCGGTCTGCGTGTCGCCGCTGTATTATGAGGACGCGGTGCGCGAGTCTATATTGTGGTTTAAGTTTCACGACGCGACGCAGTATGCCGGAACCTATGGCGCGCTCATGGCCGACTGCGTGAGGGAATATCTCGCGGGGCGCTATGACCTGATCACCTGGGTTCCGCTCAGCCGCGTGCGGCTTAAGTCGCGCGGCTATGATCAGGCGATGCTTCTGGCAATGGCGACCGCGCTGAAGCTGGACGACGTTGCGGTGGAGCTGCTGAAAAAGAGCGTTGATGTTCCGGCGCAGTCCGGTCTCGGCGGGGCGGAGACGCGGCGCGCCAACATAAGCGGCGTTTATATGGCGCCGGACGAGGCCTTAGTGCGCGGGAAGCGGATTTTGCTGATAGACGACATTATAACCACCGGCTCGACCATTTCGGAGTGCGCGAAGACGCTGCGTATGTCCGGGGCGGAAGATGTCGTTTGCGCTACGCTTGCGCGCAGCGCAAACAGATAATAGATAAGAGATATTAGATAATAGATATTCAGACTAAACTGCAGCATAACTGGGAATTATTCTCATAAGACTATGAGAAAGGCTTTATATATGGATTTTTTTGAAAGAGACATTGCCGTTGACCTTGGGACGACGAATACCATGGTCTATGTTAGCGGGAAGGGGCTTGCCCTGCGCGAGCCTACCGTAGTTGCCATGGACGCTGATAGCGGCAGGCTTTTGAAGGTGGGCGAGGAAGCGCAGAAGATGCTCGGGCGCACACCTGCGAATATTGTTGCCATTCACCCTATTGCAAATGGAGTGATTTCGGATTATGATATGACTGTGCGGATGCTCAAGGAGCTTATCACTCGGGTGACGGGTTTTTCGCTCTTTAAGCCCTGCCTTATCATAACCGTTCCGGGGAGTATTTCCGGAGTTGAGGAGCGCGCGACGATAGACGCCGGAATTGAGGCGGGCGCGCGGAAGGTGTTTCTCGTCGAGAGCTGCGTGGCGGCCGCTATTGGCAGCGGCGCGGATATTTCGAGACCCGACGGGCATATGGTCGTGGACATCGGCGGCGGTACGACGGAGATTGGCGTGGTCTCAATCGGCGGCGTTGTCGAGAGCGAGTCCATAAAAATAGCCGGCGACGCATTTGACGACGCGATTGTCAAATACATACGCCGGAAGCACAATTTGGCGATTGGGCAAAAGACCGCCGAGGAGGTTAAAATCGCCATCGGAAGCGCCCTTCCCACGCAGGAGCCGGAGACTAGAGCCGTCAAGGGGCGCTGCCTCATGACGGGGCTTCCGCGGAGCGTTGATGTGACGACGACGGACATTGCCGAGGCTCTGCTCGAGCCGATTGAGCAGGTTTTGGACGCGGTTCAGATAGTTCTTGAGCGCACGCCGCCGGAGCTTGTCGCGGACGTCTCGGTCAACGGCATTATACTCAGCGGCGGCGGAAGTCTAATTCCGGGCGTGGATACGATAATCCTTGCCAAGACCGGTATTAAGGTCAACCGCGTTGAGGAGCCGCTTACCTGCGCCGCCTATGGCGCCGGAAGGCTGCTGCGCGAGCTGGGCAGGCTGCCGGAAGGAATGGTGAACCTTGCGCGCAAGCGGCAAGGCAGATAATAGATAATAGATATTAGATAATAGATAATAGATAATAGATAATAGATAATAGATAGTCGCCTTGAGGCGACGAGATATTAATTAATTATTTCTATTTCAATTATCTCTAACCCTTCTCGCAGCGCATATAACATCGTGCTCATTGTGCCGCCGGGTTTTCCGCCGGAGGCGGCGATGAGGCGCGACGAGCAGTCTACCATGTAGCGGTTGCGGCGCATCAGGCAGTCGGGAGTGTAGTCGTGCTGCACGACGGTTATGTAGTCGCAGTCCTCCACGAGTCTGCTGTGTCGGGCTTTCAGAGCCTCCGGCCAGCGGGAGGCTTGACCGTCCCAAGGCAGGGCGGCCTCCAGCGTTATGTCCTCGCGCTCGGAGCGCAGCGCCATAACTGCCTCGCAGAAATACATATCACAGCCCGTAGCCATCCCGCAAATAAAGTGTTTTATTCCGGCGTAATAGGCGTCCTTTACCGCCTTCGCAATAGCAATCTTGAGTGCCAGGCAACGGCTGTCATGCTCATCCGAGCGCCAAGGCAATTTCTCTATCCGGTGTCCGGTGAAGCAGCAGCTAGTGTTTCGATTTAGTTTTATCTGTTCCTTGTTCATAGCATAAGTGTACTATTTTACTGCGCGTATGTCAAAAGAGTTTTGTCGAAAAGCATCGAGTATTCGGAAAAATTTGGTTCAGTAAAATAACGCTGGTAAATCAAAGAGGGTAATATGATGAAAAAAACCGTACAATCTATCTGGCGGAACATTCGGGATGAAACCCTAACCGTGGAGGCAAGGCTGCTCAATCTTATCTATGTGATAGGCATTTGTGTGGACGTCCTTGTTATTATCGCCTGCATACCGCTGGGATTTTCGCATACCCAGATGATATTGTATCTTGCGGTAGGTGCGCTGCTTATTCTTTCGCTGTATTTCATGAATAAGTTCCGGAAGCACAATCTGTTCATCTGGCTCACGGTTATTGTGCTGTGTGACATTGTCTTTCCTCTGGTGTCTTTTTCGCTCGGCGACGTCACGAGCAGCAAGTCCGCGCTCTTTGTTCTGAGTCTTACGCTTATCTTCATATTGATGAGCGGCAAGAGGCGGACGATTATGGCGGGTATTCACATCATAATTGCACTCGCGTGCTATTGGGTGGATTATAACTACCCTTGGTTAACGACTCCGCTGACGGGCGATCAGCTTTACTTTGACCATATTACTTCTTTTCTGGCGGCGGGTATTTGTATAGGCGTTATCATTACAGTCCAGCGCAATCTGCTAAACCGTGAGCAGAACAGGGTTACGGTTGCAAATTCGCTTCTCGAGCAGGAGAAGCAGACCAGCGCCTCCATGCTCTATTCAACGCCTTACATAACGGTTCTTTTCGACGATAATCTGAAGCTTGTGGACTGCAACCAAGCGGCTCTGGACTTTTTGAACTTTGAGGATCAATATTCATTTCTTGAGAGCTTTGAAAACGACAACTTGGCAGACACGATATTTGAGGCTAACGAGGAGGACGGCGCTCCGAGAAGGACGTTCAGAGAGCGGCTTGAGCACGTTGCCGAGGTGGGCGATGTGCGCACGGAGATGGTTTGCATTGATCACAACGGCGTCAGGCATATAATGAGCGTTTATGTGCGGAGAATTCCCTTTAGAGACAGCTTCGCGATAGCCGGATATTTCATCGATATAACCGATCTTCGCCGCGCCTTTGAACAGGCGAGGGAGGCGGAGAAATCCAAGGGCAATTTCCTCTCGCGTATGTCCCACGAGATTCGCACCCCGATAAACGCCGTTATCGGCATGACGGCTATAGGCTCTGCCTCCGATGAGATAGAGCGCAAGGACTATGCCTTCGGCAAGATTAAAGAGGCGTCTGAGCACCTGCTTGGGATAATCAACGACGTTCTGGATATCTCCAAGATTGAGGCGGGCAGACTGGAGCTGGAGAGCGAGGTCTTTAACTTTGAGAAGATGCTTCACAAGACCGCCGACATCATGCGCTTTCTCATTGAAAACCACAAGCAGCGCTTCTTCGTATATATTGACCCCAACATTCCGAACCGTGTCAAGGGAGATTCGCAGAGGCTCGCGCAGGTTATCACGAACCTACTGTCGAACGCCACAAAGTTTACGCCGGAGGGCGGAGTTATCCGCGTGCGCGCCTCTCTGGTGAGCCGTGAGGCCAGAACCGCGACAATTCAGATTGCGGTTTCGGATACGGGCATCGGAATTTCCGAAGAGCAGCAGGAAAAGCTGTTTAAGGAATTCAGTCAGGCGGAGACCGGCACCTTCCGTCAGTATGGCGGTACGGGTCTCGGGCTTGCGATTTCCAAGCGCATCGTGGAGATGATGGGCGGCAAAATCTGGATTGTTTCAACCCCGGGAGAGGGCTCGTCCTTCGTCTTTACCGTGCGTATGCTCTATACCGCGGACAATCAGAGCGACGAGCTGCTTAAAAAGGCTCTGAAGATTCATCCCAAGCTGCTTGCGGCAGGCTCCGATGCGGAGACCAATTTGCTCTTCCGCGAGCTTTCCAGCCGGCTCTCGGTTGAATGCGACACCGCCGGAAGTCCGGAGGAGACCTTGGGTCTGCTCTCGATTTCGATCTATGATATGTGCTTTTTGGGGATTGACCCCGAGGAAAGCCATAGTGTGGAGCTTGTAAAGCGTGTTCGCGCGGCGCTGCCTCCGGGGGCGATGCTGGTACTAATCAACTCCAAGGAACCGGGAGAGGCGGAGAATGCGCTCAGGCAGTCCGGTGCGGACAGACTTCTCGGCAAGCCGCTCTTCCCGTCGGATATAACTCAGCTGATAATAGAACACGCTCTGCCGGAGACGATTCGCAAGCCCACGCGAGGCGACGGCGAGAATCAAGGTATATTCAAGGGGCATCGCGTGCTGCTGGTAGACGATTTGGCGATAAACCGCGAGATTGTTGTCTCCATGCTCGGTTCAACAGAGCTGTCCTTTGACATGGCGGAGGACGGCGAACAGGCGGTTAGGATGTTTGAGCACAATCCCGAGCGGTATGAGCTGATTCTGATGGATCTGGTCATGCCGGTTATGGATGGACTTGAGGCATCGCAGCGCATTCGCGCGCTGGATATGCCCAAGGCGAAGAGAATTCCGATTATTGCGATGACCGCGAACGTGTTCAAGGAGGATGTGGACAGGTGTATCGCCGCCGGTATGAACAGCCACCTCGGCAAACCGCTCAATAAGGAAGAGGCAATTGAGATGCTGAAGGAGTATTTGGGGTAGTTGACAGGTCTGATGTTTCGCCGCGCGGCGCGGGGACAGATTTCCGCCGCACGGCGGCGGGACGTTTTACCGCGCCACAGCGCGGGACAAGGGTAGCTGTCGCTGCGGCGACAGCGGAGACGTCGTCGTTGCCACGGCGGGGCGTCCTCGACAATTTCCACGTTACAACGCGGTGTGACAGCGTGGAACCCACGCTGAAGGATGTTACCCCATTTCTCTTTTTGTTCGCAAAAAGAGAAACCGGGTAACGCCTGAAAGAGAAAAACGATTGGGGGCTTTCCGAAGCGCCCCCTCGTCGAAGCAAGCTCCATATCCCTC
>JAISHS010000010.1 GCA_031262405.1 Oscillospiraceae bacterium | reverse complement strand
AAAAACTGGAGAAGCACCGCTGGCGCGACGCCTCTCCATCTAATTTCATATTCCCTACTTCGGGTTCCCCTTTTGTGCATGTCCGCTATATCTGGTGCGGTACATTTCGCAAAAGAAAGTCCCCCTTGTACGCTGCCCGCGGAGGGCGCCCGTCCGGCGAGGACGCCCCGGCGTGGCAACGCCGCGTCTCCGCTGTCGCCTCAGCGACAGCAACACAGAGGACTTAAGGCGAGAGGACAGAGGACAGACGGAAGCCGTGGGGGATTGCGGGTCGGAGCCCGCAATGACGGTTGAGTCGCCCGCAATGACGGTTGGTGGAATGAAATGTATGATTTTATAGGAGGAATAAATTGTGGGATTACTAAAAGCAGGGTTCGGTGCATTATCCGGAGTTTTGGCGGATTCGTGGAGAGATTATTTCTACTGCGAGGCGTTGGATGAAGAGGTGCTGGTGCGCAAGGGCGCGAAGAGGGCGTCCAAGCGCAGCAGCAACACCAAGGGCGAGGAGAACATCATCTCCAACGGCTCGATTATCGCGGTCAACGAGGGGCAGTGCATGATTATTGTCGAGCAGGGCAAAGTCGTGGACGTCTGCGCGGACGCGGGCGAGTTTGTCTATGACAGCGAGACGGAGCCGAGCATTTTCACGGGGCCGCTGGGCAAGTCGGTGAAGGACAGCTTCCGCGAGCTGGGCAAGCGCTTTACCTTCGGCGGGGGCGCGGCGATGGATCAGCGGGTGTATTTCTTCAACACCAAGGAGCTTATGGGGAATAAATACGGCACCGCGAACCCCGTGCCCTTCCGCGTGGTGGACAGGAACATTGGGCTCGACATTGATATTGCGATTCGCTGCTTCGGGGAGTATTCCTATCACATCGACAACCCGATTTTGTTCTATACCAATGTCTGCGGAAACGTTTCGGGGGACTATCGGCGCAGCGAGCTGGACGATCAGCTCAAGAGCGAGATGATGACGGCGCTGCAGCCGGCGTTTGCGAAGATTTCCGAGCTGGGGATTCGCTATAGCTCGCTGCCGGGGCACACGATGGAGCTGGCGCAGGCGCTCAACGAGGTGCTGAGCCGGAAGTGGAGCGAGCTTCGCGGGATTTCGATAGTGTCGCTGGGGATTTCGAGCATAAAAGCGCCCGAAGAGGACGAGGCTATGATTAAAGAGCTGCAGCGCAACGCGGCTCTGCGCGATCCGTCTATGGCGGCGGCGCATTTGACCGGCGCGCAGGCGGCGGCGATGCAGAGCGCGGCGAAGAATGAGGGCGGCGCGATGGGCGCGTTTATCGGTATGGGCATGGCGCAGAGCGCCGGGGGCGCGAACGCGCAGAGCTTGTATGGGATGGCGGCGGAGCGTGCGACGCCGCGCCCGGCGGAGAATGGCGGCGGCGGCGGTTGGGTTTGTCCGAAGTGCGGAAAGCCGGACAACACGGGTGCTTTTTGTCCGAAGTGCGGCAATGCGCGACCGGCGGAGAGTGCGCCGAGTACGGACGAGGGCAGTTGGTTCTGTCCGAAGTGCGGCAATCCGGGGAACACGGGCGCGTTTTGTCCGAAGTGCGGGGAGAAGAGACCGGAGGGTATTTGATGCGCGCGGCGGCGCAGCCGCCGTCATTGCGGGCTTGACCCGCAATCCCCCCGTTATGACGGCGCAGTCGCATTATTAGGGGGATTGCGGGTCGGAGCCCGCAATGACGGAGGAGTCGCCCGCAATGACGGGATAATTTTGAACCGAGGTATACCTTAAAACATGGCAGAAGCAACTAACAAAGATGCAGAACGTCGAGCACTCATGCTCGAGACTCCGATACACAAGCTTGTTCCGAAGATGGCGGTGCCGACGGTTGTCGCGATGGTCGTGACGGCGATTTATAACATGGCGGACACTTATTTCGTGAGCTTTTTGGGTACGTCGGCGCAAGCGGCGGTGGGCGTGAACTTGTCGATAGATCAGTTTATAATGATGGCGGGGTCGATGCTCGCGATCGGCGCGAACAGCTATATTGCGCGGCTGCTGGGCGCGAAGAAGAACGAGAGGGCGGACAACACCCTCTCCACGGCGTTTTTCACGGCGTTCGCGATTGGAGTTGCCTTTGCGGTGTTCGGGCTGATATATCTGAGACCGATGGTGGAGTTTCTGGGCGCATCTGAAACCGCTATGGAGTATTCGGAGCAGTACGCCAGGTACGTGCTCTATGCCGCGCCCTTTATGGCGACGAGCTTTGTTTTGAACCAGTGTCTGCGCTCGGAGGGCAGCGCGTTCTATTCCATGGTGGGCATGGGGCTGGGCGCGGTGCTGAATATCGGACTGGATCCGATTTTTATTTTTACGCTGGATATGGGCGTTGCGGGCGCTTCGATTGCAACGGCGATTTCTAAGCTTGTCGGCTTTGTGATTCTCATTATTCCCTATGCGCGGCGCCGGACGGTCGTGAGGCTGAGCTTTAGGCTAATTAAGTTTGCCAAGGACATCGTGAAGGAAGTAACGCTCATGGGGCTGCCGAGCTTTTTCCGGACGGGGCTGAGCATTGTTTGCTTGATTTTACTAAACAGACGCGCGAGAGAGTTTTCGGATGCGGTTCAGGCGGGGATTTCCGTCGTCGGGCGGATTATGATGATTCCGTCGTTCGCGGTGCTCGGCTTCGGTCAGGGCTTCATGCCCGTCGCGGGCTACAACTGGGGCGCCAAGCGCTTTGACAGGGTGAAGCAGGCGTTTCGGTTTTCGCAGATTTCGTCGCTGGTTTTCGCGGCGGTGTTCTGCGGGACGATTATTGTTTTCGCCGAGCCGATTATAAGGCTCTTCTCCAAGGTGGACGAGGAGATGCTTGCGGTCGGAAAGTTTTGTCTTATTACGCAGTGCGCGCTGATGCCGGCGAACGCCTGGGTCATCATCGTCAACATGATGCACTCGGCGATCGGGCGGCCTGCGGGCGCGATTGTGCTCGGTATCTCACGGCAGGGGATTTGCTTTATTCCGATGTTCTATATTCTGCCGGTGCTCTTCGGCGTCTTTGGTCTCGCGGCGACGCAGGCGGCGGCGGACGTTTTCGCCGCGCTCATTGCGGTGCCCTTCGCGGTGAATGTGCTGCGGTATGTGAATAGGACGGCGAAGCGGGAGCTGAGACCGCCGGAGAAGGGCGCGTAACCGTCCTTCGTCTCTGTCTTCTGTCCTCTCGCCTCTGTCTTCTGTCCTCTCGCCTCTGTCTTCTGTCCTCTCGCCTCTGTCTTCTGTCCTCTCGCCTCTGTCTTCTGTTTTGCGCGCCCGCGCCGCTTCCTCAGAAGCGGCAACCTTCGTCCCTGCTTCGTCCCAGCTTCGTACCCACGGAAGTAGCAAGCGTTACGAAGTAAGCTTGCGACCCTGACCGCGTAGCGGCACGCTCCAACAGAGCGAAGCGTCACTTCGTACCCTTCTCTTTCTTTTTCAGAGTCCAGAGAGACTTTCTTCTTTTCGCAAAAAGAAAAAGTCTCTTTGGCGGTGCCCGCGGCGGGCAAAATGCCGGTGCACCGACGAACAGTCGCACCGACCCGTGTTGTTTAAGAGGTGTCCAAAATAATAAATCAAAAACACTCTCACGGGTCGGTGCGACCTTTTAAATGCGGGCGACGGGTTTGACCTCGTCTCCGCAGAAAGCAAGGTGCGCTAAAGGCGGGAAATCTGCAATACGCTCTTTATCTTTAGTAGCTTCCTTGTATAAAAGGTAGCAAGCCGGTTCCCCGGTTTCACAGAACATCCGCCAAAGACAATCGTCTTTCATCTGCTTCACCTCGCTGACCTTATTATATCCGCACTCACTAACTATATCGCAGGTAATTATTGAAGTCAATCTCAAAAATTGTAAACACGCAATAAATCCCGCGCACAGCACGGGATTTATTATTATGTTGTCGCCTTCGGCTGGGCTTCGTCTCGATTTTTTATCTATTATCTTTTATCTATTATCTGCCCTACTATCTCCCCAGAAGAAGAGCGCGACGGTGCCGGGACCGGTGTGCGAGCCGATAACCGTGCCAATGTTATTGATCATAACGTGACCGTCGAGCTTGCGAAAACGCGCCTCGACAAGCCTGACGACCGCGCGCGCGTCCTCAAGACAGGCGGAATTGCTGATATAGCACTTCCCCGAGTAGTCCGTTCCGCCCTCGGCGTGCTCCGCCATTTTGTCGACAATCGCCTCGATAACTTTATTCTTTGTGCGAATTTTCTCGCGCGGAATAAGCTCGCCCAGCTCATTCATATTGAGCAGCGGGCAAATTTTCAAAACCGTGCCAAACCAAGCCGAGGAGCGCGAAATGCGCCCGCCGCGATAGAAGCTGGACAAATCCGTCGAGAAAAACCAGTGGTGCACACGAAGCTTATTGTCCTCAATATACTTCGCCGCAGACTCAACATCCTCTCCGGCGTCGCGCAGCTCCATCGCCTTTGTGACAAGCAAGCCATAGCCGCTGGAAGCGCCGAGCGAATCTATAACAATCAGCTTTCGCTCGGGAAACTCCGCCTGAATCTCCTCGCGGGCAACCCGCGCCGAGTTAATCGTGCCGGAAATTCCGCTGGAAAGAGTAATGTGCAAAACATCCATGCCCCGCTCG
This sequence comes from Oscillospiraceae bacterium, assembly GCA_031262405.1. Lineage (GTDB taxonomy): Bacteria > Bacillota > Clostridia > Oscillospirales > Oscillospiraceae > UBA2658. The sequence goes on along the minus strand of JAISHS010000010.1, from coordinate 51,404 downwards.
AGAAGCGGCCGCCACATATCCATGTAGTCCTGCTCGTTTACCTGACTCGTCGTCGGCTGCGCTCCGGCGGCAACGCGGTCATAAAATTCGTCTATGGGCATAGTCTTTCCCAAATCGTCGGGATATTCAACCCCGTCCATGAGGAAATGGAAACAGGCGAAGGGAATATTGTTGCTCTCAAAGAACTCCCGCGGCATATCTGCTGTGGAACAGGCTGTCAGTTCAAATTTTTTCATGTCTACGTCCTATTTTCGATAATTTTGTCGAGAATTATATGTAAGATTCTCCATTTGTGTTAAGTATATACTCTACTGACAAGCCCTGTCAATAGACTAAACCTCTAAAGATTTCAAGGAAGTTCCCTCTCCTTTAGGCAGGCGTTATACAGCTCGTTTTTTGAATATCCGGTCTCCTCTGAAATGAGACGGGCAGACTCCTTGAGGCTGAGTCCCGCCTCGCGGCGAGAGTACACCAGCTCTTTAGCGCGCTCGAGGGAGACTTCCGGCGTTGTTTTTTCCGGCGCACCCTCGATTACGAGGACAAATTCACCCCTCGGCGCTTCCAGAGTATAGCGCTCTAAGGCACCGGCGAGCGTCGTGCGCACGGTCTCCTCATGCAGCTTCGTAAGCTCCCTGCAGAGCGCGACGCGGCGGTCTGAGCCCAGAGCCGAAACGAGGTCTGAGAGCGTCGAGACGAGCTTGTGCGGAGCCTCATACAAAACGAGGGTGCGTTTTTCCCCAGAAAGCTCCTTAAGCCGCTCGGCGCGTTTTCGCCCCGTCGTATTGAGAAAGCCCTCGAAGGCAAAGCGCGAGGTGTCAAGCCCGCTGAGCGCGAGCGCGCTTATTGCAGCGCAAGCGCCCGGAATCGCGATAATCGTTACGCCGCTCTGGGCGCAAAGCGCCACGAGATCCGCGCCCGGATCGCTGATGGCCGGGGTGCCCGCGTCCGTGACGAGCGCGGCGCTCTCCCCGGAGAGCAGACGGGAGAGAATCTTCTCGCCGCTCGTGGCTCTGTTGTGTTCAAAATAGCTGATCAGCGGCTTTTTAATCCCGAAGTGGTTGAGAAGCTTCAAGGTAACCCGCGTGTCCTCCGCCGCTATGAAGTCTGCTTCGCTCAAAGCCTGCTTCGCGCGGGGCGAAAAATCTCCCAGATTTCCTATCGGCGTCGCCACCAGATACAGTGTCCCGCTCATTGCTCCTCTTCCTCCTTTGTGCCGCCGATCTTACCGTCCGTTAGTATTAAAGGCGGCTCGATAGCAAGTCCCGCCTTACCTCCGCGCCGCCCCTCTACCAGAACCAGACTCGGCGGGGCGTCTATGGCGCGGTGCGTAAGTCTTAGGCGCTTAGGCTCGACGCGGGCTGTTGTCATGGCGCACAGCAGCTCCGAGAGCCGCTCCGGTCTGTACACCAGGAACAGTGCCCCGCCGTTTCGCAGCGCCCAGGCCGCCGCCGCGATTACGTCGTTGAGCGTGCAGCCGGTTTCACGGCGCTGGAGCTCACGCCTTTCCGTCCCCGCGCGCGCGCCGGATTTTTCCGAAAAATACGGCGGGTTTGAGACAACCGCGTCCGCTCCCCCGACGGGCAGCAGCTTTTTATAGTCCCGAAAATCTCCGGTGATGACTATGCTGCGCTCCCCAAGACCGTTCGCCGCGAAATTCTCCCGCGCGATTTCCGCCGCCTCCGGCTGGATTTCAATGGCCGTGAAGCGCGAGTCCTTCGCCCTTTGCGAGAGCAGCACGCACAGCGCGCCGGAGCCGCAGCCCAAATCTATGCAGCACTCCCCCCGCTTCAATCGCGCAAAGTCGGCAAGCAGCAGGGTGTCCGTCGTTAAATTGTGCCCGCGCGCGTCTTTTTTCAGTAAGGCTCCGCCAGCCCTAAGCTCTTCAAACTCGTCCATTGTGTTTTACCGTCATTTCAAAATACAAAAAGCCCGCCGCCAAGGGTAACGCTAAAGCGTCCTCCGGCAACAGGCTTTTGGGCTGTTTTCTGCGACCTATTTCTCGACAATAGCGCCGGTGGGGCAGACGTCGACGCAAGCGCCGCACTGCAGGCAGACGTCCTGATCGATTTCGTATTGGGTGTCTCCCTGTTGAATCGCGCCGGCCGGGCAGGTATCCGCGCAGCTGCCGCAGGAAATGCAATCACTGGTAATAACAAAAGCCATCTGAGTATCCTCCTATGTAATATATCCTTTGATTGTTTTTACTGAAAAACGGTTCAGCAAGCTTACAGAAAGCATTATAACAACAAAGCTTGTCCATTGCAAGCACCAAAGATTAGATTTTTGAAAAATCGAGAAAAATTAAGAAACTTAAAGAACAGCGAAGCTATGCAGCGATACTATTAAAATTCCCCCGCCTAATTAGTCAGTATTGGTCAAACTGAGATTTGCAAATTTGACCATTCCTGACTATAATCAAATCAAAGGTCAGGATAGGTCAGACACAGAAGAAAGCGAAGAGGTGGTTACATGGCTACAAGTGACTTGATTGCAGGTTTCATTCAGGAGCTGCTCGACAGCAGCAGCGGAATCGCGGAGCTGAGGCGCGGAATACTCGCGGAGAAATTCAGCTGTGCGCCCAGCCAGATCAACTATGTTATCTCGACGAGATTTTCGCCGGAGCACGGCTACATTGTCGAGTCGCGGCGCGGCGGCGGCGGCTACATCCGCATAAGTCGGGTGCGAAACACGCCGAGGCAGCTGATTATGCACACGGTCAACTCCGTGGGCGAGAGACTTTCGCCGAGAACGGCGGCGGCTTTTATCTCGAATCTGCTGTATGAGGGCGCACTCTCCGGTGAGGGCGCGGCAATTATGGCGGCGGCGCTGAGCGACAACGCCCTTCGCTCTATTGCGCCGGAGCACCGAGACCTCATTCGCGCGGCGATTTTCAAGCAGATGCTGGTCAGCGTCTTGTCCGAAAACAACTAGTTAATCAGTTTTATAAACTTTTAAGGAGGGTATAATCATGAAGTGTGAAAAATGCGGAAAGGAAGCCACCTTTCATTATCAGTCCAATATCAACGGTGAAGTAACCGAATACAATCTCTGCAACGACTGCGCCCGCGCCGAGGGCTTCGGCGAGACAATTGACCGCGCGTTTATGCCGTCTTTCGGCGGATTTTTCGGCAGACCCAGTTTGCTCGAGAGCTTTTTCGGGGAAAGCCCGTTTAGCCTCGGCTTCGGGCGCGCGCTTGCCGCTCCTACTCTGGCTCTGCCTTGGATAAATGTTTCCGTCGGCGACAGGCAGCCTTCGACCAAATCCGAAGAGGCTGCGCGGAATAATATACCCGAGGACGCGGGCGAGGAGATTCGCGCAAAGCGCGAGCTTGTCTCACTCCGTCAGCAGCTTCAAAGCGCGGTTGCCGACGAAAATTACGAAAGGGCTATCGAGCTGAGAGACCAAATCAAAAAGCTCGCAGGTTAATCCACACATAAAACTGAATAATATGTGCGCCGCCCTTCCCACTCGGGCGGCGCATTTCCGAAAGGAGAAAAGTAAATATGAGACAGGAAAGATTTACACAGAGAGCCAGAATGGCTCTGCAAAAGGCACAGGAGACCGCCCAAAGCCTCGGGCACAGCTACGTCGGGACAGAGCATCTGCTCCTCGGTATCGCTTCCGAGGGCGAGGGCTTAGGCGCGAAGGTACTGCGCGACAACGGTCTGGACGAGAGCATTTTGACCGAGCTTTTAGAGAAATATATCGGGCGCGGCGCGCCGGGACTACCTGCGCAAGGTCTGACTCCGGGAGCAAAGCGCGTGCTGGAGCTGGCGATTATAGACGCAAATCGCTTGGGGCACAGCTACATCGGAACGGAGCATCTTTTAATGGGCGTCCTGCGCGAGCCGGAGAGCACCGGCGCGAGACTAATCGTCTCGACGGGCGCAGACCTCAACAAGCTATACACAGACATAATGGGGCTTTTCGGCAGCGGCGATTACCGCCAAAGCCCTCCGCAGAACGCGGGCAGCGCCTCCTCCCGGCAGGGCAGACGCGGCGACACAAAGACGCTCGATCAATACAGCCGCGACCTGACGAATCTGGCTTCAGACGGTCAGCTCGACCCCGTAATCGGGCGCAGCAACGAGATTAGCCGTGTTATGCAAATTCTCTCGCGCCGCACAAAAAACAATCCCGTGCTCATCGGCGAGCCGGGAGTCGGCAAGACGGCGATAGCGGAGGGTTTAGCGCAGCTGGTAGCCTCCGGCGACGTGCCGGAGGACCTGCGCGGAAAGCGTATAGTCTCGCTCGACCTCACCGGTATGCTGGCTGGGACTAAGTATCGCGGCGACTTCGAGGAGCGCATCAAGACCGTCCTCAAGGAGGTTCAGAAGGTCGGCGACGTGATCCTCTTCATCGACGAGCTGCACACCATAATCGGCGCGGGCGCGGCTGAGGGCGCTATCGACGCGGCGAATATCATCAAGCCCCTGCTCGGGCGCGGCGAAATCCGCATAATCGGCGCGACGACCCTAAACGAATACCGCAAGCACATCGAAAAGGACGCGGCTCTCGAGCGGCGCTTCCAGCCCGTCAACGTTAACGAGCCGAGCGCAGAGGAGAGCGTCTCCATCATCTTGGGTCTGCGCGACAAATATGAGGCGCACCACAAGCTTAAAATCACCGACGAGGCCATAAAGGCGGCGGTGAATATGAGCAGCCGTTATATTAACGACCGCTTCCTGCCTGACAAGGCAATTGACCTCATGGACGAGGCGTCCAGCCGCGTGCGCATGAAGAACCACACCGCACCGGAAGAACTCAAGGCGATTGAAAAGCGCATAGAGGCACTGAGCAGCGAGAAGGAGGCCGCCGTCAAGGCACAGGACTTCGAGGGCGCCGCGAAAATCCGCGATTTGGAACAGCTCGAGCGCGATACGCTCTCCGAAGTGCGCCGCAAATGGGACGAAAAGCGCGCAGGCGGCGTGCGCTGCGTCACCGAGGAGGACATAGCCCAGGTCGTCTCCGGCTGGACGGGAATCCCCGTAACAAGCCTCACGGAGACCGAGAGTGAAAGGCTTCTCAAGATGGAGGATATCCTTCACCGGCGCGTAATCGGTCAGGACGAGGCAGTCTCGGCAGTGGCTAGGGCTATTCGCCGCGGGCGCGTGGGACTCAAGGACCCCAAGCGTCCGATAGGCAGCTTCCTGTTTTTGGGGCCGACCGGCGTCGGCAAGACGGAGCTTTGCAAGGCTCTCGCGGAGGCCGTTTTCGGCGACGAGAGCGCCATGCTTAGGATTGATATGTCGGAATATATGGAGAAGCACACCGTTTCAAAGCTCATCGGCTCTCCCCCCGGCTATGTGGGCTATGACGAGGGCGGCCAGCTCACGGAAAAGGTTCGCCGCAAACCGTATTCTGTAATACTCTTCGACGAGATTGAAAAGGCGCACGAGGACGTTTTCAACGTCATGCTCCAGATCATGGACGACGGAATTCTGACCGATTCTCAGGGCAGGCGCGTGGACTTTAAAAACACGATTATCGTGATGACGAGCAATGTCGGCGCGCGGAGCATCACCGAAAACCGTCTGAGCCTTGGTTTCTCGGACGGCGAGGAGACCTCTGCCGGCGGTGAGCGCAGCTACGAGCGCATCCGCGAGATGGTACTCAAGGAGCTGAAAACCACCTTCAAGCCGGAGTTTCTAAACCGCATTGACGACATAATCGTCTTCCACAGGCTTTCCCGCGAGGACATCAAAAAAATCGCTTCCCTCATGCTTGAAACTGTCACCGGGAGGCTGGAGGGTCTGGGAATCAATCTCACAGTCTCTCTCGAAGCTTTAGATAAGCTCGCCGAAGACGGCTTTGACCCCGTCTATGGGGCGCGTCCCCTGCGCCGGACAATCCAGTCGGCAATCGAGGACGCCGCCGCCGAGCGAAAGCTCGAGGGCTCTCTAAAGCCCGGCGACACCGCCACGGCGCTCGTCGAGGACGGAAAAATCGTCCTCTCAAACGGCTAATCGAACTGAATTAAGACCCAAGAAGCCGGACAATGCCAAGCATTGTCCGGCTTCCTTGTTATGTACCGCAGTCGATTCATTCAGCGCTTTTTTGTGCAGTATGGCGGGAAAAGCTCCGCCAAGCCGCGTGAGCGTCAATTGCGCGGCAAAGCCTCGATACATTCACGGCAGACGTTCTTGTCCTTGAACACAACGACGTCCTGTGCGTTACCGCAAAACACGCAGGCGCTCTGATACTTTTTCAGAATTATCGAGTCGTTGTCCACATATATTTCCAATGAATCTCTTTCGGCTATGTCCAGGGTACGGCGCAGCTCTATCGGCAGCACTATTCTCCCCAGCTCGTCTACCTTCCTTACAATTCCTGTTGATTTCATATCTTTGACCTCCTATATAGGGAACCTCTGACTGAATCTGAACTTCCATATAACTAGTATAACACTTATGGTAAATAATGTCAACAATTTTCAATGCAGGAGGTGTAACTTTGCAATTCAATATCATAATCGCGGCAATTTATGCCATATCCTTTATATATGCGCTCTTTTCCGGAAGGGTTTCGGAGCTCACTACCGCCGCCTTTGAGGGGGCGTCGGGCGCTGTTACGCTCTGCTTTAATATGTGCGGGATGATCTGTCTCTGGTCGGCCTGTCTTGAGCTTATGAGCCGCTCGGGGCTCTCGGCGAAGCTATCAAGGCTGCTTCGTCCGCTTCTGGGGCGGCTCTATCCCCGCGCGTCGCGCGATCCCGAGACCATGGAGGCGCTCTGTGCCAACGTGAGCGCAAATTTTCTGGGGCTGGGCAATGCCGCGACTCCGGCGGGAATTAAAGCCGCTCAGGGTATGCAGCGCATTTCGGGAAAAAGCAGCGCCGGCAATGAGCTTTGTATGTTCGTTGTGATGAACACGGCGTCAATTCAGCTGCTGCCGACAACGGCGGCGGCGCTTCGCGCCTCATATGGGTCGCAGACTCCCTTTGACATCCTGCCCGCCGTCTGGCTCAGCTCCCTCTTATCGGTCTCGGCGGGGCTAATCGCCGCAAAAATTTTTGAGAGGTTTTCCCGCCGTGGCAGACTTGGGTAATATCGCAGTCCCGCTCATTCTGAGCGTGGTCATAGTGTGGTCAATGAGCCGCCGCGAGGACGTCTTCGGGGCGATGACTCTGGGCGCGAAAAATGGACTGAAAACCGTACTCGGCATTCTGCCCGCGCTCATTGCCCTCCTACCGGGCGTCTATATGCTACGCGCCAGCGGGTTCATTGACGCCTTAACGGCTCTGCTCGAGCCGGTATTCTCCTTTCTGGGCATACCGTCAGAGACCGCACCGCTGGTTCTCCTGCGTCCGCTCAGCGGAAGCGGCGCGCTTGCCGTCGCGGGCGAGGTTATGAAAAGTAGCGGCGCGGATTCTCTGCCCGGGCGCACCGCCGCTGTCATGCTCGGCTCGACAGAGACAACCTTTTATGTGATCGCCGTCTATTTCGGCGCGGCGGGCATAAAAAAAAGCCGCCACGCCCTGCCCTCCGCCCTGATAGCGGACGCGGCAGGTTTCCTCGCAGCAGCATTTTTTACAAGGCTGTTGTTTTAAATCCGTCGCCATCGGCGACACAAGATATCTATTATCTATTATCTAATATCTATTATCTGCGCGCGAAGTGCGCTCGCGCGCTATCGCGCGTGTCTCGGTTGCGACATATTTCCCATGAGCAGCAGCGTCAGCGTGAGCAGACCCAGAACAAAGCCCGCCGTTGCAAGATGATAAAATATCGAAGCCTCGCCGTCAGCAAAACTCGTTATACTCAAAACAATTCCCAGGAAGGAAGAATAAATCGCCTTATAGGGCTTTGCCCTGCCGAAGCAAAAACCGGCGTAGTAATAATACGCCACAACAACGGCGCAAATAGCCAGAATCCTGATCGCGAAGTGCCAGATGACGGGGTCTGAGGCGCTGTTTTTATACTCCGTGACGAGCCTAAAGCAGAGCGCGAGAATGAGAAAGATAAACGCCTTGCCGCGGGACCTGTCCGAGGTGTTGACGCTGTGCAGGATAATGAGGAGGCAAATCGCCGCGATTATAATAAAGACGCCGTTTATCGCGTCAAAATGCGCAACCTTCTCCGCGGTCGCCTCAAAGATCATTGCAATTCCGCCGATTCCGGCGAGCGCGAAGGAAGCGATAGCCGCAACCTCGCAGAGAATGCGGCCGCCGCGAAAGGCCTCGGGGAAATTGTCCGGCTGGGTAAGCTTTTTGTTATCTTTAAGATATCTTACGACAAATAAAAACACAAGCGCAATAGCCGCAAGGTATATTATTATAGCGAAGCTCCAAAACGAGCCGGGCCTTTGCAGCCCCGTCTCCGGCTCAAAGGCGTTGACATTCTGAAGCCAGCGGATAAACGCGCCGAAAATTCCCGCAGCAAGACTCAGCGCGCAAATTATAAAAGATTGTTTCTGCATAATCTACTTCCGGTTTAAATAGAATTTTTATAAGGACAGGCTTGCTATTGGGAAATTATTCTGACTCAGCCCATCTATTCTATACTCTTTTCCCCTCTACGTCAACTACTTAAACTATCTGAAAGGCGGACAGGCATGAAACGTCTGATTTGGGTATCAATTCTTCTTACATTGGCGGCGGTATTACTCCCGCTGGCATTCCTAAGCTCCCCCGTCGAGGGCGCTAAGGCAGTAGTCTCTCCCTCTCCCTCGACCTCTCCGGCAGTTCCTGAGAGCGCCGTGCCGTCTCCAAGCCCGCCGCCGGACTATTCGATGGACGGCGACTTCTTCTTCAAAGTTAAGTTCGGCGAAGGCGACGTCAGAAGCGTCTCCATGGCGGAATATCTCCCCAACGCGGTAGCGGCGGAGATGCCCGTCAGCTTCGAGCCGCAGGCGCTGCGCGCTCAGGCCGTCGCCGCACGTACATATATCATTTACTGCACCCGCCACACAAATCCCAAGCACCCCGAGGCGAATTTGTGCACAGACTCCGGCTGCTGTCTGGCATGGCTGGACGAGACCGAGCTCCGTGCGGGCTGGGGCGAGAGCTTCGAGACCAATATGGCGCTCATGGACGCTGCCTGCACCGAGACGGACGGGAGAATGCTCGTCTATGACGGCGCGCCAATTCTCGCAACCTTCCACTCCTCCTCCGCCGGCTTCACCGAGGACGGCGCGGAGCTTTGGGGCGCGGTGCCCTATCTGACGAGCGTCGCGAGTCCCGAGACCTCCGAGGAGGTTCCGAACTTCGTCACGACTGTCGAGGTCGCGCCGGAAAACTTCCGCGAGAGCATAAAGCTTCTCTATCCGGACACACCCTTCGGCGAGGACCCCGCCGGTTGGCTCGGCGGAACGGAGCTTGACGGCAGCGGACGCGTTCGTAAAGTTGAGGTCTGCGGAGTCCCCCTCACAGGCTCTGAAATGCGCTCGCTTTTCGCCCTGCGCAGCACGGCCTTTACTTTGGAATATAACGGCGCGGCCTTCGTCTTCACCGTAACGGGCTACGGCCACGGGCTGGGGCTGAGTCAATACGGCGCGAACGCTATGGCGAAGATCGGCTCGGACTATGAGGAGATTCTCGCGCACTACTACCCCGGCGCGACGCTGAAATAGGAAAAAGAGGAGACGAACGGGCTGTTCGGCTCCTCTTTTTTGTCAAAAGTTAGGCTTGTCTGCTCCCCGTCCTTGTAGTATAATTACCCCCGGTAACTAAAAACCGGAGGGCGCGCAATGGACTACATGGAAAAATCACTGGAGCAGCACTATAAATGGGCGGGAAAAATCGACTATGCGGCAAAGGCGCCGGTTCGTAGCAAGGACGATCTCTCTATCGCCTACACGCCGGGCGTCGCGAGACCCTGCGAGGTAATAAGGGACGAGCCGGAGAAAAGCTATGAGCTGACGGGTCGCCACAATCTCGTCGCGGTCATAACGGACGGCAGCGCCGTTCTGGGTCTGGGCGATATCGGCCCCGAGGCGTCAATGCCCGTCATGGAGGGCAAATGCGTGCTGTTCAAGTCACTGGCCGGGGTAGACGCCGTTCCCCTCTGCCTGCGCACAAAGGATGTGGACGAGTTTGTCGGCGCCGTCAGCCTGCTGCTGGGCAGCTTCGGCGGGGTCAATCTGGAGGATATCTCCGCGCCGCGCTGCTTTGAAATCGAGCGGCGTCTCAAGGAAATAAGCGACATTCCGATCTTCCACGACGACCAGCACGGTACTGCCGTCGTCACGCTCGCGGCTCTGCTGAACGCGCTCAAGCTCGTCGGCAAGCGGCTCGAGGACGTCCGCCTCGTCACCTGCGGCGCGGGCGCGGCGGGCGTCGCGATTATAAAGCTGCTGCTCTCGCTCGGTCTGAACGACGTTATCATGTGCGACCGCAAGGGCGTCATATATGAGGGGCGCGAGGGGCTCAACGACTCCAAGCGCGAGATTGCCGCCCTAACCAACCGCAGCCGCCTCACCGGTAGCCTCGCCGACGCGATGGCGGGCGCGGACGTTTTCGTCGGAGTCTCCTCCCCCGGAACGGTCACGCCGGAGATGGTACGCTCAATGGCGAGAAATCCGATTCTCTTCCCAATGGCGAACCCCACCCCCGAGATCATGCCAGACCTCGCGCTCAAAGCCGGAGCCGCCGTCGTCGGCACCGGGCGCAGCGATTTCCCGAACCAAATTAACAACGTATTGGCGTTCCCCGGCATTTTTCGCGGCACCTTCGATGTGCGCGCGAGCGAGATAAACGACGCGATGAAAATCGCGGCGGCGCGCGCCTTAGCGGAGCTGGTTTCGCCTGACGAACTTCGCGCGGACTATATCCTTCCCCCCGCCTTCGACCTGCGCGTCGCCCCCGCCGTTGCCCGCGCCGTCTCGCGCGCCGCGATAGACTCAGGCGTTGCGAGGAAGGCAATTGAGAATTGAAAATTGAGAATGCAGAATTATTGATGCCGCAAGCGGCCATATAATTAAATAACTAATAAGGCGCTGCGATTTTATATCACAACGCCTTATTTTATTTACTGTTTTTTATAATGTGTCGCCTTTGGCGACTCCATTAATTGTCAATTCTCAATTCTCAACTCTCAATTGCGCAAAAGCGCTGTATAATCGCCGCGCACTCCGCCCGTGTTGCGGTGTCATCGGGGCGTCCATCATTTATAATGTACTCATTTTGCGCCCATTCCATCGCTTCGCCGTTCCAGCCGTCCTCACCGATTCCGGCGTAGCGGTAGAGCATCGTAGCAAGCTCCCGGCGTGTGGCAAAGCCGGTCGGATCCGTGCCGTCAGAAATGCCATTCGGAATCACAAACTCTTTCACCTTCTGAATCCAGTTTTCGCCTGTAACTTCAACTCCTTCAAGCCGCGCGAGAATCGCCCAAACCATCGCGCGGGTTAAGGTGCTGTTCGGGCTAAACTTAGTCGCGCTCGTGCCCTCCATCAGACCGTTTGTGTAAACATACCCTACATAATCATAGAACCAGTCGCCAAAGCCAACGTCCGTGAATGGTTCATCCCAAATTTCATTCTGCGGCTCAAAACTGTACTCAATCTCGCCAAAGGACTCGAGACCAATCACGTCGGAAACAGACTTCATGTAATTGTAGTTGCAAATCAGCCGAGCCAGAGCTTCGCAATTGGTCACGTCAAGGCCGGTCAGCGTGTTGTTTGAGCAGTCTAGGTTAAACAGAAATAATTTGTTCTTCAGCTCTAAGGACGAAATTTTATTGTTCCTGCAATCTAAATGAAAGAGATTGCTGTTATTTGATAGATCCAATTCTCTCAGCTGATTGTCTCCGCAGTTCAATGAAACAAGCTGAGCGTTTTTCGTAACGTCCAGACTAATCAATTGGTTGTTATAGCAGCTAACGGTAAGAAGCTTGGGGTTTGCTTCAACATTTAATTCTGTCAAAAGATTACTTCCGCAAAGCAAGGAATCAAGCTCGGTGTTTTGCGTAATATCCAGCTTCGTCAAAAGGTTGTTTCCAACACCTAAAGAATAAAGCTTGCTGTTCTTCGTGACGTCCAGACTTACCAAGAGATTGTCGTCGCAATATAGGCTGTTAAGCTCAGCATTTTTTGTAACGTCCAGCTTCGTCAAAAGATTTCTGCCGCAAAGCAGTGATTTAAGCACGGCGTTCTTAGAAACATCAAGTTCAGAGATTTGGTTATCATCGCATATGAGATTGGTTAATTCGGTATTTTTCTCAAGATTTAGATCTGTAATTCCGTTTCTATTACATTCAAGATATATTAGCTTCGTGTTGGCGCTTATGTCAAGAGCCGTAAGTCTGTTGGTCGCGCACCACAGGTTTGTCAGCTCCGTGTTTTTGCTTAGGTCAAGGCTTGAAATACCTGAATCGGACTTTATATCGCTCGCGCTGGCTTTGAACGCGGCGGAATTATTTCCGCTGCAATCCAATCTTTGGAGCTTCGTGTTGCCGCTCACGTCCAGCCCTGTCAAATAGTTGAAGCCGCAGTCCAGATCGATTAGCTCAGGAAGTCCCGATGTGTTGAGAGTTCCTGTCATGCCATAGTTAAAATCATGACGGGATGTGAGGCAAAGGTCGAGTCCTACAATTCGCAGTGGTTTGCTCTCGTCGCCCCATGTCACCACCTCAGCCCATTCCGCCGGCGGGTTCTCGCCCGTCTCCCAGGGCGTTATTTTGGAGCCTAACTCCGGGTGGTCGCGGATTATCGCGTTCATCGCGGCAATGTCGGCGGCGCTGTACCCCTCCGGCGTCGCGTTTGTCCCGGCGTCCGCGCCCGTCGCAGCGACCAGAAACAGCATCGTCGCCAGCACGACAAGCACCATCGCGAGGCAAAGCCTTCTCGCAGTAAAAATGTTTTTCATCTTTCTCTCCTCCTATAAAATAATTCCGTTGGTATGTCTATAATAGACTACATAATACAACATTGCAATACTAATCTTATGTAAACTTAACAGCAAAACGTTTACTGTTATTTGCTGTTTCTATCAATCCGTCGCCTTCGGCGACTCCATCTATCTATTATCTAATATCTATTATCTGCAAAAAAATCGCCCTTGCGGGCGATTTTTTCACATCTTATTAGGAGCCGTAACCCCTATTACCCCCAAGGCGTTGGCGATAACGCTTCGGGTACAGTCACATAGCAACAGCCGCGCCTCGAGAACCCCCGTTGGCGCATCCTTTATCCGACACGCGCCGTAAAACCTGTGGAAGCGCGCGGCAAGCTCCGTCACATATCGGTTGATGCGCGAAGGATCCATGTCCCGCGCCGCCAAGCGAATCTCCTCCGTGAAACCCGCCAGCTGCTTTATAAGCTCGCGCTCCGGCTCCGTACTCAGAGCGCCCGCGTCAAGGCCCGAATCGGGCACAGGGTGCCCCTCCCCGGCCAGAAGCTCAATTAAGCTGCAAATCCGCGCGTGGGCATACTGGACATAGTACACCGGATTCTCGCTGTCCTGACGAATCGCGAGATCAAGGTCGAACTCCAAATGCGTGTCGGGCTTGGCGTTGAAGAAAAACCGGCAGGCGTCAACGCCTATCTCGTCGAGCAGGTCGTTCAATGTGAGTGCCTTGCCCGTGCGCTTGGAGACCTTGACGACCTCTTCGCCGCGCACGAGCCGCACCATCTGCATGATGAGAAAGTCCAGCTTCTTACCCTGCAGCCCCAGTGCCGGGGCGGACATGGACGCGGCAAAGCGCAGGGCGTGCCCGTGGTGATCCGCGCCCCAGACGTCGATAACGCGCTCGAAGCCGCGCTCTATAAACTTGTTGCGGTGATAGGCGATGTCGACGGCGTAATAGGTATAATAGCCGTTCGCGCGGCGCAGAACCTCGTCCTTGTCCGCGCCGAAGTCCGTGTTGCGCAACCAGAGCGCGCCGTCCTTCTCATAGGTGTTCCCGGCCTGCTCCAAGAGGCTCACCGTCTCGGCGACGTAGCCGCCCTCGTGCAGGGCGCTCTCGAGAAACCACGTGTCAAATATAATCCGATAGCGCTCAAGGTGCTTTTCCATGAGCGCGATGTTATACGGCAGAGCGAACTCCACAAACGCCGCGCACCGCTCCTCTGACGGCATGTCCAGATACGCCTCGCCGTCCCGCTCATAGATAAGCTGTGCCAGCAGCTTCACGTCGTCGCCGTGGTAACCGTTTTCGGGCAGCTCGGCTGCTTCCTCGCCGCCAATGAGCTGCAAATACCGCGCCTCGATGGAGCGTCCGAACATCTCCACCTGACCGCCGGCGTCGTTGACATAGAACTCGCGCGAGACCTTGTAGCCCGCCCGTGCCATAACACTCGCCAGAGCGTCGCCCAAAACGCCGCCGCGGGCGTTGCCGATGGTCATGGGACCCGTTGGGTTGGCGGAGACAAATTCGACCATCACGCGCTCACCTGCGCCCTCATTGGAGGAGCCGTAGTCGGCTCCCTCGTCCCTCACCGTCTCGAGCACGAGAGCATACCAGCTCGGCGCAAGCCGGAAGTTCAAAAATCCGGGGCCCGCTATCTCGACGCTTTCAAAAAAGCTGCCGGACAGCTCGAGATTCTCCGCGAGAATGCCCGCCAGCTCTCGCGGCGGCTTTCTTTGGCTCTTCGCGCCCACCATGGCGTGATTTGCCGCCCAGTCGCCGTTAGCCGTGTCCTTCGGAATCTCCGCCTTGCCCTGCGGGAAACAGTCGGGCAGGAGCTTTCCCTGTTCAACCGCCTTGTCATATGCCGCGCGCAGCAGCCTATCTATTGCTATCTTTGCCTCTTCAATCAAATTCATCTTATATCGTTCCTCTGCTCCCGAACATTTATCGTAACGTAATTATAGCCCACAACGGAGTGCTGCAGCTCGACCATATAGTCGACCTCCATGTCCCCGCCGTGCTCGTCGAGCGCGACGTGCACCCGCCGCGTCTTTACCCCCATAGTCGCCGCACCGAAAGGCGTCTCATAGAGAAAGTTGTGGCGCTTGCCCTCCTCGAAGACCATCTGGCTGTTGAGCGTGCCCTCGCGGGTCATGATAATGCTCATGGGGTCAATATCAAAGGTCGTGCGCGTGCCCTCAAGCCCCGTCAGCTCGCTCTCCATATAGGCAAGCCTAGCTCTGCCGTTCTCATAGGAGAAAACGCCGTCCGTAATAAGCTCCATCTCTTCTTTGACGTCATCGCCCTGCTGACCGCCTTTTATTGAAATAACAACCTCTTTATCTGTCATTTTATAGCCATACCTTTCCGTTCACAGCGGGTCGATAGCCGTCAACTGCCCCGAAATGTCGCGCTGCAGCATATATCCGGCGCTGCGGGCGAAGTCCTCCGCCTGCCCCGTCGTGAAATACTCGAGCCGATGATTGTCTCGAGCGCACTCCAAGCCGTTTTCGCGTATAAACCTCGCGAGCTGCCGCGCCGCCGCCGCGCCGGAGCTGACAAGCCGTACCTGCCCGCCGCTTATGAGGCGATTGTCCGCGCCGACATATTTCTTTATGACCTCCGACAGCAGCGGATAATGGGTGCAGCCCAAAATAATCGTGTCCGCGCCCGCCTTGCGAATCGGCGGGAGATATTCCAGCGCAGCGGCTCGTATCCGCTCGTCTTCAGGGTCGTAAATTCCATATTCAACCATCGTCGCGAACACCGGACAGGCGCGGGAGACGACGGCAAAGGAGCCTCTTCGCTCTAAAATCGCGTCGCGAAAGGCGTGGGTGCGAATGCTCGCGCGGGTCGCGAGAACGCCTATGCAGTTGTTGCGAGTTAGCCTTGCCGCCTCCTCAACCGCCGGGGCGACGACGCCCAAAATCGGCACGGGACTTTCTTTTTCCAAGACGTCCAGCGCGTTCACCGTCGCGCTGCCGCAGGCGACGAGGACGGCCTTCACGCCGCGCCTCAGCAAAAATCCCAGATTCTTGCGCGATAAACCCACAATTTCCTCGCGGGTTTTCTCGCCATACGGCATATTATATGAGTCGCCCAGGTATATTATATGTTCACGGGGCAGCTGCTCCGTAAGCTCCCGCAGCGCGGTCAGCCCGCCGACGCCGGAGTCAAAGACCCCTATTGCTCTGTCATCCATAAATTCTTCCCAAAAATTTCATTTTGCTAATATACTATAATACGCGGCGGGAAATATTTCAAGTACAATCCACCATAAATATGACATTCCTGCCCGCAGAAAGAATAGCTCGTTCACAAAAAGTTGTGGAAATTTTCAAATTCCTTTGATATAATAGTTGTGAACAACTATTATATCAGTGATTTAAGTCGGTTTTTCTCGCCGCTGAAGCGGCAACCGAAAAACATGACACATTATACCATTCATGCTGCGCATTCATGTTATAATAAATAAGAAGCAGTAGGTACAATTTTGCTTCGCATTCACGATATACTATAGAGGTCGTATTTTTACCGAAAGGAGTTCCCATGGAATTTGAGCTTACCAAAAAAGAGTTTCGGCATCTGCTGGATTTGGTTTATATCGGAAACTGGATTTTGAACTCCATAAGGGCTAACGACCGCTTCGAGGAATATGACCTGCTTCAGGAAAAGTTCTTCGCTCTAGCCGCCGAAAACGGCTTCCGCGCGCTCACTCAGCGCTATCTGGGGCACATCTTCCCCTCCACTGCCTATGAGGAGGGCGGCATTCACGATGCCATTGCCGAGTATGAGGACGATGTGTTTTTCGACATTCTCGCGGAGGTTTTAGCTCACCGCGACATGATCGCCGAGCACCTAAACCCCGACGACATGACTGAGCTTGCCCTAAGAATCGAGAGCTATATGCGCGAATTTGAAACCAACGGCGTAGAGAATATCTCATTAGATAACAACTAAAGCGCTTGTCTGAAGAGCACTTATACTCATAATAACCTCTCTTTTGGGAACACTAGTGTTGCCAAGGGGAGGTTTTTTATGAGTTATTTTACAATGTCTAAAGAGGAATACGCCGAGCTTGTCAAGCAGAAATCTCCGAATTCCAAGCTCGGTTCCGATATACTCAAGGCCTTCATCGCCGGAGGACTAATCTGCACACTCGGTCAGGGGCTGTTTCTGGCATACAACAGTTTTCTGGAAGCTGACGCTGCTTGGCGGCTCGTGAGCGTGACGCTCATTTTTTTGGGCGCGCTGCTGACGGGACTCGGGCTCTATGACGATCTCGCGAAATTCGGCGGCGCGGGCACTCTAGTTCCGATAACGGGCTTTGCCAACGCCATGGTCTCTCCCGCGCTGGAATTTAAAACCGAGGGCTATATCACCGGTACCGCCGCTAAGATGTTCATAATCGCCGGACCCGTTATCGTCTACGGCGTCTCCGCAAGCATAATCTACGGCGTTATTTTATATCTGCTTCCTTAATGCAAAAAGCCCCCTTGGGGGCTTTTTGCATAATTCAAATCGTTTTTTTCAGCGACATGTGCGGTGAAAAAAACTCTTCTCAGACCGCGAGTGACTCGTAGAGGCGCGTGGCGGGCTGCAAACTGGCGGGAGAGGGCGTTAAGCCCTCTTCCGACAAGCGAAGCTATACAAGTTCTATGACTGCCATCTCTGCGGCGTCGCCGCGGCGCGGCCCTATGCGGGTGATGCGCGTATAGCCGCCGTTGCGTTCTGCATACTTGGGTGCAACTTCGTCAAAGAGCTTCTTGGCAACGTCCTCGCGCGTGATGAAAGACAGCGCGCTGCGATAGTTTGCCAAATCCTTATTCTTACCGAGTGTTATCATCTTCTCAGCCATCGGGGCAATCTCCTTCGCGCGGGTCACAGTGGTCTCCATGCGCCCCGTGTCAAGAAAATCCGTGACCTGCTGTCTGAGCATGGCCATACGCGCCTGCGTCGGCTTACCGAGTTTTCTTTGAGTAGACATTTAAGCTTCCTCCTTACTAAGTGTTGTCGCCGCTGGCGAGTGAAAGCCCCATCATAGCGAGCTTGTGCTCAACCTCTTCAAGCGACTTCCGACCGAGGTTGCGGACTTTAATCATCTCTTCCTGCGTCTTGTCAATGAGATCCTCAACCGTGTTGATGTTGGCGCGTTTCAGACAATTGAAGCTGCGAACCGAGAGATCAAGCTCTTCAATCGTCATCTCCAGCACCTTGTCGCGCTGAGCCTCAACCTTTTCCTTTACCGTGGACGCGCTGCCGATGGTCTCCGAGAGATCCGTAAAGATAACGAAGTGATCGCAGAGAATCTTCGCGCCTAGACTGACTGCATCGCGCGGTGAAATGGTCTTGTCCGTCCAAACCTCAATCGTGAGCTTGTCATAGTCCGTTCTGTTTCCGACACGCGTGTTCTCGACGGCATAGTTGACCTTCAGAACCGGCGAATAGATAGAGTCCACCGGAATGGTGCCGATAATCTGCTGGGTGCTCTTATTTTTCTCCGCCACAACATAGCCGCGCCCGCGGGCAACGGTCATCTCCATGCTGAGGTTTGCCTCGGGTCCCAGCCAAGCGATATGCGCGTCGGGATTTAAAACCTCAATCTCCGCATCCGCTTTTATGTCCCCGGCGGTGACCTCGCCCTCACCGGAGGCCTCTATATAGGCGGTTTTCGGTCCGTCGCCATAGAGCTTTATTATAATTCCCTTGATATTGAGGACAAGCTCCGTAACATCCTCTTTTACTCCCTGAACTGTGGAAAATTCGTGCTGAACCCCGGCGATGCGAACAGATGTAACTGCCGTTCCCGGAAGCGACGACAGGAGAACCCGCCGAAGCGAGTTGCCCAAGGTCGTTCCGTATCCACGCTCCAAAGGCTCTACAACAAATTTCCCATAAGACTCATCAGACGGCGTCTCTACACATTCGATACGCGGCTTTTCAATTTCAATCATGCTATATTATACCCTCCTACGATATGGGCATTAAGCGCCCGTTTTAACAGCTTACCAACTATGAGGGTCTCCGTATTACTTAGAGTACAATTCGACAATAAGATGCTCCTCAACCGGAAATTCAATGTCGTCTCTCACCGGAAGGCGGGTAACGGTTCCCTTGAGAGCGTTCTTCTCACGCTCGAGCCAGGTCGGCGGGATTATAACAACCGAATCCTCTCCCAGGAGTCTCTTAAACATAACGGACGAGCGGCTCGCCTCGCGCACCTCAATAACGTCTCCCTGAGAAACCAGATAAGACGGGATGTCAACACGCTTTCCGTTCACTGTGAAGTGCCCGTGGGTAACCGCCTGACGAGCCTCGCGGCGGGTCATGGCGAAGCCGAGCCTGTAGGCAACATTGTCGAGCCGCCGCTCAATCGTCGTGAGCAGAGTTTCGCCTGTGACGCCGGGGGTCTTGGCGGCCTTTTCATAATACATGCGGAACTGCTTTTCCAGAATTCCGTAGATAAATTTTACCTTTTGCTTTTCATTGAGCTGAAGCGCATATTCGCTCTGCTTACGGCGCATCTGCCCTCTGGGATTCCTGATGCTCTCTGACTTGGTCTTGGACGTATAGCCCATGACGGCGGGAGAAATGCCGAGCTGTCTGCAACGCTTGACAATGGGCTGCATATTTCTAGCCATAGTTATTCTCTCCTTCCTTAATTAGACGCGGCGTCTCTTCGGAGGACGGCAGCCGTTGTGGGGAATGGGCGTAACGTCCTTGATGAGAGTGACTTCGAGTCCGGCTGTCTGAAGCGCGCGGATAGCCGCCTCACGGCCGCTGCCCGGGCCCTTGACCATCACTTCCACGGTTTTCAGTCCGTGCTCCATGGCGGCCTTCGCCGCGCTCTCGGCGGCTGTCTGCGCCGCAAAGGGCGTGGACTTCTTGCTTCCGCGAAAGCCCATTCCGCCGGCGGACGCCCAGCTGATGGCGTTTCCGTGAACGTCTGAGATAGTAACCATGGTGTTGTTGAAGGATGAGCTGATATGAACGACTCCCTTTTCAATGTTCTTCCGCTCTCTGCGGCGAGTTCTTACCTTTTTCTTAGGTGCTGCCATTACATATCCCTCCCTTACTTCTTCTTATTGGCAATCGTCCGCTTCGGACCCTTGCGGGTACGGGCGTTCGTCTTGCTCCTCTGCCCGCGCACGGGCAGACCGCGGCGGTGGCGCGCTCCGCGATAGCTTCCGATCTCTGTCAGGCGCTTGATGTCGAGGGCTACCTGTCTGCGCTTGTCCCCCTCAACTGTGAAGTGAGTGTCAATGCACTCGCGCAGCTTCGCCTCGTCCTCCTCCGTGAGGTTCTTGACTCGCGTGTTGGGGTCAATACCCGTCATTTGGAGAATCTTTTTAGAGCTTGTCAGTCCGATGCCGTAGATATAAGTCAGCCCAATCTCAATTCGTTTGTCCTTGGGCAGGTCAATTCCGGCGATTCTTGCCATACTTTCTAAACCATTCCTTTCGCATTATGCGGCGGGTTATTTTTACGCTTCCGCGCCCCGTCCGCAAGATTTTTGCCGAGGCGGATTTATCTCCGTCTCAAGAAATACGCTCTCGCGTAACAGGGCTTTTCCCACGGGAAAAGCTCTCGCCCTCCCCGCTAAGGCACCCCTGCTTTGCCTTTAACCTTGTGTCTGCTTGTGCTTGGGATTTTCGCAGATAACCATTACCTTGCCCTTACGCTTTATAACCTTGCACTTCTCGCACATGGGCTTCACGGATGGCCTTACTTTCATAATGCTTCCTCCATTATTTGCTTCTCCAAGTGATTCTTCCCCGGGTCAGGTCATACGGCGACATTTGAACTGTAACCTTGTCGCCGGGCAGTATGCGGATGAAATTCATGCGCAGCTTACCGGAAATATGCGCCAGAATCTTGTGGCCGTTTCCAATGTCAACCTGAAACATCGTGTTGGGCAAAGCTTCAATGACAGTGCCCTCGAATTCAATAACGTCATCTTTCGACAAGCTTAATAACCTCCTCCACAAGTTCGTGAGGGGGCTTTTTGCCCCTCTGCCTGAGCGCGGAACCTCGCAAGCTCTTTCCTAACTGCTGCGTCAGTCGCCTCTCCTCGAAAGAGGCTTTGGGAGAACAAGGCGCTCGCCTCGCCCGCCGTACTGATATGCTTTAAACTTTTTTTCTTGGGTTTACTCAGCGTTCTTGTTTTGCCGTCGGCAAGAGTCGCGCTCTTGTCGTCCTCTTCAAGAAGAATAAATGCGCCGCCCTTGTCGTGTCCGGCGAGAGAGAACACAATTTTCTTCGTTTCGCCCGGCGTCATCACATATCCTCCGCCGCGGTCAAAATCTCCGGCTCACCGTCCGTTATGAGAACGGTGTTTTCATAATGCGCCGAAAAGCTCCCGTCAATTGTCACGACTGTCCAGTCGTTGTCCAGTACCCTTATCTCACGGCGCCCTGCAATCACCATCGGCTCTATAGCCAGGGTCATGCCCTTTACCAGTCTCGCCCCGTGTCCCGGAGTACCGAAATTCGGAATTTCGGGTCCCTCGTGGAGATTTCGTCCCACGCCGTGTCCGACATATTCGCGAACCAGACTGAACCCTCTGTGCTCAACATATTCCTGAATCGCGTGAGAAATGTCCGAAACGCGGTAGCCGACCTTCGCAAACCTAATGCCCTCGAAGAAGGCCTGTCTCGTCGCCTCAATGAGAAGCCTAGAGCCCTCTGAAACCTCTCCTGCGGGATAGGTTCCGGCGCAGTCGCCGTTGAACCCGCCGATAAAAGCGCCCACGTCAATGCTTACAATGTCGCCCTCGCGAACCTTTCTCGCGCCGGGAATGCCGTGAATAACCTCGTCGTTTACCGATACACAGGCGCTTCCGGGAAAACCGTTGTAGCCCAAAAAGCTCGGCTTTGCCCCCGCCTTCACGATATAGTCGTGAATCGCCCGGTCTATTTCTCCGGTGGTAACGCCGGGGGCAACCATCCTTCTGCCGACCGATCTCGCGCCCGCCGTGAGGCGGCAGGCGTCGCGCATGAGCTTAATCTCCCGGGGCGACTTAACCGTGATCATGTTCATAAACCGAGTGCCTTCTTGACCTCTCTTGAGGTCTCCTCGATTGTTTCTCGCCCCTCGACAAGTAGTAGCTTGCCGCGGCTCTTATAAAAGTCCTTGAGCGGCTCCGTCTGCTCGTGATAGATATGCAGCCGCTGTTTAACAGTCTCGGGGGCGTCGTCGGCGCGCAGTTTCAGCTCACCGGAGCAGGCATTACAAACTCCGTCCGTCTCCGGGGGATTTGAAACGACGTGATATACCGCGCCGCACTCGCCGCAGACCCTTCTGCCGGTCATTCTCTCGACTATGGTCTCGTCCAAGACCTCCAGCGAGAGCGCCGCGTCAATCTCGACGCCGCCGTCCTCCAGAGCCTGAGCCTGATTGATTGTTCTGGGCATACCGTCCAGAATATACCCCGCCTCACAATCCGGCTGCTCGAGCCGCTCCTTGACTATTCCGATAATTACTTCGTCCGGCACGAGTGCCCCACTGTCCATAAATTCCTTCGCCTTGAGACCTACGGGCGTGCCGTTTTTAACCGCCTCGCGGAGTATGCTGCCTGTCGAGATTGTCGGGATGTTGTACTCCCCGCACAAAATGTCTGCCTGAGTTCCTTTTCCCGCACCGGGAGCGCCCAGTAATACAAGCTT
Organism: Oscillospiraceae bacterium; assembly: GCA_031262405.1. GTDB lineage: Bacteria > Bacillota > Clostridia > Oscillospirales > Oscillospiraceae > UBA2658. The sequence continues at coordinate 28,953 of JAISHS010000010.1, read as the reverse complement.
CATTACCTTACCTCCGGTCTATTCAAGGAAGCCCTTGTAGTTGCGCATAATCATCTGCGCCTCAAGCGCCTTGACGGTCTCGAGAGCCACGCCGACAACGATTATGACAGAGGTGCCGCCCAGCGAGATGCCCATGTTCGAGGCCTCGGGGCTGACCATGCCGATAATCAGCGGCACGACGGCGATTATGCCGAGATAAACCGCTCCGAAGAGCGTAATTTTGTTAAGAGACTTGCGAATAAAGTCGATGGTCGGTCTGCCCGGACGATAGCCGGGGATGAAGCCGCCGTTCTTTCTCAGGTTGTTGGAGATTTCCACGGGGTCGAACTGAATCGTGGAATAGAAATATGAGAAGAAAACGATAAGCAGCAGATAGACTATAGCATAAATGGGGCTGGTCATATCCAGTGCCGTCAAAACTCCGCCCCAGAACCCGCCGGAGTCCTTCGTGACCCCCGCCAGACCCAGAATAGTCGGCAGCAGACTCGTTATCGACTGCGCAAAGATTACGGGCAGAACGCCGGACATATTCACCTTCATGGGAAGGTGCGTGCTCTGTCCGCCATACATCTTGCGCCCGACAACGCGCTTTGAATATTGAATCGGAATGCGCCGCTCGGCGTTGGTCACGACGACTATCAAGACGATAATCGCCAGCGCCCCGATGAGCAGCAGCACCGCCAGCCACCACTGGAGAGTCCCGTTAAACACAGAGGTTCCCATGGTCGCGACTTGCGTCGGGAAGCGGGATACGATGCTGGCAAACAGGATGATGGAAATTCCGTTGCCGATACCAAACTCTGTAATCTGCTCGCCCAGCCACATGATAAGCGCGGAGCCTGCCGTCAGCGTGAGAACGATAACTATCGCCGGCCAAATGCCCGTCCCCGAAAGGATTGGAAGTCCGCTGGGGTTGTTGGTCTGGTTGAGCATGAGCATATAGTAACCGAAGCCCTGCACGAGACCTAGACCGACAGTTGAATAGCGGGTTATGCTGGCAAGCTTCTTCTTACCCTCTTCGCCGCCCTCCTTCTGTAGACGCTCCAGCGCCGGAATGGCGATGGTGAGCAGCTGAATGATAATCGAAGCGTTGATATACGGCTGTATCGACAGCGCAAAAATCGTTGCCGTCGAGAATGCTCCGCCGCTCATTACGTTATAGAGACCGAAAACGGTGTTGCTCATCTGGTCAAAATAAGTTGAAAGCGTGTTGACGTCCACATAGGGTACAGGCACCGCGTTGCCTATGCGATAGAGCAGGACGATGAAAAGCGTGAAAAGAATCTTTTTCCTCAGCTCGTCAATTTTCCAGGCGTTGCGCATAGTTTCGAGCACTTATACCACCTCCGCCGATCCGCCCGCCGCCTCAATCTTCTGCTTAGCAGTTTCAGAGAAAGCGCTGGCCTTAACGGTCAGCTTGCGCTGCAAGCTGCCATTGCCCAGAATCTTAAGTCCATACTCGCACTTGCTTATAATTCCGGCGTCCAAAAGCGACTTCGCCGAAACGGTCTGCCCGTCCTCAAAGTTATTAAGGACATTGACGTTCACAGCCGTCAGGGGCTTTGCGAAGATGTTGTTGAAGCCGCGCTTGGGTACTCTTCGCGCCAGCGGCATCTGACCGCCTTCGAAGCCGACCCTCACTCCGCCGCCGCTGCGGGACAGCTGTCCCTTCTGGCCGCGTCCGGCGGTTTTGCCGTTGCCGGAGCCGTTGCCCCTGCCCTTACGCTTGTAAGAGTGGGTGGAGCCGGGAGCCGGTGAAAGCTCGTTAAGTTTCATCTGGTCGCCTCCTATTCTTCCGTAACCTTCAGCAGAAAGCCAATCTTGGCAATCTTGCCTCTGGTCTGGGGGTTATCCGGCTGCACGGTGGTGTTACCCGGCTTGTGCAGACCCAGAGAGTGGGCAGTGGCAATGTGCTGAGCCAATCTGCCGTTCAAGCTCTTTACAAGCTCTATTTTCAATTCAGCCATGCTCACGCCTCCTAAGCTCTAATATCTTTTACGTTCTTGCCCCGCGCCCCCGCGACCTGCTCGGCGTTGCGCAAACTGCGCAGACCGATCATAGTGGCCGCAACGACGTTGTTGGGGTTGTTGGAGCGCAGACACTTCGTGCGGATGTCCTTAATTCCGGCGGCTTCTACGACCGCGCGGACAGCGCCCCCGGCAATAACTCCGGTACCGGCTCCGGCGGGCTTTAAAAGAACCCTTCCCGCTCCGAACTGACCGATCACTTCGTGGGGAATCGTAGCCCCTTGAAGAGTAACCGTTACTATATTTTTCTTGGCGTCCTCAAGCCCCTTGCGGATAGCCTCGGAAACCTCGCCTGCCTTTCCCAAGCCATAACCCACGCGTCCCTTGCCGTCGCCGACGACACAGAGCGCAGAGAATTTCATGACGCGGCCGCCCTTGACGGTCTTGGACACGCGGTTGAGGGAAACGACCTTTTCCACGAATTCGGACGCCGGCGCTTCTTCGCGTCTGTTGTCCCTTCTGCTATTCTGATAAGCCATACTATCCCCTCCCGACTAAAAGTTGAGTCCGCCTTCGCGAGCGCCGTCCGCCAGAGCCTTAACACGCCCGTGGTAGATATAGCCGCCGCGATCGAAAACAACGTTTTCAATGCCCTTTGCCTTCGCTCTCTCGGCAACGAGCTTTCCTACCTTCGCCGCACCCTCAATATTGCCTCCGGGAGCGTCAAAGTCTTTCTCATTAGACGCGGCAGCGACTAGGGTAACGCCGTTTACATCGTCTATAACCTGGGCATAGATGTGGGCGTTGCTCCTGAAGACGTCCAGTCTCGGAGTCTCGGGCGTGCCGGAAATCTTATTGCGAACTCTCTGGTGGCGCTTAACGCGCTGCCCTTTTGTATCAGGTCTGTTAACCATTTAGCACACCTCCCCTTATTATTTCGCGCCGGTCTTGCCTTCTTTGAGGCGAATAACCTCATCGGCATACCGTATGCCCTTGCCCTTATAAGGCTCAGGCGGTCTTCTCTTACGAACGTCGGCTGCAAACTGCCCGACCTTCTGCTTGTCAATGCCGCTGATAACAACGGTATTCGCGTTGGGCACGTCAATCTTGATCTCGGCCGTCTCGGGCACAACCACCTGATGGCTGAAGCCGACGTTCAAAACAAGCTTGTCGCCCTCTTTGGCCGCTCTGTAGCCGACGCCCTGAACCGACAGCTCCTTTTTGAAGCCCTCGGAAACGCCGACGACCATGTTGCTCAGAAGCGAGCGCGTCAGCCCGTGCAGACTGCGGCTTTCCTTCATATCGTCCGGCCGCGATACCGTCAGCACATTTTCCGCAAGCTCAAGCTTGAGTTTCAGCGGAAAAGCGTGTGAAAGCTCACCCTTAGGACCCTTCACCGTGACGAAATTATCCTCGCCGATCTTGACTTCAACCCCGGCGGGAACGGTAATCGGAGCTCTTCCTATACGTGACATATTCTCAGACCCCCCTTACCATACAAACGCCAGGACTTCGCCGCCGACATTCGCCGCTCTCGCGGCCTTGTCGGTCATGACGCCCTTAGACGTTGAAATAATAGCAATGCCAAGCCCTCTGAGAACCTGCGGCAGCTCGTCGGCTCCCGCATAGACCCTCAAACCGGGCTTTGAAACGCGGCGCAGACCGGCGATAGCCTTCTCCTTGCCGGGCAAATACTTGAGTGTGATGCGAATAACACCCTGACCTCCGTCCTCAATGAGCTGGAAGGCCTTGATGTATCCCTCTTCCAGCAGAATAGAGGCAATTGCCTTCTTCATGTTGGACGCCGGGATATCCACGCGTTCATGCTTTGCGCTTCCCGCGTTGCGGATGCGTGTCAGCATATCCGCAATCGGATCGGTGATGTGCATAAATTTAGATCCTCCTTGTAAGGTTACAGACAGTGTGCCTGTTTATACAGCGAGGTTCCGATTAAAACCGGCCTTTCGCTGTAAATGTGTGCCGATTACCAGCTCGCTTTGCGCACTCCGGGAATTTCTCCCTTGTAGGCCAATTCGCGGAAACATATACGACAGACTCCGTAATCGCGCAGATAGGCGTGCGGTCTGCCACAGATTTTGCAGCGGTTATACTTGCGGGTGGAGAACTTGGCAGGCCGGGCCTGCTTGATTTTCATAGATGTTTTAGCCACTTAACCTACCCTCCCTTATGCTCTGGCAAACGGTGCGCCCAGTGCTCTGAGCAGCTCCCGCGCCTCTTCGTCCGACTTCGCCGTGGTGCAAATCGCGATGTTCATGCCGCGCAGCTTTTCAATCTTGTCATAGTCGATCTCAGGAAAGATAATCTGCTCCTTGAGTCCGAGGCTATAGTTCCCGCGCCCGTCGAAGGCGTCGGGGTTGATTCCGCGAAAGTCGCGCACGCGGGGCAGAGCCACATTGAGGAGCCTGTCTAAAAACTCCCACATTCTGTTCGCGCGCAGCGTTACCTTTACGCCGACCTTCATGCCCTCGCGGAGCTTAAAGTTCGCGACCGACTTCTTGGCGACAGTCGCGACGGCCTTTTGACCGGTCAAGGCGCTAATGTCTTTAATAACGGCGTCCAGAGCCTTCTGGTTGTCCTTGCAGTCTCCCGCGCCGACGCTAACGACGATCTTGTCGAGCTTCGGAATCTCCATAACGCTCTTATAGCCATATTTCTTCATGAGAGCAGGCGCAACTTCGTCAATGTATCTCTGTTTGATTCTGGGTGTCATCAGAAGTTCTCCTTTCTCATATCGCCTTGCCGCAATTCTTGCAGAGGCGGGACTTCGTCCCGTCGTCCAAGAATGTGTGGGCAAGTCTGGTGGGCTTTCCGCATTCCGGGCAGACGCGCATGAGCTTAGTGGCATAGATCGGAGTCTCTTTCTTAACGATAGCGCTCTCCTCGCCCTGCTTGCGCGCCTTCTGGTGACGCTTTGCAACGTTCACACTCTCGACAATGGCCTTGCCGTTCTTGGGATCGGCCGAGAGAACCTTTCCCTTCTTTCCCTTGTCCTTTCCGGAAAGGACGATAACGGTATCACCGGTTTTAATGTTCATAATGGCGCCCTCCTATATCACTTCGGGAGCGAGTGACAAAATTTTCATATAGTCCTTGTCACGAAGCTCGCGGGCTACCGGCCCGAATATACGGGTGCCGCGGGGGTTCTTGTCCTCTTTAATGAGGACGGCGGCGTTTTCGTCAAAGCGGACATAGGTGCCGTCTGCACGGCGGACGCCCTTCGCGCTGCGCACGATAACGGCCTTGACAACCTCGCCCTTTTTAACCGCGCTGCCGGGCTGAGTCTTGCGCACAGAAGCCACGATAACGTCGCCTATGTTGCCATATTTGCGCTTACTGCCGCCCAGAACACGGATGCATTTTATTTCCTTGGCGCCGGTATTGTCGGCCACCTTTAGGAAAGTTTCCTGTTGTATCACGTTGCGGCCTCCTTTACTTTGCCTTCTCGATTATTTCCACGAGACGCCATCTCTTGTCCTTGGAAATAGGACGCGTCTCCATTACCCGAACTCTGTCCCCAATGCCGCACTCGTTGTTCTCGTCGTGCGCCTTGAGGCGATAGGTTCTCTTGACAATCTTTTTATATAGCGGATGCGCTACCCTGTCCTCCAGCGTAACTACAATGGTCTTGTCCATCTTGTCGGACACAACCTTGCCGACGCGGGTCTTGCGGGAAGATGTTCTTTGTTCACTCATTATTTGCTACCTCCTGCCGTACCCAACTCGTTCTGACGAATAATAGTCTTAACCCGCGCTATGTCGCGGCGCACCGCCGAAATTCTGACGGGGTTGTCAAGATGGTTCGTGGCATGTTGCATACGAAGATTAAACAAATCTTTCTTGAGCTGCAAGAGGGTCTTCTCCAGCTCGGCCTGACTCAGGCCGCGAATTTCATTTACCTTCATTATTATTCACCGCCTGTCTGCATATCGGAGCGCTTTACAAACTTTGTCCCGCAGGGCAGCTTGTGACTTGCAAGACGAAGCGCCTCGCGCGCGGTCTCCTCGGGAACTCCGGCAATTTCAAAAAGCACGCGTCCGGGCTTTACCACCGCCACCCAATATTCAGGAGAGCCTTTACCGGAACCCATGCGGGTCTCGGCGGGCTTCTGAGTAACGGGCTTATCGGGGAAAATTTTAATCCAAACCTTACCGCCGCGCTTTGTGTAGCGCGTCATCGCGATACGGGCTGCCTCAATCTGATTGGAGGTAATCCAGCTCGGCTCCGTGGCCATGAGGCCATATTCTCCATAGGAGATGACGTTGCCGCGAGTGGCCTTGCCCTTCATGCGGCCGCGATGAACTCTGCGGTATTTAACTCTTTTGGGCATCAGCATCAGTCTTTGCCTCCTTCCGTGGGGGTTGCGGGAGCCGCAGGAGCCGCCGGTGCCGCAGGCTTGGCTGCCGGAGCCGCGCTTCTGTTATAGCCGCCGCCCTGGGCGCCCTGTCCGCCGCGATAGCCGCCGGTGCTGCCGGGCTGTCCGCCGCGATTATAGCCGCCGCCCTGAGAGCCCTGTCCGCCGCGGTTGTAACCGCCTTGGCCGCCCTGTCCGGGCTGACCGCCGCGATTGTAGCTGCCGCCTTGAGAGCCCTGTCCGCCGCGATAACCGCCGCCGGCTCCGCCCTGACTTGCGCCAGTGCCGCCGCGGTTGTAACCGCCGCCGGAACCGCTTCTGTTGTATCCGCCGCCCTGACCGTCACGGTCGCGACCGCGATTTTCGCGGTTGTCGCGGCGGGAGCGATTGTCGCGTCCTGCGCGGTTCATATCCATAGTGCGCGGGGTGCTGCGCAGAGTCTGGCTGAGAACCTCGCCCTTATAAATCCAAACCTTGACGCCGATGCGCCCATAGGTCGTCGCGGCCTCCGCAAAGCCATATTCAATGTCCGCGCGGATGGTCTGGAGGGGAATCGTACCCTCGTGATAGCACTCGCTGCGGGCAATCTCGGCTCCGCCAAGTCTGCCGCTTACCATAACCTTAATGCCCTTTACGCCCATGCGCATCGCTCTGCCCATAGCGTTTTTCATAGCGCGGCGGAAGCCGATGCGCTTCTCGAGCTGCTGCGCGATATTCTCCGCAACCAGCTGTGCGTTGGCGTCCGGCGTGCGAACCTCAACGATGGACAGCGCTACGGACTTTCCAATCAGCTTCTCGACGGCAACACGCAGAATCTCTATGTCCTGACCGCCCTTGCCGATGACCTTGCCGGGCTTGGAGCAGTGGATAAAGATGCGAACCTTCGCGCTGTCGCGCTCGATTTCAATCTTCGGAATACCCGCGTCATAGAGCTTTTTCTTGAGAAACTCGCGGATCTTGTGATCCTCAACAATGAGGTCGCCGACTTTGTCGCTTCTGGCGTACCATCTGGAATCCCAGTCTTTAATAACGCCGACGCGCAAACCGTGTGGATGAACTTTTTGACCCATATTCTGCGCCCCCCTACTCTTTCTCAGCCACAACAACGGTTATGTGGCTGGTTCTCTTCAAAATCCTGTTGTAGCCGCCGCGGGCGCGGGGCATACCCCTCTTGAGAACGGGTCCGGGGTTCGCGAAGGTCTCCTTCACATAGAGCTTATCCGAATCCATGCTGAAATTGTTCTCGGCGTTCGCCGCGGCGCTGTTGAGAACTTTAATCAGCAGCTCGCTTCCCGCCTTGGGGGTATTCAGCAGCAGAGCCTGAGCCACCGCTACGTCCTTGCCGCGGATAAGGTCACAGACGATCTTAACCTTGCGGGGAGATATACGGGCATATTTGTGATGAGCTTTAGCTTCCATTTTTCTCCTCCTTACCTGCCGGACTTGCTTCCGGCGTGACCGCGGAAAGTGCGCGTGGGCGCGAACTCACCGAGCTTGTGACCAACCATATCCTCGGTTACATAAACCGGAACGTGGCGCCGCCCGTCGTGCACGGCAATTGTGTGCCCGACAAATGACGGGAATATTGTCGAGGCGCGGCTCCAAGTCTTCAGAACCTTCTTATCTCCGCTCTTATTCATGGCGTCTACGCGCTTTAAAAGCTCGGGAGCCGCGAACGGGCCTTTTTTAACACTTCTGCTCATTAACTTCTCCCTCCTTACTTAGCGTTACGGCGCTTGACTATAAATTTGTCTGTCGGATTCTTTGCCTTGCGGGTCTTGTAACCCAGCGTCGGCTTACCCCAGGGGGTAACGGGTCCGGGACGACCAATCGGGCTCTTGCCCTCGCCGCCGCCGTGCGGGTGGTCGCAGGGGTTCATGACGCTTCCGCGAACCGTCGGCCGCCAGCCCATGTGACGCTTGCGTCCGGCCTTGCCGATGTGAATGTTGCCGTGGTCGATGTTGCCCACCTGACCGATGGTCGCCATGCAGACGCTGCGAACCTTGCGGTATTCGCCGCTCGGCAGCCTCACCTGAGCCATGTCGCCCTCTTTAGCCATGAGCTGCGCCTGCACTCCCGCGCTGCGCACAAGCTGACCGCCGCGTCCGGGATAGAGCTCGATGTTGTGGATAATCGTGCCGACCGGAATGTTCGCAATCGGAAGCGCGTTGCCGGGCTTGATGTCGGCGCCGACTCCGGCTACAACCGTGTCGCCCGCCTTGAGTCCTACGGGGGCTAGGATATAGCGCTTTTCGCCGTCGGGATACTCAATAAGCGCAATGTGCGCTGAGCGGTTGGGGTCATATTCCAGACGGAGAACCGTTCCCGGCTCGTCTGTTCTGTTGCGCTTAAAATCTATAACGCGGTATTTCTGCTTGTTGCCGCCGCCGTGATGGCGAACGGTAATGCGTCCGTAGCTGTTGCGTCCGGCGTGCTTCTTGAGCACCTCCAGAAGCGACTTTTCAGGTTTGGCGCGTTTGTCAACGCCGTCAAACCCCGAAACCGTCATGTGCCGTCTTGACGGCGTAGTGGGCTTATAAGTTTTAATTGACATTGTCAGTTTCCTCCCTTACGCCTTAACCCTCGAAGATTTCGATATTCTTCGAGTGTTTGCTGAGCTTGACGACGGCCTTCTTCCACTCGCTCGTGTACCCCTCGGGCTGGCTGCCCATACGCTTTTTCTTACCGGGGACAATGCAAGTGTTGACGCGGATTACTCTGACGTCGAAAATCTCTTCTATAGCCTTTTTAATCTCGATCTTGTTCGCGCGCTTATCGACCTCGAACACATACTTCTTGATGTCCAGATCCTCCATCGACTGCTCAGTGATGATGGGGCGGATAATGATGTCATAAGCTGTTTTCATTACGCATACACCTCCTCGAGCTTTTGGAGAGCAGACTTGTCAACAACGAGCTTGCCCGCGTTCAAAATCTCATAGGGCGAGAGAATCGTCGCTATCGTGGTCTTGACTCCGGGGATGTTTCTCGCGCTCTTTACGATGTTCTCAGACACTTCCTCGGTGATAACGAGCGCCTTGCCCGTGACTTCCAGCTTGTCGAGAAAGCTCTTGAAGGTCTTCGTCTTAATCTCGTCCATTTGCAGTCCGTCGATAACGAGAATCTCGCCTTCGGCGGCCTTCGCGGAGAGCGCGCTCTTGAGCGCTAAGCGCCTTACCTTCTTGTTGAGGGTATAGCTGTAATCGCGCGGCTTGGGCGCGAAGGCAACTCCGCCGTGTCTCCACACGGGGCTTCCGGCGTGACCGGCACGCGCCCTGCCTGTGCCCTTCTGACGCCAAGGCTTTTTCGTCGTCACGGAGACCTCGCCCTTTGTCAGAGCGCTCTGAGTTCCCTGACGGCAGTTGGCAAGATGATTCTTGACCGACTCATGCAAAACATATTTGTTAGGCTCAATGCCGAAGATAGCTCTAGAGAGCTCAATTTCTCCGACCTTTTCGCCGGACATATTGTAAACAGTCGCTTTAGGCATGTTTTTCTCTCCCTTCCTATCTGGTTCTCGCGGAGGCCTTCTGCGGGTTGACCCTTGCGGAAGCCTTCTGCGGGTTGACGCTGACGGCTGCCGCCGCGCCCTTGACCTTGATGTTCTTAACTGTGTTCTTCAGATAGACGATGCCGCCCTTGGGACCGGGCACCGCGCCGCGCACGACTATCATGTTGAGCTCGGGGTCTACCTTCACGACGTCAAGATTCTGCACCGTGACCTGCTCCGTGCCCATGTGTCCCGCGCCGATCCTGCCCTTGAAAATACGGCTCGGATCCGTGCCGCTGCCCATGGAGCCGGAATGTCTGTGAACCGGACCGCCGCCGTGGCTCTTCTTCTGAATGTGGGCGTTAAAGCGCTTTACGACGCCCGCATAGCCCTTACCCTTGGAGACGCCGGTGATGTCCACCTTGTCTCCGGCGGCAAAAACGTCCGCCTTTAGCTCGTCCCCGACGTTCAGAGACGCGCAGTCCTTGAGGCGGAATTCCTTCAAATGCTTTTTGTAGTCTACGCCCGCCTTGGAAAGGTGTCCCTTCTCGGGCTTCGTGAGCTTGCGCTCCTCAATGTCCTCAAAGCCGAGCTGAACGCTCTCATAGCCCTCTGTCTCGGTGCTCTTCTTCTGAACCACAACGCAGGGCCCCGCCTCAATTACTGTGACGGGCACAACGCGCCCCGCTTCATCGAAGATCTGGCTCATGCCGACCTTTTTCCCGATGATAGCCTTCTCCATTATATTTCCTCCTTAAAGGTTATTGGTTGAGGGCAGATAACAGATAATAGATAAAAGATAATAGATATTCTACTATTGGTTACATCTGTGTTCTGCCTCAACATGACCCTTGTCTGTACGTTTCAGACAAAAGGTTGTTTACAGTTTCATTTCGATTTCGATACCGGCGGGCAGCTCAAGGTTTGTGAGAGCCTCTACGGTCTTTTGCGTGGGATTGGTGATGTCGATAAGGCGCTTGTGCGTGCGGCGCTCAAACTGCTCGCGGCTGTCCTTATACTTGTGAACGGCGCGGAGAATCGTAACGATCTCCTTCTTGGTGGGCAGCGGAATGGGGCCGGAGACCTTCGCGTCTGTGCGCTTGGCGGTCTCGACTATCTTCTCCGCAGCCTTGTCGATCAGCTGGTGGTCATAGGCCTTGAGCCTTATGCGCACCACTTTTTTACTTGCAGCCATGATAATTCCTCCGTTGCATTTTTCCCCGGCGACTGCTTCGCCCGGCTTATTTTGCGTCCGGTGAAAATTTTCCGAACACCTTGCCGTGCGTATCAGCGAGCCTCAAAAAACAAACCGGAAACTGCTATTCCGGTGAAAACTCCGCCCAAGTGCCTCAGGTGTTACAGGAACGTTCTCAACCGCCCGATTACTGCCGACCTCTCGCCGGCACGGACATACTCCACGAAAGTGCCCGAACAAATGTTCGCAATCTCCCGCTTCATCGCATAGCGCGCCAAGGCATACTACACCCTTTGCACGCGCCCAACTAAGATAACAGATAAGTCAAATCCTGTCAACACTTTTTTGTTGTATTTAATTATTTTTTTCTCGGGGCTTGCCGACGCCAAACGAAATCTAAGTATTCAAAAGTCCTAAAGCTTAAATGAGTGCGGCAGAAGATCATTCAGCTTATAGCTCACATAGCCGCCCGTGTCGCGGGTGCAGAGCACCTCAATGTCCGGGGAGAACTCCGCGAGCACCTGACGGCAGCTCCCGCAGGGGAAGCAGTAATCGGTACCCTCGCCATAGATAGCTATCCGCTTGAAGCTACGCTCACCCTCGCTGACCGCCTTGCCGACCGCCACGCGCTCCGCGCAAATCGTACAGCCTAAGGCGGCGTTTTCGATGTTGCAGCCCGTGAACACCTTTCCGCTCTCGGTCTCAATGGCCGCGCCTACCTTAAAGCGCGAATAGGGGGCATAAGCGCGCTGGCCTGCGAGCTTTGCCATGTTTAGAAGCTCTCTGTCTGTCATATCATGCGCCTCCTTTGGAAACTCCGATTTATTAGGCCGTCCCTAAATCAACTATCCATTCCTGAATGTTCTGGAAAATATTGAACTGACTGGGTCTCATATTTGAGATTATGTTCCGGTGCGTGATAACCTGATGCCGCTCGAAGCAAACAGCGACGATCGGCGCCGTGTCCGTTAAATATTTGGTCAAAAGATCGACCTCGCGCCCACGCGTCTCATCCGTCGCCGCCAAAAAGCTCTTAATCCTCTGCTCCATAACAAGATTCTCAAAGCCGCCGTAGTTGAGCGCGCCGTCCTCGAGAACAAGCTGGCCTGGGTTAAAGTCCGCCGTCATCATCGTCTCGGCGTAATACATATCAAATTCGCCTTGGGAAAGCGCGAAATTATATTCATTCCATAATAGCTCCCTCAGCTGGACGGTTATCCCGAGATTAGTTAGGCTCTCCGTGATTATCCGCGCCGCCGCAACCTTCTGCGGGCTGTCGGAGCACACGATGAAATCGAGGTCAATCTCCATTTGGTTCTCGCCGTACATAAATTCGCGCTTACCGTCGCTGTCGAGGTCCTTCACCCCCGCCCCCTCAAAGGCGTCACGGCTCTTGCTGACGGAATATGAAATCAGCTCCGCGTAACTGCTGTTATAGAGGGCGCTGGCGGGGCTTATCGGCATAGCCGCCGCCGAGGCCGCGCCGCCCATGGCCTCGCTGACTATGCTCTCGCGGTTAATGGCAAAGGTCATCGCGTGGCGGACCTCCGCGCTCGAGAAAAAGGCGCTCTGGCTGTTGAAGCCCAGATAGTGCAAATTCGTCGTCGGATAATAGCGCGAGTCGTTCGCGCTGCCATAGCCGAGATTGGTCAGGCTCGTCGGATCGTTCACCACCAAATCCAGCTCCGAGTTTTCAAAGGCGAGGATTTGATCCTCAACCTCGTCAAAACGCTTGAGCATAACGGTGCTGATCGGCATAATCGAGGCGTCCGGGTGCTCGGAAAAAAGGGTAAGCTTAGTAAAACCCGAGTCCGGCATAAAAGCCCCCGTGCCCAGAGGCGCGTGCTCGCCGATGCTCTCATTCTTAATTACCGGAATCGTCAGCAGCATCGGGAAGAGCATATTCGGAGCATTGAGCGTAACCGCAACGCGCGTCGCGGTCTGCGCCGAGACGCCCCAAACGCTCGCCAGACGCTTTGAAAAGCGCGGCGCGAGCATCGCCCGCTGAATGGAATAGGCAACGTCAAGCGCGGAGAGCGTCGAGCCGTCCCAAAACTTTACGCTCTCGTCCACATTGAAATACCAAGACAGACCGTCCTGAGTCTCGGAGCTGGCTATAACCCTGCTCGCCGCCTCGAAGGAACTGTCCACCTCATATACATTGTCATACATCAGCTGGGTAATCAGAATGTTGTCGGAGTCGCCCGTAGTCATGGGGTTGAGCGTAAAGTCGCTGTCATAGTTGAGCGAAAAAACGTCATCCGCCGCGGTATAGCCGCCCTCGGGACTAAGCCCCCCCGTAATCTCCGGAAGCGGCGTCTCGCCGCCCGTGACCACGGAGACGCAGCCGCTCAGAAGGCAAGCCGCCAACACAATCGCTATTATATTATTAATGAGCCGCCTGAAACTTTTTGTCTGCATAAGCTCAATTATCCTATCACTATAATCGCGGCCTGAGAGCCTCTCTCCCCGCGCGTTTTTCTGTGTGACCAATACCTGTCGCTGTTGCAGCTCGTGCACTCGTCGCTGACGGAGATATTGCCCTCACGCAGCCCGCGCTGGATGAGCCTCCGGCGCAGCGCCTCCTTGAGGTCGACCATAAACTTGCCTTCGGCAGTCTCGAAAAAGACGCCCTCGCACTCGTCCCCGAGCAGGTTCGTAACCGCCTGCGCGACCTCGGGCCCCGTCTCGAAGCAGCAGATGTCAATCGCAGGACCTATCGCCGCGTTAATGCTCGAGGGCTCGGAGCCGAGACTCACCATCTTATCAATCGCCTTGCCGATAATATCCGCCGTCGTACTCCTCCACCCGCAGTGCACCGCACCTACGACCCCCGCGCGCTCGTCTGCAAGCAGCACCGGCACGCAGTCCGCCGAAAAGCAGATAAGCGGCAGTCCCCTCACGTCCGTGACAAGCCCGTCCGCCTCATAGAGAAAGGGCGAAAAAAGCTGCCGCCTGTCAGCGTCGGAGACAATACGCACATTCGTGCCGTGCACCTGCTTTGTAAAGCACAGCTCCTGCTCGGGAATGTCCAGCGCCTCTAAGAGCCTGCGATAATTCTCCCGCACGTTCTCCGGCTCGTCCCCGCGGTTCTCGCCCAGATTGAGACTGTAGAGCGCGCCGCTGCTGACTCCCCCGAACCGCGTGGTGAAGGCGTGGGTAAAGTTAATATTCGGCGCGCGCATAAGCATCATGTCATTAAAGCTCATTTCAGCGAATGGTTTGGTAAAAAACATAGTTCTTCCTCAATAAGTCTCTGGTCAACGCACAATCTAATTTAAAAAATCACTTCGTGATTTTGATAAGTCGCTCGTTCCTCTCGCTTTGTTATCGCAGACCGCTGCGGCGGCTAAGTTCTATTTCACATTATCTGTTAATTGTCTCTCCCGCAGCACTCTTTATATTTCAGCCGTCTGCTTCCGTCCGGCTTCATTTTCCCGCACGGACACGGGTCATTTCTCCCCGGCTTCTTCGCGGCCTTGACGGGCTGCTTTTTCGCGCTCGAGGCGTCGCCGCCGACGTTATTGACGCTGGTCTTGGAGACCGCCTTGCGCTCTAGCGGCTGCTCCTTCTTAATCTGAACTACGAACATACGCCGAACAACTTCGCTGCGAATTCCGGCGATCATCTCCTCGAACATATCAAAGCCTATGCGCTTATATTCGTCCACGGGGTTGCTGTTGCCATAGGCCTGCAGCCCAATGCCCCGGCGCAGCTCGTGCATGGCGTCGATGTGATCCATCCAGAACTCGTCCACCACGCGCAGCATCACCACGCGCTCTAGCTCCCGCATGAGCGGCTTGCCGTCCGGCATCAGCCCGAAGGCCTCCTCCCGCGCGCTGTAGACCGCCGTTGCCCGCTCCAAAATCTTCTCCGTGAGCTGGGGAAGATGCGTGTGTTTAAGCTCTTTTTCGCCGAGCGAAATCTCACCCCGGCGCAGGAACAGCCGCTCAAAGGGCGCCATAGCCTCCTCAAGCGCAGCCGCCGTCTCAAAGCTGCTCTGACCGGCGGCGGCGTCGGCAAGAGTGGAGCTAATATACTCCTCGATCATAGACGCAATGCTCCCGCGCAAATCGTCCCCGTCGAGAACCTTTCGCCGCTGCTCATAGATCACGTTTCTCTGGACGTTCATGACGTCGTCATATTCCAAAACGCTCTTGCGGCTCTGGAAGTTGCGGCTCTCAACGGTTTTCTGCGCCTGCTCAATGGCGTTGGTGAGCATCTTAAAGTCAAGCGGCGTGTCCTCGTCAAGCCCCACGGTCTCCATCATATTGAGAACCCGCTCCGAGCCGAAGAGGCGCATAACATCATCCGTCAGCGCCAGATAGAAGCGGCTCTCGCCGGGATCCCCCTGCCGCCCCGAGCGCCCGCGCAGCTGATTGTCAATACGCCGCGAGTCGTGCCGCTCCGTACCGATAATGAACAGCCCCCCGGCCTGCCGGACTCTGTCCGCCTCGCCGGAAATCTCCGCCTTGTGCGCCTCCAGCCTCTCGCCGTAGTGCTTTCGGGCGTTAATGATAAGCTCGTCCTCCGTCTCCGCGAAGCCCGTTACCTCGCTTATGACCTCATCCGAGATGCCCGATTTCTTTAGATCGTTGCGCGCCAAATATTCGGCGTTGCCGCCGAGCATGATATCCGTGCCGCGCCCTGCCATATTCGTCGCGATAGTCACCGCACCGAATTTACCGGCCTGAGCGATAATCTCCGCCTCTTTCTCGTGATTCTTCGCGTTGAGCACATTGTGCTTGATCCCCTCGCGGGAGAGCAGCTTCGATACCAGCTCGCTCTTTTCAATCGAAACCGTACCCACCAGAACTGGCTGCCCCTTCTCGTGACAGGCCTTCACCTGCTCGATAATCGCGCGAAATTTCCCCGCCTCGTTCTTATAGACCGAGTCCACGTTGTCCACACGCACCAGCGGCTTGTTCGTGGGAATAATCACGATATCAAGCTTATATATCGCCGCGAACTCCTCTTCCTCGGTCGCGGCCGTACCCGTCATGCCGGAGAGCTTGTCATAGAGTCGGAAGTAATTCTGAAATGTTATGGTCGCCAGCGTCTTCGTCTCGTGCTCGACAACCACGTGCTCTTTGGCCTCGATGGCCTGATGCAGCCCCTCAGAATAGCGCCGCCCAATCATGAGCCGCCCCGTAAATTCGTCGACGATTACGACCTCGCCGTCCTTGACAACATAGTCGATGTCGCGCTTCATGACCCCGTGCGCCTTAATCGCCTGATTTATATGGTGCGCCAGAGTCGAGTTGTCGATGTCGGAGAGGTTGTCTACTCCGAAGACCTCCTCGGCCTTCTTGACGCCCCGCGCCGTCAGCGTCGCAGAGCGCGCCTTCTCGTCGACGATATAGTCGGCGTCAAGGTCTTCGTCCTCCTCGCTCTTCTCGTCGACGCTGGCATAGACCTTCACCCGCAGCCGCGAGACAAAGCTGTCCGCCTGACTGTAAAGCTCGGTGCTCTTATCGCCCTGTCCGGAGATTATCAGCGGCGTTCTCGCCTCGTCGATGAGGATAGAGTCCACCTCGTCGACTATCGCGAAGCAGTGTCCGCGCTGAACCATATTCTGCTTATAGAGCGCCATATTGTCGCGCAGATAGTCAAAGCCCATCTCATTGTTGGTGCCATAGGTTATGTCCGCGTTATAGGCCGCCCTGCGCTCGTCATTGTCCAGCCCGTGGACGATAAGCCCGACCTTGAGTCCCAAAAAGCGATAAATTTTCCCCATCCACTCGCTGTCGCGCCGCGCCAGATAGTCGTTGACCGTGACTATGTGCACGCCCTGCCCCGTCAGCGCGTTGAGATAAGCCGGAAGCGTCGCGACGAGCGTCTTGCCCTCGCCGGTCTTCATCTCAGAGATTCTGCCTTGATGGAGAACTATGCCGCCAATCAGCTGCACCCTAAAGGGATACAGCCCGATAACCCTCTTTGCCGCCTCGCGAACCGTCGCAAAGGCCTCCGGAAGCAGCTCGTCCAGCTCCTCGCCCGCCTCATAGCGCTCCTTAAATTCGTCCGTCTTCGCCCGTAGCTCTGAGTCCGAGAGTGCCGCGAATTCGTCCGCCAGAGCCTCAATTTTATCCGCCAGCGGCTTAATGCGCTTTAGCTCCTTGTCGTTGTGCGACCCTATAATTTTGCTGATAATTCCCATTTTATAAAAACGCCTTCCCGATTTGACAGTATATACAGCGGAGTATAACATAACTAACAGCGTATTTTAACACGAAAATGTAAACTTGTCAAAATAAGGCATTGCGCTCAGAAAAAATTTTTCGTTTATTCAATAAATCTACTTGACAACTATATCGGCAGGCGTTATAATTATATCGTCAAGCGATATAACGGTTCTCGGAATATATGGGGGGTGGAATTATGGCGGACGAGACTGCGGCTCTGACCGAGGCTGTCTATTATATTTTGCTGTCGGTCATGACGCCGCTGCACGGCTATGGGATCATGCAAAAGACAGAGGCGCTCTCAAAGGGGCGGGTTACGCTCGCGGCGGGCACGCTCTACGGGGCTATCAGCACCATGGCCGAGCGCGGCTGGATTCGCGCCCTGCCGGGGGAGCATAGCAGCCGCAAGAAGGAATATGTTATAACCGAGACCGGCAAGCGCGCTCTCTCGCGGGAGCTAGAGCGCCTGCGTGAGCTTGTCGCGAACGGAGAGACTATTATTAGGGGGCAGGAAAATGAGGGTTAAAGCAAAGAAATGGTTTTGGGCATGGCAGTTTGACAAAGAGGAGAAGTGGCTCAATGAGATGGCGGCGCGAGGGCTGAATCTCATTGCCGTCGGCTTTAATACATATTATTTTGAAGAAGGGCTGCCGGGGGAATACACCGTGCGCATGGAGATGCTGAACAGCTGGCCCGGATCCGCTGTGAGCCGCCAGTACATACGATTCGTTGAGGACACGGGCGCGGAATGCGTCGGGACATTTTTGAGGTGGGCATTTTTTCGCAAGAAGACCGAGCTGGGGAAGTTCGACCTCTTCTCCGACGTCGACTCGCGAATAGCCCATGTGAGCCGAATTCTCCTGCTGTGCGGCATCGTATCGCTGCTTATGGCGTACAATATCGTGAACATGACCTTTCAGTATCTCGAGTATCAGAACTTCTTTATGGCATTTGTGGGTGGCTTTTGCGTTGTGATGGAGGTGCTGATGATCTTCGGAATCGGCAGGCTTTGGCGAATGCTGAGGAAGCTGAAAAAGGATAGAACACTGCACGAATGAGGCAAGGAACAAAAGTCCTTGCCTCATTCATTGTGTTGGAAAATGCTATTTTTATTTTCATCCCAAAAAAGATTTGAACCCTCTCGGAATTTGTACTATAATGGTCTTCGGTGCAAGAATTCGACGGAGGAAAACAGATATATGACAAAGACGGGCTTCGACAACGACAAATATGTGAAGCTGCAATCTCAAAAAATCAAGGAGCGCATCGAGCTTTTCGGCGGCAAGCTCTACCTCGAGTTCGGCGGAAAGCTCTTCGACGACTACCACGCCGCGCGCGTGCTGCCTGGCTTTGAGCCGGACACGAAGGTGCGGATGCTCATGGAGATGTCGGAGGACGCCGAAATCGTCGTCGTCATCAACGCCAACGACATAGAGCGCAACAAGGTTCGCGGCGACCTCGGCATAACCTATGACCTAGACCTGCTGCGCTTGGTGGACGCCTTTCGCGCCAGCGGCCTGTATGTCGGAAGCGTCGTCATAACCCATTACGCCGCCCAACCGGCGGCGGAGGCCTTCCAGACCCGCCTCGAGCAGCTGGGACTCAAGGTCTACCGCCACTATATAATCCCCGAGTACCCCGCGAACATTCCGCTCATAGTCAGTGAGCGCGGCTACGGGAAAAACGAATATATCGAGACCAGCCGCTCTCTCATCGTCGTAACCGCCCCCGGACCCGGCAGCGGAAAAATGGCGGCCTGCCTGTCTCAGCTCTACCACGAGCACAAGCGCGGCGTCGCCGCCGGTTACGCGAAGTTCGAGACCTTCCCAATTTGGAATTTACCCCTCGGTCACTCCGTCAACCTCGCCTACGAGGCCGCGACGGCGGACCTCGACGACGTAAACATGATTGACCCCTTCCATCTGGACGCCTACGGCGAGACCACCGTAAACTACAACCGCGACGTCGAGATTTTTCCGGTGCTCAGCGCTATGCTGCGCGAGATAAGCGGCGATAAGATTTACAAAAGCCCGACAGACATGGGCGTGAATATGGCGGGTTTTTGCATCTCGGATGAGGACGCCGTCTCCTATGCCGGCAAGCAGGAGATTATCCGACGGTACTTCAATACCGCCTGCTCCCTTCGTCAGGGCAACGCCTCTCAGAATGAGCTGCTCAAGATCGAGATGCTCATGAACCGCTTGGGGCTGACCACCTCCGACAGAAGCGTAGTACCCCCCGCCCTAAAACGCGCGGAGGAGACTGATGCGCCCGCCGTCGCGCTCGAGCTTCCCGACGGCGCAATCATCACCGGCAAGACCAGCTCCCTTCTCGGCTCCGCCTCCGCCTGTCTGCTGAACGCGCTAAAGCACCTCGGCGGCATACCGGACGACCAGCTTCTCATGTCCCCCGGCATAATCGAGCCGATACAAAAGCTCAAAACCGAGCATCTCGGCGGGCGCAACCCCCGTCTGCACACAGACGAGGTGTTAATCGCCCTGTCAATCTGCGGGCTGACCAATCCCACCGCCTGTCAGGCCGTGGATCAGCTGCCCCGATTGCGCGGCTGCGAGGCGCACGCGACGGTAATTTTGTCCCGCGTGGACGAAAATGTATTCCAGCATCTCGGCGTGAACATCACTTACGAGCCGAAATACCAGACAAGAAAGCTATATCATCCCAAATAAATTGTACATATTTCACATTGACCGACTTCTTAATTTGTTATAAAATCTGTATAGTCGGCGTGGTTCATATCAGAACCTGACTGCAAGACTTTTTCCCTTAAGCTAATACATAACTCCTGTCAGAAAGGGGACTTATTAAGATGAAACAACTCATGCTGGGCAACGAGGCCGTTGCCCGGGGACTATATGAGGCGGGCTGCCGCTTCCTGTCGTCCTATCCCGGAACGCCGTCCACGGAAATCTCGGAGGCCGCCGCCAAATATGACGAGATATACGCCGAGTGGGCGCCCAACGAAAAGGTTGCTATGGAGGCCGCAATCGGCGCGTCAATCGGCGGCGCGAGAAGCTTCTGTGCGATGAAGCACGTCGGCCTGAACGTGGCGGCAGACCCCCTCTTCACCGTCTCCTATACGGGCGTAAACGCCGGCATGGTTATCGCCGTGGCGGACGACCCCGGAATGCACTCCAGCCAAAACGAACAGGACTCCCGCCACCACGCGATTGCCTCCAAAATCCCCATGCTCGAGCCCTCGGACAGCGCGGAGTGCTTGGAGTTTACAAAGCTCGCCTATGACCTGTCCGAGAAGTTCGACACCCCCGTCCTGCTCCGCACCGCCACCCGCGTAGCCCACTCCCAGAGTCTCGTTCAGCTTAATGAGCGTGTGGACAAGGGGCTGCTCCCCTATGAAAAGAACCCCGCTAAATACGTCATGATGCCCGGCAACGCCATCCGCCGCCACCCCTTCGTGGAGGAGCGTATGGAGGCTGCCCGCGAGTGGTCGGAGACGAGCGGAATTAACCGCGTCGAGCTCGGCGAGGACCGCTCCGTCGGCTACATAACCTCCGGCGTCTGCTATCAGTATCTGCGTGAGGGCGCGCCCGACGCGAGTATTCTCAAAATCGGGATGACAAATCCCCTGCCCGTAAAACTCATCCGTGACTTTGCCGCAAAGGTCGGCAAGCTCATCGTCGTCGAGGAGCTTGACCCCATAATCGAAAACCACGTCCGCGCGCTTGGCATTAAGGTGGACGGCGGAAAGGACCTCTTCGGACTGCTCGGTGAGCTCTCGCAGAACAAGATTCTCAAGGCGCTCGGAAAGGCTACCCCCGACGCCGTCGATTTTGGCGAAGCTGTCCCCCCCCGCCCGCCCATCCTCTGCCCCGGCTGCCCCCACCGCGGCATCTTCTACACCCTATCTAAGCTGGGCGTCTTCGTCTCCGGCGACATAGGCTGCTATACCCTAGGCGCACTGGCTCCGCTGAACGCTCTGGACACCACAGTCTGCATGGGCGCTTCCATCTCCGGCCTGCATGGCTTCAACACCGCCCGCGGCCCCGAGAGCGCCAAAAAGAGCGTTGCCGTTATCGGCGACAGCACCTTCATGCACAGCGGCATAACGGGGCTCGTCAACATCATCTATAACGAGGGAGAGAGCACCGTTATAATCCTCGACAACTCAATCACCGGCATGACCGGCCATCAGGAAAACCCCACCACCGGTAAGAACCTCAAGGGACAGCCCGCTCCCGCAATCTCGCTCGAGAAGCTCTGCGAGGCCGTCGGCGTCAAGAACGTCCGCGTCTGCGACCCCTACGCCATGGCGGAGATGAAGGCGGTTATTCAAGAGGAGCTGGAAAAGAGCGAGCCGTCTGTTATTATCTCCCGCCGCCCCTGCGTGCTGCTGCCCGGCGTTAAGACCGCACCGGCACTCAAAATCGACAAGGAAAAATGCAAGAGCTGCCGCCTGTGCATGACAATCGGCTGCCCGGCAATCAGCTTCATCGACAAGAAGGCTCAAATCGACGGAACGCTCTGCGTGGGCTGCGATCTCTGCGTCCAGATGTGCTCATTCGGCGCGATAGGAGGTAACGAGAAATGACTGACACAAAATCCATTATGATAGTCGGCGTCGGCGGTCAGGGCACCCTGCTTGCCTCCCGAATCTTGGGCTATGTCCTCATGGAGGCGGGCTTTGACGTAAAAATGAGCGAGGTGCATGGCATGAGCCAGCGCGGCGGAAGTGTAGTGACCTATGTCAAGTTCGGCGAGAGGGTGTTCTCCCCCATCGTCGACCAAGGCGAAGCCGACTATATCCTTGCCTTTGAGCGGCTCGAGGCCGCCCGCGCGCTGAGCTGCCTCAAAACGGACGGCACTCTAATCATGAACGACCGCGCCATCTCCCCCATGCCAGTAATCACCGGCGCGATGAAATATCCCGACGAGATTGCCGAAAAGCTTCGCGGCAAGGGCGTCGACCTCATCGCCTGCGACGCGCTGGCGATGGCTCAGGAATCCGGCAACGCCAAGAGCGTAAATGTGGTTCTAATCGGCGTGCTCTCCGCGCTCATGGATTTCTCCAATGACGCCTGGCAGCGCGCTCTCGTCGCCTGCGTAAAGCCCAAGTTCCTTGAGCTGAATAAAAAGGCCTTCGCGCTCGGTCGTGAATATGCCGCCGCAAATCTCAAGGCGTAGCCGTGGGTGCTCTGAAGGAAGTCAATATAAAATCTGACCTGCCCACCGCCGACACGGCGGTAAAGCGGGTGACCTATAGCATCGCCAATTGCCGTAGCCTTGGATATTCCGCAATAAAGATAATCCATGGCTACGGCTCCACGGGGCGCGGCGGAAAAATCCGCACTGAAGTCCGTGCCTATCTCTCCCGTCTTGAGCACCAGGGAAAGATTCGCGGGTATATCCCCGGCGAGGATTTTTCTATTTTCAGCGCCGAAACGCGCGACGCCTTCGCGCTCTGCGACGCTCTTCGCCAAGACAGCGATCTCGAGCGCTCAAACAACGGCGTGACGATAATCCTGCTCTGAGGCCGCGTTGTTTTCGGTTGCTAACACTTTGCTAACACTTTGCTTCCAATCTACGGCAAGAAAAGCATTGACAACCATTTTTAAAAATGTTATTATTCTGCTTGCCGCTATCTGCGGGCGTAGTTCAATGGTAGAACACCAGCCTTCCAAGCTGGATACGAGGGTTCGATTCCCTTCGCCCGCTCCAGCACAAACGGCGAGCGAAGCCGCCGTTTGTGCAAATAATAATTAATAAATAATAAATAATAATTGTTGTATCGCTTTGCGATTTTTTATATTGCCGCGAAGCGGCACTCCGTATCTATTATCTATTAGTTATTATTTATTATTTGCCCTTATATGCGCCAGTAGCTCAGTAGGATAGAGCAACTGCCTTCTAAGCAGTAGGTCAGGGGTTCGAATCCCTTCTGGCGTGCCAATACAGATGGCAGAGGCGAGAGGCCGGAGGACAGACGCCCTCTGCTGCGCTCTGAATTTCGGCTCTGTCTTCTGTCCTCTCGCATCTGTCTTCTCTTATGGTGGGTATAGCTCAGTTGGTTAGAGCACCGGATTGTGGTTCCGGGGGTCGAGGGTTCGAATCCCTTTACCCACCCCAGCGTTTCGCCGCGCGTGCTTTGGGATAGCAATGGGATGTAGTGTAATGGTAACACCTCAGACTTTGACTCTGATATTGTAGGTTCGAGCCCTGCCATCCCAGCCAAGGCGCCGTTACCGCGCTTAGCGCGGGAACGACGCAATTGACAGTGTACAATTGATAATTGACAATTATTGAGTCGCCAAAGGCGACATATTATTACTGTCGGCGAAAACAGTTTTCGCCGATTTATACTGAGAGATTAGGGGCTAACCTCTATCTCCGCAAGAACGAAAATCGCTCAATCTTGAAATAAAGTCATAATTATCAATTGTTAATTCTCAATTCTCAATTGCCATACGATCTGTTAGCTCAGTCGGCAGAGCACCTGCCTTTTAAGCAGGGTGTCCGGGGTTCGAATCCCCGACAGATCACCAACATAACTCCCTTTGAAACGCACATATTTCAAGGGGAGTTTATTATACGGCATAACGCCGAGAAATGAGGAGCGCAAAATGATTGATTTTACTAACGCAACCTTCGCAAAATTAAAACCCGTATCTGATGAGGACTTCGCGCAGCTGATTCTTCCCATGTTCATTGACGGCGAACGGATTATAGCCACATTTCGCGGAATTCGCGACGGCGTTGTCTTTACGACATCGCGTATTATCGCGATCAATGTGCAGGGTATGACCGGCAAGAAAAAGGACGTCTCCAGCCTTCCGTACAGCAAAATTCAAGCATACTCCATCGAAACAGCCGGAGTTTTAGACTTGGACAGCGAGCTGGAGCTTTGGTTCAGCGGTCTCGGCAAAGTGAAATTTGAGTTTGTCGCAAAGGCTAATGTCAGCGCAATATGCAAGCTAATAAGCGGATTTGTACTGTAAGGAATCTCTGAAGCCCCCCCAACTTTAACCCAATTCTAACCTTATTTTAATGCAAGCGACCGTTCCCCCGAGTATACTCTGAGCATAGATTATAAGCGGGGGAACGGAAATATGATAACAGCTTTGATTGTAATACTCTGCGTCGCGCTCGCTCTCGGCTTGGTCGGTGCGATTTTAGGTCTGGTCGGCGGAGCAATCGGACTCGTCTTCGGCTTCTTCGGCGAGATAATCGGATTCGTTTGCGGCTTCTTCGGCAACGCCATAGGCTTTGTTTTTGATCTTTTGTTTAGTCCCGTGGCAGTCGTTTTGCTCATCCTTTTGATAGTGTTTCTGGTGTCTCGAAAGAAGAATATAACTAAATAATCGGACAAATACCTCCGCCTTCGACATAACAATATTTAGGCGAGAGCTTACTGTACAAACTACCAAACAAACTTTTTAATATTTAGTAAAAATAACTGTTGACAATTACGTCAGAATGGTTTATCCTTATGACGTTCCGAATGTATGAATTATCTGCCTCACAGGAATGTCATGTAGTTCTGGCACCTGGGGGCATTTTTTCTATTTCAGAGCAATATTTTTAGGAGGTACCACATGCACACAGGTACAGTCAAATGGTTTAATGGCACAAAGGGTTTTGGATTCATCTCCAACGACGACGGTAGCGGCGATGTGTTCGTGCACTTTTCTGCAATCCAGGGCGAAGGTTTCCGCAGTCTCGATGAGGGACAGCGCGTTGTCTATGACACCGAGCCGGATCCCAAGGATGCCGGAAAGATGCGCGCGGTCAATGTGCGCAACGCGTAAAGTTCAAACCGGTCAAACCGCCGCAGAAAAGCTCTGCGGCGGTTTGCCAGTGTAGTTTAAAACTTGACCCGTTTTTAGCGGGCGAATTTGAACTGCACCGGCTCTGTCATTATCACAGCTATTAATTATTCAAAAATAATACTTTACAAACCTAATCACTCGTGATACACTACCAAGGCGTCGGGAAAATTTCCCGCGTTGTCGCCGCGAGCTTAGTTTGAGAGGCCGCCTTTCAGCCCTTTACTCAGCCGTTGGCAAACTAGGGAACCTCTGATTAAATCAGAACTTCCCAATAAAAGAAAGGATTTTTCGCATGATAACCAAAGACCAAAAAACCGCGGTAATTAACGGCAACCGCACCCACGAGACCGACACCGGCTCGCCGGAGGTCCAAATCGCCATCCTTACGGAGCGCATTCACCAGCTGACGGAGCACCTCAAGATTCACAAGAAGGACAATCACAGCCGGCTGGGTATGTACAAAATGGTCGGCAAACGCCGCAGACTGCTGGACTATCTCATGGATAAGGACATCGAACGCTATCGCGCCTGCATCCAAAAACTCGGCATAAGGAAATAGAGGGGAAACTCTGAACAAATGCACTGTGTTGCGGTAGCGGATCTTTTCCCGCCATACTTCATAAAAAGCCTCGTGAATACACAAAGTATTCACTGCGTTTTTTCTTTCGTCTGACGAAAAAATCTCTCGCTTCCGCATCCACGCGATTTATTCAGACCTTCCCGTTTCCGATATGTCCCCGCCGGAACCGCCGGTTCCGGTACTATACTGAAGGTTATAGAAGGTATTTTGAGGGGCTGTTTCGGTATTTGCGAAACAGCCCCTTTCATATTTAGTATTATTACGGCAATAAGCCGAAAAGGAGAACAAATGATTATTACAAAGAAAGACTTCCCCAACCTGCGCCGCTATGAGACCACATTCGCCGGCAGACCCTTAGTTCTGGAGACCGGCAGACTCGCAGAGCTTGCCAACGCAGCCGTCCTCATTACCTATGGCGAGACGACGATTCTCACGACCGTTACCGCCTCCGCGAGGCCCCGCGACGGAATGGACTATTTCCCTCTGGCGGTGGACTTTGAAGAGAAGCTCTACGCCGTCGGCCGCATTCCCGGCAGCTTCATGCGCCGCGAATCCCGCCCGTCTCTTCCGGCGGTGCTGGCATCCCGCATGATTGACCGTCCGATGCGTCCCCTCTTCCCCTCCGATCTGCGCAACGACGTCGTAATCGCCTGCACCGTTCTCGCGGTGGACAGAGATTGCTCCCCCGAGATAACCGCGATGATCGGCGCCTGCGCCGCCGTTGCAATCTCCGACGTGCCCTTCAATGGGCCGCTGGCGGGAATCTCCCTCGGCTGGGACGGCGAGAGCTTCCTCTTCAACCCCACGAAGGCCGAGCGCGAGCGCAGCCGCATGAACGTCACAATCGCCGCGACCCACGAAAAAGTCGTCATGATCGAAGCCGGCGGAGACGAAATCCCCGACGACGTCATGTATAACGGCATAGTCGCCGCCCACAAGGAGCTTCAGGTCGTTCTCGACCTCATCGACAAGATGACCGCCGAAATCGGCAAGGAGAAATTTTCCTATGACCACGCCGCCTTCGATGACGAGCTGTTTAGCACCCTCTGCGCCGAGCAGATGAGCGGCATGGAGTTCTGCATGGACACGGACGACAAAAACGTCCGCGAGGAGCGCGTCAACAAGTGGATTGACACGGTGCACGAGACCTATCTGGAGCGTTTCCCGGATATGGACAAGTATATGGAAGAGATTCTCTACCGTATGCAGAAGAAGATCGTCAAGCGCTGGCTGCTTGCCGGAAAGCGCGTGGACGGCAGAGCCATGAACGAAATCCGCCCGCTGGCAGCCGACGTCGCTGTTCTCCCGAAGGTGCACGGCTCGGGACTCTTCACGCGCGGTCAGACCCAGTGTATGACTATCGCCACGCTCAACACCCTCTCCGCCGCCCAGAAGCTCGACACTATCTGGGAGGAAGAGAGCAAGCGCTTCATGCACCACTATAACTTCCCCGGCTACTCCGTCGGCGAAGCCAAGCCGTCCCGCAGCACCAACCGCCGCGAGCAGGGTCACGGCGCACTTGCCGAGAAGGCTCTTGAGCCGGTTATCCCCTCTGTGGACGACTTCCCCTATACAATCCGACTCGTTTCCGAGGTTCTCTCCTCAAACGGCTCCACCTCTCAAGGCAGCATCTGCGCCTCAACTCTCGCGCTGATGGACGCCGGTGTGCCGATTAAGGCTCCCGTCGCGGGCATCTCCTGCGGACTCATTCAGGACGACGAGGGCGGCTTCACCACCTTCATCGACATTCAAGGCGTCGAGGATTTCCACGGCGAGATGGACTTTAAGGTCGCCGGAACTAAGGCCGGCATTACCGCCATTCAGATGGATCTCAAGAACGACGGTCTCTCCCACGCAATAATCAAAAACGCGCTGGACATCACCCGCGAGGCAAGACTGCAAATCCTCGACGAGGTAATGCTCCCCTGCATCTCCGAGCCGAGAGCTGAGCTTGCGCCGACAGCGCCGAAGATGATCACCATGCACATCAATCCGGACAAAATCCGCGAAGTCATCGGCACCGGCGGCAAGGTCATCCAGAAGATCTGCGCGGACACCGGCTGCAAAATCGACATCGAGGACGACGGCAGCATCTATATCGCGCACGAGGACATGGCCGCCTGCCGCAAGGCGAAGGAAATTATCGACGGCATCGTGTTCGTACCCGAGGTCGGCAAGCTGTATTACGGCAAGTGCGTGCGCATAATCCCCATCGGCGCGTTTATCGAGCTTGCCCCCGGCAGCGACGGAATGTGCCACATCAAGGACTTAGAGTTCAAGCGCACCGAAAAGGTCGAGGATGTTCTCAATATCGGCGACTCCACCTGGGTCAAGGTGCTCGAGATCGACGACCGCGGCCGCGTGAACCTCTCCCGCAAGGAGGCGCTCAAAGAGCGCCAGGCACAGGGGTTAAAGGACTAATTAAAAAACCGCCCTCGGGCGGTTTTTTAATGCAGAAATTGGTATTACTTCTTTCGTCTGCCGAATTGATTGAAGTTCTCTTTCAACGCCTTTTCAACCGGGCAAATCGAGCCGATCATAACCGCCATCTGTACCCCGAGAATCACCGAGCCGTAGATTCCAACCGTTTTTACGTCTTTACCGAGACAAAGGAGCACACCTACGCAGGTCAGCGGCAAGAGTATGAGTCCCAGCACGCGCCAGAGCCTGCCTATGCAGTGATGCGCAAAATCCCAGGCGGCCTTGCTCTTCATAGACCGCGCCGTCCTGTAGCCGTATACCGCATTGACGTCACGCGGCGGGTGTTTTATAAACCTCTGCCCGAACACAAGCATAATCACCGGCGTAATCAGATCACAGATCAACATGAAAATCCAGAATCCCACACACTTATCCTCCTATAAATCTCGCGTTACAACGCAGCGTGATTGCGTGGAACCCACGCTGGAAGATGTTACCCCATTTCTCTTTTTGAGTCGCAAAAAGAGAAACCGGGTAACGCCTGAAAGAGAAAAACGATTGGGGGCTTTCCGAAGCGCCCCCAAGCCCCCCCACCGGCAAAGGGGCTTCAAGCCAGCCCCTTGGAACCCTGGCTACCGGGACTGGTGGTCACGAGCAGGGACGAAGGACGAGGAAGCCCCCGTCCCAGCGCGTACCCGCAGCAGTAGCGACTGTTACGAAGTAAAGGAGCGGGCTACGACCGCGAGCCTGCGAGCGGCGCGCTCCAACAGAGCGAAGCGTCATTGGGCTCCTTCTTTGGGGGATTTACAAGGGGGACGTTTCTTTGTGTACCGCACCAGATATAGCGGACATGCACAAAAGGGGAACCCGAAGTAGGGAATATGAAATTAGATGGAGAGGCGTCGCGCCAGCGGTGCTTCTCCAGTTTTTAGCTGGATGCGCTC
>JAISHS010000029.1 GCA_031262405.1 Oscillospiraceae bacterium | reverse complement strand
ATATTCCGGCGCTCAACCGTGAGAAGATTTGGAACTTCGAGCCGACGGTCAAGGCCGGGGACGCTGTGCAACCCGGCGACATTATCGGCACGGTCGAGGAGACGGGCGCGCTCACGCATAAGATTCTCGTTCCCCCCGGGGTCTCGGGAACGGTCGTCTCCATTCAGGAGGGTAGCTATACAGTCGAGGACACGGTTTGCCTCATTCGCGACGGCAAGGGGAGCAATCACACGCTGACGCTTATGCAGAAGTGGCCGGTGCGTGTGAATCGCCCCTACGACAAGAAATATGTTCCGAGCCGTCCGCTCAACAGCGGTCAGCGAGTTATCGACACGCTGTTCCCGCTTGCCAAGGGCGGCACGGCGGCGGTCCCGGGGCCCTTCGGCAGCGGTAAGACCGTTGTTCAGCACCAG
This sequence comes from Oscillospiraceae bacterium, assembly GCA_031262405.1. Classification (GTDB taxonomy): domain Bacteria; phylum Bacillota; class Clostridia; order Oscillospirales; family Oscillospiraceae; genus UBA2658. The sequence continues at coordinate 36,841 of JAISHS010000029.1, read as the reverse complement.
CTTGCCAAGTGGTCGGACGTGGACATCGTGGTCTATATCGGCTGCGGCGAGCGCGGCAATGAGATGACGGACGTTTTGATGGAGTTCCCGGAGCTGAAGGACCCGCGCAACGGCGAGGCACTCATGCAGCGGACGGTTCTTATCGCGAACACCTCCGATATGCCGGTCGCGGCGCGCGAGGCTTCGATTTATACGGGTATTACGATTGCGGAGTATTTCCGCGACATGGGCTATGACGTGGCGGTTATCGCCGACTCCACGAGCCGCTGGGCGGAGGCTCTTCGCGAGATGAGCGGACGCTTGGAGGAGATGCCCGGCGAGGAGGGGTATCCCGCCTATCTCTCAAGCAGACTGGCGCAGTTTTATGAGCGCGCGGGCGTTGTCGAGTGTCTCGGCGCCGACGAGCGCAGCGGCTCTCTGACGGCTATCGGCGCGGTTTCGCCTCCGGGCGGCGACACCTCGGAGCCCGTTTCACAGGCGACGATGCGTATTGTAAAGGTGTTCTGGGGTCTGGATGCGTCGCTTGCCTATGCCAGACATTTCCCGGCGATAAACTGGCTGACGAGCTATTCGCTCTATATTGACAACCTGAGAGGCTGGTATAACGAGAAGCTGGGCGAGCAGTTCCTTAAAAACCGTGAGAAGATGATGAGCATTTTGCAGGAGGAGTCGAGTCTGCAGGAGATTGTGAAGCTAGTCGGGCAGGATTCGCTGTCTGCCTCCGACAGGCTTACGCTACAGACGGCGAGGATGCTGCGCGAGGACTTTTTACAGCAGAACGCCTTTGTGGATGCGGACAGCTATTCCACCTATGAGCGTCAGGCACTGCTGCTGCACATTATTTTGGAATATGACGTGCTCGGAAGGCAGGCGCTTGCCGCCGGAGCGGAGGCGGGAGATCTGTTTGAGATTCCGGCACTCGAGCGCATTGGTCGTGCGAAGACCGCCCCCGAGGAGAACTGGAAGGAAGAGTATAAGAGCATATACGAGGCGTTAAAGCGGGAGCTTTTCGCCAAGGGAGGCGCCCATGATTAAAGAGTATAAGACAATCAGGGAGATTGCCAGTCCTCTCATGATGGTTTCGCAGGTTGAGGGCGTGACCTATGACGAGCTGGCGGAGATTCAGCTCCCGAACGGGGAGATTCGCCGCTGCAAGGTGCTTGAGGTCGACGGCGGCACAGCTGTTTTGCAGCTGTTTGAGAGTGCGGCGGGCATTAACCTCAAGGAGAGCCGCGTGCGCTTTTTGGGGCACAGTCTTGAGCTGGGCGTGTCTGAGGATATGCTGGGCCGGGTCTTTGACGGCATGGGCAAGCCCATTGACGGCGGCCCCGATATTCTGGCGGAGGCTCACCTTGACATAAACGGGCTGCCGATGAATCCGGCGGCGCGGGACTATCCGAATGAGTTTATTCAGACGGGGGTCTCTACAATCGACGGGCTCAATACGCTGGTGCGCGGGCAGAAGCTTCCGATTTTCTCCGGCTCGGGTCTGCCGCACGCGGCTCTCGCGGCGCAGCTGGCGCGGCAGGCGAAGGTTCTGGATGAGAACTCGAACTTTGCCGTTGTCTTTGCGGCAATCGGCATTACCTTTGAGGAATCGGAGTATTTCGTGCAGGAGTTTAGGCGCACGGGCGCTATCGACAGGGCGGTTATCTTTGCCAATCTCGCCAACGACCCGGCGGTTGAGCGCATAGCCACGCCGCGCATGGCGCTGACGGCGGCGGAGTATCTCGCCTTTGAGAAGGATATGCACGTGCTTGTTATTTTGACGGACATCACCAACTACGCCGAGGCTCTGCGCGAGATTTCCGCGGCGAAGAAGGAGGTTCCGGGGCGGCGCGGCTATCCGGGCTATCTCTATACTGACCTTGCGACCATGTATGAGCGCGCCGGACGGCGTATCGGCAAGGAGGGCTCCATCACGATGGTGCCGATTCTGACCATGCCCGAGGACGACAAGACCCACCCGATTCCCGATCTCACGGGGTACATCACCGAGGGACAGATTATACTCTCGCGTGAGCTGCACCGCAGGGGCATTTCGCCCCCGGTGGACGTTCTGCCGAGTCTGAGCAGGCTCAAGGACAAGGGCGTCGGCAAGGGAAAGACGCGCGAGGACCACTCCGACACCATGAACCAGCTTTTTGCCGCCTATGCGCGCGGCAAGGACGCCAAGGAGCTGATGACGATTTTGGGCGAGGCGGCGCTGACGGACCTCGACAAGCTCTATGCCAAGTTTGCGGACGAATTTGACAAGCGATATATCAACCAGAGCAATGAGATTGACCGCTCGATTGAGGAGACGCTGACCATCGGCTGGGAGCTGCTGAGCCTGCTTCCGACGAGCGAGCTGAAGCGCGTGCGCCCGCAGTATATTGAGAAGTATCTGCCTAAAAACGCCAAAGCGGAGTAGACGATATGCCAAGTACAGGAATTACCGCCACCAGAATGGTGCTCAACCAGCAGAAGCAGCGGCTTAAGACCGCGCTGCGCGGGCATAAGCTCCTCAAGGACAAGCGCGATGAGCTGATGCGCCGTTTTTTGGAAATAGTAAAGCGCAATCAGGTTCTGCGCGACGCCGTTGAGGCGGGGCTGACCGAGGCCTTCACCGCGCTCGGTATGGCGTCCGCCGCGATGAGTCCCGAGATGCTGGAGCAGGCGATTTTATACCCCCGACAGAGCGTTGAGCTGGCTCTGGAGTATAAAAACGTCATGAGCGTCTCTGTGCCGGAATATGAATTTAAGACCAAGACCGCCGACGCCGGGGACATCTTTCCCTATGGCTTTGTGCAGACCACGGGCGAGCTGGACGACGCTATTGCCGCGCTCTCGCGTGTGTTCAGTGATATGCTGGAGCTGGCGCAGGTGGAAAAGACCATGCAGCTGCTCTCTCAGGAGATTGAGCGCACGCGCCGCCGCGTGAATGCGCTCGAGCACGTTATGATTCCGGAGGCTCAGGAGAACATCAAGTATATCTCCATGAAGCTTGAGGAGAACGACCGCTCGAGTAAGGTTCGGCTCATGAAGGTCAAGGACATGGTGCTGGAAAAGGCACATAACTTCCACTGAGTTAAAGCGCATTGCAAGAGACGCAATGCGCTTTAGTTTAATGCAGACCGCCACGTGCCTTCGTCCTCACAAGCTACATATCCCTCGCTTACGCGCAAGAGAAAGCGCGAAAGCTCGCTCATTTCGCTGTTCGTCCTCTCCGAACAAATCAGGATTTGTTCGGATTTGATTAAGGCGACTCGCGGTCTGAGAAGAGTTTTTTTCACCGTACACGCCGCTGAAAAAAACGATTTAAATCTTTTTCGCGCTTCGCGCGAAGCTCTACGAGGTATCATATGTTCCGGAATGCGAAAAATGGTCTAATTATTACAGGTGATACGACTACGGATTACATAGCTTTCGGAAAAGGGGAAAAGCTTCTCATCTTGATTCCCGGGCTTGGAGATGGGGTTAAAACTGTCAAGGGCATGGCTATACCATTAGCATGGGCTTATCGACGGTTTGTAAAGGACTATAGAGTATTTGGATTCAGCAGAAAAAACGATGTGCCCGATGGATATTCTACCAGAGATATGGCCGGAGATTTAGCCGAAGCAATGGAGGCGCTTGGCATTCACAAGGCTAGTGTTTTTGGGGTATCACAGGGAGGAATGATAGCGCAGTATCTTGCCATTGACTATCCGGACAAAGTGGAAAAGCTTGTGCTGACAGTGACTTTGGCAAAACAGAATGAAACTATACAGTCCGTGATTGGCAATTGGATGAAAATGGCCAGCCGTGGTGATTACCATGGCTTGATGATGGATATGACGATAAAATCATATTCTGATAAGTATTTGAAAAGAAATAAGTTTTTCTTATCATTCTTGGGGCGGGTGGGTAAGCCCAAGAATTTTCATCGCTTTCTGGTACAGGCGGAAGCCTGTCTCAAACACGATGCATATGCGGAGCTGGACAAAATTTCGTGTCCGGTACTCATAGTAGGCGGTTCCCGGGATCATATTGTGGGCTCTGACGCCGCACCGGAGTTGGCAGAAGCAATAGAAAATTCTGAAACGCTCATCTATGAAGGACTTGGTCATGCCGCCTATGAAGAAGCTGAAGATTTTCAGCAACAATTATTCGAGTTTCTATCCTGATATATCTTTTTCGCGCTTCGCGCGAAGCTCTACGAGGTTTCTTATTTTTATTTAATGTGTTTCTAATCAAATCACCCCTTACGTTTTAATGCTGGGGCGGTAGTATAAGGCCACAGCAAGGGGAGCTGAGCTTCCCTAAGAAAAACTAGGAGGATAAAAAAATGAAAGATAATTTAGAGCTTGTTGAAAAGCTGGTCGAGAAGACGGGGCTGAGCTATACCGAGGCAAAAGCTGCGCTCGAGAAGGCCGACTGGGACATTCTCGACGCGCTTATCAATCTTGAGACCGAGGGCAAGGTGCGTTCAGGTGCGAATTTTTCGACCCGCGCGCAGAACGAGAAAAGCTTTGAGTACTCATATGAGTACACAGCGTCTGGCGGCGGAAGCGGCGGCGCTCAGAAGCAGAAGAGCGAGAGGAACGAGGAGTATAAGAAGACCACGGTCGGCGTTCTGGAATGGCTGCGCGGCGTTTTCGACAAGGGCAACCACAACAACCTTGAGCTCTATAACAAGGAGGGCAATCTCATAGTTGCGCTGCCGGTTACGGTGTTCGTGATTCTGCTGCTCATCAGCGTGGGGACGGTGCTGGCGCTGATGGTGGTCAGCCTCTTCTTCGGCGTGCGCTATCGCTTTTCGGGACCCGATCTCGGGAAGGACAAAATTAACAACGTGATGGGCAAGGCGACCGATGTTGCCGACAGCATTAAAAAGGAAGTAAAGAGTGCCGGTGAGAGTAAGAGCGAATAAGTGCGGACGTGCTGAGGCTGAGGCATGATTGAAATAATGAGATTTATTGACACTGACAGACTCAGTGTCAATAAGTCGTAATCTGAGGAAAATTTTATGGCGACTAAGGTTTTGATAGTTGAAGATGAGGAGCGCATAGCGCGGTTTTTGGAGCTTGAGCTGGAGCACGAGGGCTATGTGGTGACGAAGACCGGTGACGGGCGCGAGGGGCTGGAGAAGGCGCTCGACGGGGGCTTTGATATTATTTTGCTTGACGTCATGCTCCCCGGCTTAAGCGGGCTGGAGGTCATTCGGAGGCTGCGCAAGAGCTCTGACGTGCCGGTTATTATGCTCACCGCCCGAGACGCCGTTATGGACAAGGTCTCGGGGCTGGATATGGGCGCGGACGACTATGTCACGAAGCCCTTTGCAATAGAGGAGCTGTTGGCGAGAATCCGCGTAACCCTGCGCAAAAAGGCGCAGGGGGAAGCAGGAGACGGGGAGAAGCTTCTCTCCTGCGGAAAGCTCACGCTCAGCTCCGCCGCGCGCACGGCGGCCTATGACGGGCATGTGCTCGATCTCACGAAGCGCGAGTTTGATATGCTCGAGACGCTGCTGCTAAACAAGAATATCGTCCTCACGCGGGACAGCTTTATCGAGAAGGTCTGGGGCTATGACTATATGGGCGAGACGAATGTCGTGGACGTATATGTGCGATATCTCCGGAGCAAGCTTGACGACGTCTACGGCGTCGAGCTGATCCACACCGTGCGCGGCGTGGGATATGTCCTGAAGGATTGAGAATATATGAATAAAAATGATAATACCCGCGGGGCTGCCTCCGTAACCACCCGTCTGAGGGACTCGCAGCTTAAAACCGTGAAAGCGGCGCTGTTTTTCTCCGGACTCTTTGCGCTGGCGCTTGCGATTTGGGGCTTTTTCTATATTAACGACGCGGCCTATTTGGGCAACTATAATATCTTTACCTTTTGGAACGGGGTGGGCAGGAGCTTTAGCTTTTCCCGCGGGGATATATTTCTGCCCGATTTGACCTACACTGCGACGGCGCTGGGCAAGGCTCCTCACGTCGTAAACGCTTCTGAGGAGTTTTATTTTCTTATCCTTGCCATCGTGATGCTGGGGCTGCTGCACGGGCTGATTGAGCTTATGTCCCGAGCCGGAGCGAGCCTTAAGATACGGCGGCAGCTCGATCCGCTATATAAAATGGCGCGGCGAGCCTTAGAGCTGTCCGACGAGAGCGCGATTCACGCGGCCAATGGCGGTGCGGAGAAGCTCCACGGCCTTGAGAGCGCGATTGAGAGCATGAGCGGGGTCTCGCCCGACGCCGCGCTGCACACCGGGGACGGTGAGCTGCGCGGAATTGAGGACGCCATTAACGGGCTTCTCGCACGAACCCGCGACAGCTATAGCCAGCAGACGCGCTTCGTTTCGGATGCTTCGCACGAGTTGCGCACGCCAATCGCCGTTATGAAGGGCTACACCGATCTGCTCGCCCGCTGGGGCAAGGACGACGAGAAGATTTTAGACGAATCCATCGTCGCGCTCAAGGCAGAGACGGAGCACATGAATACGCTTGTTGAGCAGCTGCTCTTCTTAGCGCGCGGGGACAGCGGCAGAACGAAGCTGACGCTTGAGCCGATTTCCCTGACGCAGCTGCTGCGGGAGGTCTATGAGGAGTCGGTGATGATAGACCCCAAGCACGTTTGGACCTTCAAGGAGTCTTCGCCCGTCGAGGTAAACGGCGACCTCGCGATGCTCAAGCAGGCGATAAGGATTTTGGCGGACAACGCCGCGAAGTATACCCCCGAGGGCGGGGAGATTTCCCTGCGCGCGATGACGGACGCCTCCGGCGCGCCGGTTGCCGTTATTCAGGACAGCGGCATCGGGATAAGCCCGGAGAGTCTTCCGCATATCTTTGAGCGCTTTTACCGTGCCGACTCCGCGCGCGGCTCCACCGGCGGCAGCGGGCTGGGGCTCTCTATCGCGCGCTGGATTGTCGAGAGGCACGGGGGCTATTTTGACGTGGCGAGTCTCGAGGACGTGGGCACGAGAATCAGCGTACATTTGCAGAGACCGAAGCCGGTTGAAAATTGAGAATTGACAGTTGAGAATTAAGAAATACGAAAGATGGGTAGAGCTATGGATTGGACGACGCTTAAAGAGGAGTGCGCCCGCTGCAGCCGCTGTGCGCTGTGCGAGACGCGGACAAATGTTGTGTTCGGCGTGGGAAATGAAAACGCCGATGTGATGTTCATCGGCGAGGGTCCGGGCGAGACCGAGGATTTGAAGGGGGAGCCCTTCGTCGGGCGGGCGGGCAAGCTGCTGGACGATATGCTCTCGCTTATTGAGCTTGACCGGAGTAAGATTTATATTGCGAATATGGTCAAATGCCGCCCGCCGAAGAACCGCGACCCCTTAGAGCCGGAGAAGGAGGCCTGCCTGCCCTGGCTGAGGGAGCAGATAAGGCTTGTCTCGCCGAAGATTATCGTCTGTCTGGGGCGAATCGCGGCGATGAGCTTCATCAGTCCGACGTTTAAAATCTCGGTCGAGCACGGGCAGTGGACCGAGCGCGATGGCGTGAAGATAATGGCGATGTATCACCCAGCGGCGCTTCTGCGCGACCCCCGCCGCAGACCGGAGGCGTTTGAAGATTTAAAGAAATTGCAGGAGGCAATTTCTTTAAATCTTCAAGATAATAAATAAAAAATAATAAATAATAGTTAAAGAGCCGCGCACAGCGCGACATAATAAAAAGCCACCCCACAAACGAAATAGGCAAGCGGTGCGACAAGCCGCTTGCCTATTTGTTTAGGGATGAGGAGAAAACGAAAAAGATCAAACTGTCTCTTGCATCCTTAGAATACCAAATAGATGTTACAAAAAAAAGAGAAATGATATTTCAAAAATATTAAGTTTGATTTTTTTGAATATTTATATTATGTCAACTTTGACGATTTATTATTTTTTATTTATTATCTATTATCTTTAAAAAAAGCCCCCGAAGGGGCTTTTTTTAATCCTTCTTGCCACCAAATAAATTTGCGAAGAAATCTCCGATGGATTTGAAGAAGCCGGTGACGGCTTCGCCGATTTTTGTCAGCGTGGTTTGAGCCTTAGCGAGGTTTTGAATTGTCTTTTGAGCCTCTTCAACCCGCGCTTCGAGCTCGGCGTCGTCCAGACCCTCCAGCGAGCGGCAGAGCTTAACCAGCTGATTCACGATAGTGTCGCCGATGGAGACATTGAGCTCGCTTGCTATGCGCCTAATTTCCGCGCGAACCTCGTCGTCGGTCATGTTGACCGTTTCGGCGAGGATTTTTTTCAGCTCGTTTACGATTTTCGTCGCGTCAATCGCGCCGATTTCGTCGGCCATCTCGGCGGTTATAACCAGCTCCTCGGTGCTGGTCATCTTCGCCTCCTCGCTGATTTTCTCGCCGGTTAGGTCCTCATAGGCCTTGTAAACTCCCGTCAGCGCGGCGGTGCCCGAGACGCCGAAGGGCGCGGTGATGATGAGCTTAGCGTCCGTTATACCGGCGGTTGCGAGGGCGTTGATATACATTTCCTTGGTGCACCAGGTGATGTTCGAGACTTCAATCTTCATACCGTCGCCGGCGGGCAGAAGCTCTACATACACGCAGGAGATGCTGCGCGAGCCGATAACGGAGTTGTCCACCAGACCGTCGAGATATGAGCGTTCCTCGGCGTTTGTGACCTTCAGCTCGGCGACGTCGCCGCGCCTGACACCGAAGGTGTTATAGACCGTCGAGACCTGTTCGTCCGTCAGGTCGGCGCCTACTACGGCGCGAGAGTCGCCCGCATCGGCGGCAAAGGCCGTGCCGAAGGACAGGAGAATCGTGAGTACAAGAAGAACAGAAATAATTTTTTTCATAGTAAATATTACCTTTCTTGGAAATGCCGCGCCAAAGCTAATTATACCAGAGGTTCCTTAGGAATGTCCACGGCTTTTTTAGTATACACTAAAAATAAAAACAAGTTGTAACTAAAATATGTATTTGCAATAAAAAGCGGAAAATTTTAACTGCCTCGTTTTGCAGCCGCCTTACTGCTGCTTGTTTTGACGAGCGTTTCAGGCAAAAGTTCCCGCTAATGTGCGGAAAGATTGTAGGTAAATTTTATGAAACTAATTGAGACGGTCAATGAGGCGATAGGCTCCCTTGTGTGGGGTCCTGTCATGATGGCGTTTATCACGGGCGCGGGGCTGTATTTGAGCTGGCGCACCGGCTTTGTGCAGCTGCGGCACTTCGGCTATGCCATGCGCAACACTCTGGGGAAGATGTTCAAAAAAAACGCTGCCGGAAGCGGAGAGGTGACGCCGCTTCAGGCGGTTTCGACGGCGCTTGCGGCGACCGTGGGTACGGGCAACATCGCCGGAGTCACGGCGGCTATCGTGCTCGGGGGACCGGGGGCGGTTTTTTGGCTCTGGGTCACGGCGTTGATCGGGATGTGCACCAAATATGCCGAGGTAGTTCTGGCGGTGAAATATCGCGAGCGCAACAGCTCCGGCGACTGGGTCGGCGGGCCGATGTATTACATTGTGAAGGGTCTGGGCAAGAGCTGGAGACCTCTGGCTCTGGCGTTTAGCTTTTTCGGCGCTTTAGCGGCGCTCGGCATCGGAAACGCGGTTCAGGTGGGCGCCATCACAAGCTCCGTGAGCCACGTTATCCGGACGTTCAGAGCCGATTTTTCGCTCTCGGCGACGGTCGGCTGGGTCGTGGGGCTCACTGTCGCTGCGATAACCGCGCTGACGCTGCTGGGCGGAATCAAGCGGCTGGGCGCGGTCGCAGGGGCGCTCGTGCCGTTCATGGCGGTGGCGTTTATTTTGGCGACGCTGATGGTTTGCGTCATGAATTTTGATCGTATGGGCGAGGCCTTCGCGATGATTTTTGAGGGCGCGTTTAGGCCGGAGGCCGCCGTCGGGGGCGGGGTCGGGATAACGCTTATGACGAGTGCCGCCTGGGGGGTCAAGCGCGGGATTTTCTCCAACGAGGCCGGTCTTGGAAGCGCGCCCATCGCGCACGCGGCGTCGAGCGAAAGGGACCCCGTAAAGCAGGGGCTGTATGGGATTTTTGAGGTGTTCATGGACACGATTGTCCTGTGTACCATGACGGCGCTGGCACTGCTCACGAGCGGCGTTGTTATTCCCTATGGCAACGGCGAGCTTGCCACGACCGCGCTCAACGCGGCGTCCTTTGCCTCGGTTTTCGGCAATCGCGCGGGTGGGCTGATTATCGCGGTCGGGATTACACTCTTTGCGCTGGCGACGATTCTCAGCTGGGGGCTATATGGCACGCGCTGCTGCGAATTTATTTTCGGCAGCCGGAGCATAAAGATATATCAGATAGTGTTCGTGCTGGCGGTTATCGCCGGGGCGACGATGCGCCTCGAGCTGGTCTGGGCGATTTCCGACACGCTTAACGGGCTGATGGCGATTCCGAATCTCGTTGCGGTTTTGGCTCTGAGTGGCGTCGTGGCAAGGCTGACGCGCGAGCACTTTAGTGGGAAGCGGCGAATCCAAGCCCCCCGGTAAAAAAACTGTTGCAATGCGAGATTTTTGGTGTTACAATACCAAAGCGGAGTTCGGGGCGGCGAGAGTCGGACGGGACTTTGTGATTAGTATTATACAGGGGTTTAGCTCAGCTGGTAGAGCGGCGGTCTCCAAAACCGTAGGCCGAGGGTTCGATCCCTTCAACCCCTGCCACGTCGTCGCGGACTGCATATTGTTCGCGACGACGTTTTTATTTATAAAAACGCCGTCGCTCGCTCATTCCGTCGCTCCTCCTTTCCGCAAAAAGTCACGCTCGCGTCGCCTGCTCGGTTGTAAACGCCCTCGCGACGGCTTGGGCTCGCTACCAACTTTTTGCGGGATACGGGGATAAGGAGTTTTTTCACCGCACAGGTCGCTGAAAAAACGTTATTGATAATATTACTCTACAGTTTTGTTCAAAATTGACAGTTTACAAAGGTAAGGTTTTGGCATATAATAATTGTGCAATGAGAATTGCACAAGGGGAGATTAGTTTTTAATTTATCCTTTGAGGTTCGAAACTGCCGCCTGTTGCCAGCGACTTATAAAAGTGCAACTTGCTAACGACGGCCGCTTGCCTGCGTGCGGGGTATAAGTGTCAGGCTTGAAAAATGCAAGCTCCTCGTTTTGAGGGGCTTGTTTTATGAGGGGAATATCGAGATGGACAAGCCGCGGGAGCATGGACTATACATAATCAAGGATCAGTTTTTTAGTGATTTTCCGTCGGAATACTGGTCATGGAATAAAGCAGAGAACCGCCCGCATTTCTATGCATTGTACTTAAGCGGCTTATATTGGATGATTCCACTGAGTTCACAAGTTGAAAAATATAAGGGAAAGATCGAAAAGATTGAAACCAAGCGCGGCGTTGGTAACTGCATTTACTATCACATAGGCTTAATAGCCAATGTTGAACGCGTTTTCAATATTTCTGACATGTTTCCCGTTACTGAAGATTACATACTTCACTCATACTATATTGGGTCAACTCCATATATTGTAAGAACCAACTCGCTGATAGATGTGATTTATAGCAAAGCAATGACTTATTTGAATTTGGTTCGCAAGGGGCAACTGACAAACAGAAATGACATACTTTCCATAGAGCGCAGTTTGTTGAACAGGCTTAATAACGCCGACTATGTTATTTAATGATCTGATAATTCTGCAAAAGACGGTTGAATTTCTGCCTTTAGAGTGGTAAACTATACCAACAACACAGCAATAGAACTAATATGACAAAGGAGAGTTTTTTATGAGCAAATCATTTATTCAGCTGGCGCGGGATCGGTATTCGGTGCGTAAATACAGCGACAAGCCGGTTGAGCCGGAGATTTTAAGGCAAATTCTCGAGACCGGCGCGGTCTCGCCCACGGCGCACAACAGTCAGCCGCAGCGCATTAAGGTTATCACCGAGCCGGAGGAGCTGAAAAAGCTCGATCAGTGCACAGTGTGCCGCTTCGGCGCGCCGGCGGCGCTTATCATCTGCTATGACAAGGACGTCTGCTGGAAGCGCGATTTCGACGGGGCGCCGAGCGGCGAGGTGGACGCCAGCATCGTCACCACGCAGCTGATGTATGCGGCGCATGATCTGGGGCTGGGAACCTGCTGGGTGATGTTTTTTGATCCGGCGAAAACAAGAGAGGTCTTTAAGCTGCCGGATAACATCATCCCGGTGGCGATACTGCCCCTAGGCTATCCCGCCGAGGATGCGGCTCCGTCGCCCAGACATTTGCAGAGAGTACCGCTGGAAGAGACTCTGATATAATTGATAATTGATAATTGATAATTGATAATTGATAATTGAGAATTGACAATTGACAATTAATTGAGTCTCCAAAGGCGACACATTATACTCTGCGCCACGGGCGCAGGACGAGAGAAAGGGCTGCTCAAATGCCGAGCAGCCCTTTTTTAATCATCGCGAAGCGATACATTCATTCTCAATTGTCAATTGTTAATTATCAATTGGGATAATCCAGTTTCTGGTGTCGGGCTTGTCGCCCCACTGGACGGCGGTCAGCTCGTCATAGAGCTTCTGGGTGAGCTGCCCGATGCCGCCGTCGGCTATTTGATATTTCTCGCCCTTGTAGGAGATTTCGCCCACGGGAGAGACGACCGCGGCGGTGCCGGTGCCCCAGACCTCTTCGACCTTGCCGGCTTTGAGCGCGGCAAGCAGCTCATCCACGCTCAGCGCGCGCTCCTCGAGGGGAATGCCCCATTCCCTGACGATTTCCAGAACGGATTTACGCGTGATGCCGGGCAGAACGCTGCCCAGGAGGGCGGGGGTGATGACTGTGCCGTCAATCTTGAACATGATGTTCATCGCGCCGACTTCCTCGATATATTTGCGCTCGACGCCGTCAAGCCAGAGCACCTGGGAATAGCCCTTTGCGGCGGCGCGCTCTCCGGCGCGCAGGGATCCGGCGTAGTTTCCGCCGCACTTTGTAAAGCCCGTGCCGCCCTTTACGGCGCGGACGTCCTCGTCCTCAATGATGATCTTGACGGGGTTTAGACCCTCGGGATAGTAGCAACCGGAGGGACTGAGAATGATGCAGAAGAGATAGGTATGGCTGGCGTGCACGCCGACGGCGGCGTCCGTCGCGATTATGAAGGGGCGGATATAGAGGCTCGTAGCCTCCAGATCGGGCACCCAGTCGCGGTCGACGGACACGAGAGCCTTTGTAGCCTCGACGCAGAAATCGACGTCGAGCTGGGGGATGCACATACGCTCGGCGGACTTATTCATGCGCTTGAAGTTCTCCTCCGGGCGGAAGAGCTGAATTGTGCCGTCCTTCGTGCGATAGGCCTTCAGCCCCTCGAAAATTTCCTGAGCATAGTGGAACACCATGCTAGACGGCTCGAGCTGAAAGGGTCCGTAGGGGACGATGCGGGGGTTAAACCAACCGCGTCCCGTCTCATAGTTCATGAGGAACATATGGTCGGAGAAGTGCTTGCCGAAGCCGAGGGTGGAAAAATCGGGTTTTTCCTTGGGGCTTGCGGTCCTAGTGATTGTGATTGCTTCCATTTTTGTGTTCTCCTTTACTCGGCGTAGCTAAAGCCGAGGTCTATTGCTTTTCTGTTGATAGTTTTTAGGTTTTCGCGGCGGGCGGAGACGATTTTGTCAATCGTCTTGTCGATATCGCCCAGCTCAAAGCCGCCGACCTCCTTGACCATTTTCCCGGTGATTATCATATTCGCCAGAGTGCCCATTTCGTTTTCGTCTGCAAGCTTCGTGGATGGGATATAGTGCACCTCGACGTCCGTGCGGCGCACCTTGCGCGTGATGAGGGTGCTGTCTACGAAAATCTTCCCGCCGGGGACGACGGCGTCCTCATATTTATCCAGAGACGGCAGGTTCATGACGATTAGCGTATCCGGGCGGCTTACTATCGGGGAGCCGACGGGATCGTCGCTGATTATTACGCTGCAGTTGGCGGTGCCGCCGCGCATTTCGGGTCCGTAAGAGGGCAGCCAGCTGACATTTTTGCCGGAGAGCAGTCCCATATACGCTAAAAACTTGCCCGCGAAGAGGATGCCCTGTCCGCCGAAGCCCGCCAGAAGGATGTTGTTTGTGCCTTTCATTTTGACTCCTCCTTTGCGGTTATGTCCTTATACACGCCGAGGGGATAATAGGGGAGCATATTCTCCTCCAGCCAGCCGAGGGCCTTTACGGGGGAGAGACCCCAGTTTGTCGGGCAGGTGGAGACCACCTCAATCAGCGAGAAGCCCACGCCGTCCACCTGATTTTTGAAGGCCTTTAAAATCGCCTTTTTCGCGGCTTTGACGTTCTTTACGTTATTGACGGCGACGCGCTCGAGATAGGCAGCGCCGTCTACGTTTTGCAAGAGCTCGCAGACCTTCATCGGGTAGCCGACGGCGGCGACGTCGCGGCCATAGGGCGAGGTCTGGGTGATCTGACCCGGCAGTGTCGTCGGCGCCATCTGGCCGCCGGTCATGCCGTAAATTGCGTTGTTGACGAAGATTACCGTTATGTTCTCGCGGCGCGCGGCGGAGTGAACCGTTTCGGCGGTGCCGATTGCGGCGAGGTCGCCGTCGCCCTGATAGGTGAAGACGATTTTGCTCGGGTCGGCGCGCTTTATGCCGGTCGCGACGGCGGGGGCTCTGCCGTGGGCGGCCTGAGCCATGTCGACGTCAAAATAGTCATAAGCCCTGACCGCGCAGCCGACCGGCGCGACGCCGATGGTCTTGCCCTGAATGCCCAGCTCGTCAATAGCCTCGGCGACGAGGCGGTGAATTATGCCGTGGGTGCAGCCCGGACAATAGTGCAGCGTGACGTCCGTGAGGGATTTTGGTTTTTGAAAAACAATCATGCCTGCGCACCTCCTATTTTATTAACTTCTTTGATTTTCGCCAGAACATCCTCCGGGGTCGGGATCATGCCGCCGGTGCGGTTGCAGAGGAAAACGGGCTTCTTGCAGCGGATTGCAAGCTCCACATCCTCTATCATCTGACCCATGTTCAACTCGACGCTGATGAACGCACGGCATTGGTCGGCGGCGGCAAGCAGCGCGGTCTTCGGAAATGGCCAGAGGGTAATGGGACGGATCATACCGGCCTTTATGCCCATTTCACGCGCGGCGACAATGGCGTTTTTCGCAATGCGGGAGGTTATTCCGAAGGAGACGAGGCAAAGCTCGGCGTCGTCCATCAGATATTCCTCGTACATAACCTCGTTTTCCTCGACGAGGGCATATTTCTTGAAGCGTTCGATGTTCGTGCGCTCCAGAGCGTCCGGCTCGAGATAGAGCGAGTTTACGATGTTCGGCGCTCTTTTGCAGTCGGTACCGGTGAGCGCCCAAGGCTTTTCGGTTGAGGCGGCTTCCGGCTCGGAGATGGAGACCGGCTCCATCATCTGACCCAGGGTGCCGTCCGCGAGAATCATGGCGACCATTCTGTATTTATCCGCCAGATCAAAGCCCTTTACCGTGAGTGCGGCCATCTCCTGGACGGAGGCGGGCGCGAGAACTATGTTGCGATAGTCGCCGTGGCTTCCGCCCTTGAGCGCCTGAAAATAATCAGACTGTGAGGGCTGAATTCCGCCGAGGCCGGGGCCTCCGCGCTGGACGTTTACGATAAGCGCGGGCAGGTCGCAGCCTGCCAGATATGAGATGCCCTCGCTCTTGAGCGAGACTCCGGGGCTGGAGCTGCTGGTCATTACACGGCGGCCTGTGGAGGCGACGCCGATGACCATGTTGATTGCGGCGATTTCGCTCTCGGCCTGCAGGAAGACGCCGTCTACCTTGGGCATACGCTTTGCCATATAGGCGGCGATTTCAGTCTGCGGCGTGATGGGATAGCCTAAGTAGTGGCGGCAACCTGCCAGAATCGCGGCCTCGGCAATCGCCTCGTTGCCCTTCATGAGTACGGGTTCTGTCATTTCTTCCCCTCCTTCTCAACTGTTATGACGCAGTCCGGGCACATCGTGGCGCAGAAAGCGCAGGCTATGCAGTTCTCCTCGTCGGTGATTTCCGCCGGGTGGTGTCCCTTTGCGTTGAGCTTATCCGGTGAGAGCCGGATGATTTTTTTCGGGCAAGCGGTAACGCAGAGTCCGCAGCCCTTGCAGACGTCTGTCAGGAATGTAACCTTTGCCATATTAGTCCTCCTCTAAATGATTTTATGTTGAAGATCCATTGCGAACAAATTAGGAATTTTCCCCTCCAGCGCGGGATAGAGACTGCGCTTTATTGAGGTGAATTTGACCGGCAGCCCGGTAGCTTTGGAAAGCTCCTCTGCGTAGGAAAGGGAGCCGAGTACGTGTTCGGGAGTCGTGTCCTCGCCGAGGTTTGAGTTGTTTACTATCGCCGTGAAGGGCACGCCGGCGGCGGTCTCGATCTCACGCATGACCGACAGAGTGTCCTTGCCGTCGCGCGTGAGCGGGCGGAAGCGGTTGACTACGAGGAGCATCTCGAAGTCGTTTTCTTCGAGGATACGCTCGCGATAGCGCCCGAGCGCGAGTGCGCCCCGATCGTCGCCGCCGATATCGAGAATAGCGAGGCTCTCGCGGTTGTCGAAGATTCCCGCGACGTCCGAGGGGATGGCGGGCAGGTCTACATTCGACCCGGCAAAGCGGGAGACGATTAGCTTTACCCCCGCTTGAGTCAGCTCCGCCTCGCTGTCCTTGGTGCGGAAATAGGGGTTTACTATGTCGAGGTCCGCCAGCGTGACGCGGCTGCCGCCCTCGCGCAGGCGCAGGGCGAAGTTGACGGCGATATTCGTTTTTCCGCTGCCGTAATGCCCGGCGAAGAGCGTAACGCGTTTGTGGTTCATGGTCTCAAATCTCATTATAGTTTATTTCTTATTATTTTTCCACTAGTTGTTTTAGGAAGTTCGTCGCGAAAAACAATTTTTCTTGGGTATTTATAGGGCGCGGTGTTGCTCTTGACATAGTTTTGGATCTCTTTTTTCAGCTCCTCGGTGCCGACGGTGCCCTTGGTGAGGACGATTGTAGCCTTGACGAGCTGGCCGCGAATCTCGTCCGGCTCGGCGGAGACCCCGCACTCGAGAACATAGGGCAGCTCCATTATGACGCTCTCGATCTCAAAGGGGCCGATACGGTAACCGGAGGATTTTATAACGTCGTCCACGCGGCCGACATACCAATAGAAGCCGTCCTCATCGCACCAGGCGACGTCGCCGGTGTGATACATTCCGTCGTGCCAGGCCTCGTTGGTCTTTTCCTCGTCGAGATAGTAGCCGCAGAAGAGTCCGGGGGGCTTTTCCCTGTCGGTTCGTATGACGACCTCGCCCGATTCGCCGACGGCGACGGGGTTTCCGTCCGGGTCGACGAGCGCGACGTCATAGTTCGGAATGGGCTTGCCCATGGAGCCGAGCTTGTGTTCCCCGCCGACAAGGTTTCCGATCATGACGGTGGTCTCGGACTGGCCGAAGCCCTCCATGATTTTTAGCCCCGTGAGTTTTTGGAAGATGCGGAAGACCTCGGGATTGAGAGCCTCGCCCGCTATCGTCGCGCGCTCTACGCTAGAAAGGTCGTATTTGGAGATGTCGTCGCGGATCATCATGCGGTACATGGTGGGCGGGCAGCAGAAGGTGGTGATTTTGTGCTCGGCAAACATGGGGAGTATGTCTGCGGCGTCGAACTTGTCGAAGTCATAGACGAAGACCGCCGCCTCGCAGAGCCATTGGCCGTAGAGCTTGCCCCACATCGCCTTTGCCCAGCCGGTGTCCGAGATTGTAAGGTGTAGGCCGTCAGGGTTGACGCACTGCCAATAGTGGGCGGTTACGAAGTGGCCGAGGGGGTATTTATAGTTGTGCGCCGCCATTTTGGGGTTGCCGGTAGTTCCGGAGGTGAAGAACATGAGCATGGGGTCCTCGCCACAGGGGGCGTCCTCCTCGCGGATATAGCGGCGGGAGAAGAGCTTGAACTGCTCGTCAAAGTCGTGCCAGCCCTCACGTTTGGCGCCGACAATGATTTTTGTGCGCAGCGTGGGGGAGTTAGGCTCGGCAAGCTCCGCCTGATGCGCGGCGTCGCCGTCCGCTGTGCACAGCAGCGCCGTGACCCCGGCGGCGTTGAAGCGGTATTCAAAATCGTGCTTTTGGAGCAGGTTCGTCGCGGGAATGGCGACGGCGCCCAGCTTGTGCAGACCCAGAACCGCGAACCAGAACTGATAGTGGCGCTTGAGCACCAGCATGACTCTGTCGCCGCGCTTGATGCCGAGGGATTTGAAGTAGTTTGCCGCCTGTGAGGAATAGTCCTTCATCTCGCGGAAGGTGAAGCGGCGGGCGGTTTTTTCGCGGTCTATATGCAGCATCGCGAGCTTATACGGCTGCTCACGTCCCAAGACGTCGACAACGTCGAAGGCGAAGTTGAAGTCGTTGTCATTGTGGAAGCTGACGGATTGCAGATGGCCGTTTTCGTCCTCTACGGGGTCTACAAAGTCGCTGTAGACCTTCTTCCCGCCCTCGGCGCGCTCGGGGCGCTCGTCCGGCTGGATAATATATTTCTCTGTTGCCTTGAAGGTCTCGCCGCCTAAGACTATGGCGTAAAACTGCGCAGCCTGCCCGCCGGCGGCAATCATGCCGTGGGGGGTGGAGCTGTCGTAATAGATACAGTCGCCCTCGCCCAGTAGCTCTGTGTAGCGTCCGATTTGCACCAGCAGCTGACCCTTGACGACTATGTCGCACTCCTGTCCGGCATGGGTGGTGAGCTCTATGTCCTTGAGCTTTTCGTCATATTCTGCCGTTACCAGAAGCGGCTCGGCAATGCGGTTTTGAAAGGACGCCGCAAGATTATAATACACCATTCCGTGGGCGCGGTCAATAACCTGACCCTCGCCGGCGCGCGTTACCATGTGGGACTTGAGCCTCGGGGTCGCGCCCTCTATCAGCTCCACGACGTCCACGCTGAACGCCAGCGCGCAGCGGTGCAGAAACGCGAAGGTTAAGTCTCCCCTGCCCTTTTCGCAGAGCTTATATTCCTCGAGCGTGGTGTCGGTTTTTTGCGCCATCTCCTCCTGAGAAAAGCCCATAATCTCGCGCAGTTCACGGATTCTGGCTGCCATGTCGTGAATGCGATAGTCCAGCCCCGTGATTTCCTTTGAATTTGCCATCTTTTTTTCCTTCTTTCCGGGGGAGCCCATATAAAAACCCGCCCCAAAGTAATTTCCTTTGAGACGGGTTAAATTTTTAGCCCGCGGTACCACTCAAATTGCGCCGGGTTTTATGCCGGACGCCGCTCATCGGGGTCAATCAACCCCTATGCCTTCACGCGGCAACACGAGAAGGTTCTACTTGCTTGGGGAGCCATTGAATTAATTCCCCGGGAGCTTTCTTCCTTCCAGCTCGGAAGCTACAAACATCGAAATCCGCCGCTATGGCTCGCACCAACCGCCAATTCTCTGAAGCTAAGACTTCGCGTCCTCTTCGTCAACGCTTTTAGTTTTTGGGCGTGTTAAAAACAAGCCCTTATATTCGATTATCTGAGAGATTACCATATTTCAAAAGAACTGTCAAGGGTTTTTTAAAGCTGATTGCGGATTACTTTTCCGCTGATGGTCTTGGGGAGGCTGTCTCTGAAAACGACGATGCGGGGGTATTTATAGGGGGCGGTGTTCTTCTTGACATACTCCTGAATCTCCTTTTTCAGCGCCTCGGAGGGAACGACGCCCTCTTTCAAAACGACGCTTGCCTTGACAATCTGGCCGCGAAGCTCATCCGGTACGGAGGAGACGCCGCACTCGAAAACATAGGGGATTTCCATGACGACGCTCTCGATTTCGGAGGGGCCGATGCGGTACCCGGAGGATTTGATTACATCGTCTATGCGGCTGACATACCAGAAGTAGCCGTCCTCGTCGCGCCAGGCGACGTCGCCGGTGTGATACATTCCGTCGTACCAGACCTCGCTCGTCTTCTCCTCGTCGTTGTAATAGCCCAGGAACAGGCCGCAGGGTATGCGCTCATCCGTGCGGACAACGATTTCGCCGGATTCGCCCACGGCGACGCTCTTCCCGTCCTTATCCACCAAGTCGATATCATAGAGCGGCAGGGGCTTGCCCATGGAGCCGGGCTTGTGCGCCTGCCCGATGAGGTTTCCGATGGACAGAGTTGTCTCGGTCTGACCGAAGCCCTCTGCGATGCGCAGTCCCGTGCGCTGCTCGAACTGGCGATAGACCTCGATATTCAGCGCCTCTCCGGCGGTGGTCGCGTGGCGGATTGAGGTGAGATTGTATTGCGAGAAATCCTCCAGCAGGAGCATACGATACATTGTGGGCGGTGCGCAGAAGGTCTCGATGTTATATTTCTCGAAGAGCGGGAGTATTTTCTTGGCGTCGAAGCGCTCGAAGTCATAGACGAAGATCGAGCCCTCGCTCATCCATTGCCCGTAGAGCTTGCCCCAGAGAGCCTTGCCCCAGCCGGTGTCGGAGATTGTGAAGTGCAGGCCGCCGGGACGGGAGTGATGCCAGTACCAGGCGGTTGTGAAGTGACCCAGCGCGTATTTATAGCTGTGCATCGCCATCTTGGGATTGCCCGTGGTGCCGGAGGTGAAGAACATGAGCATATTGTCATCGCCACAGGGAGCGTCCGGCTCGCGGACGAAGCGGCGTGAGAAGAGCTTAAAGTCCTTGTCAAAGTCGTGCCAGCCCTCGCGAGCGCCGTCCACCATGATCTTGAGGCGCAGCCTCGGCGCGTCGGGCGCGGCGAGATCGGCCTGATGGGAGCTGTCGCCAAAGGATGTGCACATGACGGCGGCGATTTCTCCCGCTGTGAAGCGATAGTCAAAGTCGTGCTTCATGAGCAGATCAGTAGCCGGGACTGCAACGGCGCCCAGCTTATGCAGACCCAGAATTGCGATCCAGAACTGATAGGTGCGGCGCAGCACCAGCATTACCCTGTCGCCGCGCTTTATCCCGAGTGATTGGAAGTAGTTTGCCGCCTGCGAGGAGAGGTCCTTCATGTCCTTGAAGGTGAAGCGGTGCTCATTCATATTGCGGTCGAGATGCACGAGCGCTGTCTCCTCCGGCTTGCGCCGCCCCAGCTCATCGACCACGTCGAAGGCGAAGTTGAAGAGGTCCTCGTTCTTGAAGTAAATTTTCTCGAGTCTGCCGTCGTTATCCTCTACGGTCTCGACAAACTGACTGACAACCAGCCGCTCGACCTCTTTTTCGGGGGCGGAGGGCTCGGTTATTACGAAGCGCTCGGGAAGGTCCTCTCCGGAGATGACCATCGCGAGGAACAGGCAATCGGAGCCCTCTACCGCGATCATACCGTGGGGAGTGGAGCTGTTGTAATAGATGCTGTCGCCCTCGTGGAGAATCTCTGTCTTGTCCCCGACCTGTATCTTGAGCGCGCCGCTGAGGATGAGGTCAAATTCCTGTCCGGCGTGGGTGACAAGGGAGATCGGCTGGTTTTGCAGCGAGTCCTTGTATTCGTAATTTACCCAATACGGCTCGGCGAGCTTTTTCTTGAAGAGGGGAGCCATATTTTGAATAAGTATTCCGTCTTTGTCTGTAGTCGTGCGCCCGTCGCCCCGGCGCGTTACCGAATAGCTCGTGAGGTTTGCGCTGTGCCCCTCGAGCAGGTCTGTCATACCCAAGCCGAAAATTTGCGCGCACTTGTGTATGAAGGAGAAGGGCAAATCCTCACGGCCGGACTCGTAGCTTGTGTACTGATCCCGGCTCAGCCCCGTGAGAGACGCCATCTGCCCGACGGAGTAGCCCGCGACCTTGCGCATCTCTTCAATTCTCTCTGCGATTTCCGTAAGTTCGCTTCTAACGCTTTTTTCCGCTACCATTTTTCTTTACCTCTCAAATAAATTTTCATCCGCGGGCAATAAAAAACCCGTCCCAAGGTTTTCTAGAAAACCTTGAGACGGATGTATATACATAATCCGCGGTACCACTCAAATTGCGCCAAACAAAAGACGCCGCTCATGGGGGTCAATCAACCCCTGCATACTAACGCTATGCTCCTCGGAAAGCGTCTACTCGTCAGAGACTTTCGGGCTTTCGGCTCGGAAGTGATAAGTTAATGAAATCGCGACCATCGGCTCGCACCACCCGCCGACTCTCTGATAAATCACGGTTTCAACCGTCTTCGTCACAGCCTTTTGCTCTATGCAATTTTCGTAATACTACCATCACGCGGAGCATTTGTCAACCCCTAATTAAAAATATTTTTTGTCAAGTTTGTCCTGCTAAGGAAAAATTTTTGTATAAAATTGCTAAAAAATAAAGGTTGACAAGGACTGTGAAGCTGTGTTATCATTCGCACAATATCACAAATGCAGCGACGGAGTTATGCGTTTATCGGACAGCTCAGAGAACCGGCGGTTGGTGCGAGTCGGCGCTGAAGGTAAATAAGGGAACCTCTGAATAAATCAACTGTGGCGCGGGCAACGGATCTTTTTCCGCCATACTTTACAAAAAGCCTCGTGAATACATCCAGTATTCACTGCGTTTTTTCTTTCGTCTGACGAAAAAATCTCTCGCTGCCGCATCCACGTGATTTAATCAGAACTTCCCTAGCAGTCTGCCTCCCGAGCAGGTTTCCCCAACGCCCTAATGGGTCAGTAGGGAGACACGGCCGCCCCGTTACAGGCTAGAAGCTTGCTTGAGCTTTGAATTTAAGTTGCCGCGCTGTGAGCGCGGAAATTAGGGTGGTACCGCGGATTACTGATTCGTCCCTGAGGTCATAATGATGACTTCGGGGCTTTTTTATTGCCCGAAATCGCGGGGGTGCTTAGCACTTGCGTGTTCTAGGGAAGTTCTGATTAAGTCACGTGGATGCGGCAGCGAGAGATTTTTTCGTCAGACGAAAGAAAAAACGCAGTGAATACTGGATGTATTCACGAGGCTTTTTGTGAAGTATGGCGGAAAAAGATCCGCTGACGCGCCACAGTTGATTTAATCAGAGGTTCCCTAATATAAAATGTTAAGGAGAAAAAACAACATGCGCGAACTGAAATTTGCCGACGTCACACTTAGGGAGGCCGCGAAAACGGCGGAGAGCTCGCTGAGCTTCAAGGAAAAGATTGAGATTGCAAAGACTCTTGACCGACTTAATGTCGACGTCATCGAGACTGCGGCTCTGACTATGGCAATGACAGATTCGCTGCTTCTTAAATCAATCGCGGCGGCCGTTGCGAGCAGCGTCGTGAGCGTGCCGGTCGGCCTGACCGAGCAGGGCGTGGCACTGGCCTGGGAGTCCGTGAAGGGCGCGGCGAAGCCGAGGCTGCGCGTGGTCGTACCCATGAGCCCGGTGCAGATGGAATATGTCTGCCACAAGAAGCCGGAGGCGGTGCTGCTGCTGACGGAGACTCTCATAAAGGCCTGCCGCGAGCTCTGCGAGGACGTTGAATTTGTCGCGGAGGACGCCACCCGCAGTGAGACGGAATTTCTCTCGCGGGCGATTAAGGCCGCTATAGCGGCGGGCGCGGGTACGGTTACCCTCTGCGACGCGGCGGGGACAATGCTGCCCGACGAGCTGGCGAGCTTTATCGGCTCCGTGCGTGAGTCCGTTCCGGAGTTCAAGGGAATTAGCCTCGGCGTGCAGTGCTCGAACGAGCTGGGCATGGCTGTCGCCTGCGCGGCGGCGGCGATTTCCGCGGGAGCCGCCGAAATTAAGACGGCGGTTTCCGACCCGCATTTTCCCGCGCTCGACGCCGTTTGCCGCGTTGTGTCCGCGAAGGGGACCGTCTGCGGGGCGACTTGCCGGATTCGCGCAACGGAGCTTTCCCGCGCGACGGATCAGATTAAGCAGCTGACGGATAGCCGCCGCAGTAAGCAGTCGCCCTTTGACGGGGTGCGGGAGTATCCTGCCGGTGATACGCTGAGTGTGACGGACGATCTGCCGACGGTTTCCGCTGCGATTCGCAAGCTGGGCTATGATCTCACGGACGAGGACACGGCGAAGGTCTATGAGGCCTTCAGGCATCTGGCGGGGAAGAAGACCGTAAGCCCCAAGGAGCTGGACGTTATTGTAGCAAGTCACGCGCTTCAGGTTCCGGCGGCCTATCATCTGGTGAGCTATGTAATTAACTCCGGCAATATCATAACCGCGACGGCGAATGTCAGTCTGCAAAAGGACGGCAAGACCCTGAGCGGGATTTGTCCGGGGGACGGCCCGATTGACGCGGCGTTTCTGGCGATTGAACAGATTGTCGGGCGGCACTATGAGCTGGACGATTTTCAGATTCAGGCGGTTACCGAGGGGCGCGAGGCCATGGGCGCGGCGACAGTTCGCCTGCGCAGCGACGGCAAGCTCTTTTCCGGTCGCGGGATTTCGACGGATATTATAGGCGCGAGCATAAGGGCATATCTCAACGCGCTCAACAAAATTGTCTATGAGGAGGCACAGCGGTGAAACTGTCATTTTCAATAAACGGCTGGCACGGTTATAGCTGGGAGGACTTCGTGTCCATGGCGCTCGATATGCGCCTGGCGGGAATTGAGCTGCACGACGTGGGCGAGAGCTTCTTCTCCGAAGACAGCCCCTTCGGCGCGCGAAACGCTGCGAGAACAGCCCGCGACCTGCATGAGCTGGGGCTCGGAATCCCCTGCATAGACGCCGTCTGCGACATTGCCGACGCCGCGAAAGCTTCGGAGAGTCAAGGCGCGATCGAGGCCTGCATGGCGACGGCGAAGAGACTGTCCGTGCCCTTCGTGCGCATTCGCGCCGGTGCTGAGGGCTCTGACGGTAAGGAGAACACCATCGCCTGTCTTGAGGGGGTTATGAAGAGCGCGGAGAAGCTGGGCGTGACCCTGCTCATCGAGACGGTAGGCGTTTTTGCCGACACGGGTGCACTGCGCGACGTGCTCAACCACTTTGCCAGCGACAATCTTGCCGCGCTCTGGGATCTGAGTCACCCGTACCGCACGCGCGGTGAAGCGCCGGACACGACGATTGAGAATCTGGGCGCCTATGTGAAGCACGTGCACATCAAGGACTCAGTCGTCGAAGACGGCGCGGTGAAATACTGCCTCATCGGCGAGGGCAGCCTGCCCGTCGGGGAGATGATGAACGCGCTCGCGTCCATCAATTATGACGGCTTCGTCTGTCTGGAGTGGGACCCGCGCTGGATGCCCGAGGTCGCGGAGCTGGACGTTATTCTCGCGCATTTTGCCAACTACATGAATCGCTTCGGCGATCCCTCGCGCAAGCAGAGCTATCTCTATCCCAACGCGACCGGCACCGGCACCTTTGTGTGGAAGAAGGACGAGCTCATTGACCTGACCTTCTCGCAGGTGCTGGACAAAATGGTGGAGGAATATCCCGACCAGACCTGCTTTAAGTACACGACGCTCGACTACACGCGCACCTACAGCCAGTTCCGCGACGACGTTGACGTCTGCTGCCGCGCGCTAATCAGCCTCGGAGTGAAACCCGGGCACCATGTGGCGGTCTGGATGACAAATTTGCCGCAGTGGTTCATCTGCTTCTGGGCGGTGACGAAAATCGGCGCGGTCTTCGTGTCGATGAACACGGCCTATAAAATCCACGAGACAGAGTATCTGCTCCGCCAGTCGGACGCGCACACCGTTATTCTGTCGGAGGGCTACCGCGACTCTAACTATGCGGGGATTATCAACGAGCTTTGTCCCGAGCTTCAAAACACCGTTCCGGGAAAACCGCTGCACAGCAGGAGACTGCCGTTTTTGCGCAACGTAATCACGGTCGGCTTTTCGCAGACTGGCTGCCTGAATTGGGAGGAGATGACGCAGCGCGCGCCGAGCGTGCCGATTGAAGAGGTTCGCCGCCGCGCCGCCGCTACGAGCTGCAACGACGTGTGCAATATGCAATATACCTCCGGCACGACGGGCTTTCCAAAGGGCGTCATGCTCACGCACTACAATGTCGTGAACAACGGCAAATATATCGGCGACCACATGGATCTCTCGACCGCCGACAGAATCCTGATTCAGGTGCCCATGTTCCACTGCTTCGGCATGGTGCTGTCCATGACGGCGGCGATGACCCACGGCACGGCGCAATTTCCGCTGCCCTATTTCTCGCCGAAGCCCGCGCTGGCCTGCATTCAGCACGAGCACATAACCGTCATGAACGGCGTTCCGACTATGTTTATCGCGATTATGCAGCACCCGGACTTTCCGAAAACAGACTGCTCCTATATGCGCACGGGCATTATGGCGGGGAGCAACTGTCCGCCGGAGCTTATGAAGCAGGCGGCCGCCGAGATGAATATGACTCAGATTGTGAGCGTCTACGGTCAGACGGAGGGCTCGCCCGGCTTTACGATGGGCAGCTTCGAGGAGGAGCTGGACGTGCGCTGCGAGACCGTCGGCAGTACCTTTGCCAACGAGGAGTGCAAAATCGTCGATCCCGAGACGGGGCTGGACTGCCCGGACGGGGTGAACGGCGAATTTGTAGCCCGGGGCTATAACATCATGAAGGGCTACTATAAGATGCCGAAGGCCACCGCCGCCGCAGTCGACGCGGAGGGCTGGCTGCACTCGGGCGACCTTGCCGTGCGGGACGAGGCGGGCTATTTCCGGATAACCGGTCGGCTCAAGGACATGATAATTCGCGGCGGCGAGAACATTTATCCGCGCGAGATTGAAGAGTTCCTCTACACCCACCCGTTGGTGCTCGACGTGCAGGTGATAGGCGTGCCGGACAAGAGATATGGCGAGGAGATTATGGCGTGCATAATCCTCAAGGAGGGGCAGAGCGTCCCGGAGGAGGATATGAAGAAATTCATAAGCGACAGCTTAGCGAGGCATAAGGTGCCGCGCTATATCGAATATGTCACGGAGTTTCCGATGAACGCGGCGGGAAAGATTCTCAAATACAAGATGCGCGAGGACGCGGCGGCGCGTCTGGGACTATAATATTTGGCGGGAGAGGATTTTTCCTCTCCCGCGTTTTTATATGCTGAGCAGGTCAGACTAGAGTTTCTAGTCTGACCTGCTAATTTTTAGTCGAATTATTAGCGACGAAAGAGAACAAAATCGGATTTGCGCGAAATTTGTCGCGAAATAGCAATTTAGCGACAGAATGAAGATAGTATAGTATGCCCAGAACGCGGGCGGATTATTAAATACGCCGCGCTTCTGGCCACTGGAACTGTTGTCAATAAATGACGCGGTCATTTATTCACATAAAAAATATTACAAGGAGGAGTTTTTTACATGAAACTCAAAAAGACACTAGCCCTTGTGCTGGCTCTTGTGCTTGCCTTCGGTACGCTCAGCGTGGCATCCGCCGCGACTGATTTTACCGATGATACGAGCATCCAGTATAAGGAAGAAGTCGACCTCATGGTCGGCATTGGTGCGATCAACGGTTTAGGCGACGGTACCTTTAACCCGAAGGGCAGCATCACCCGCGCTCAGGCCGCAAAGATGATTGCTTACACGGTTCTGGGCGAAAAGGTCGCAAAGGTTCTGCCGATGCTTCCCAGCAGCTTCTCGGACGTGACCTCGCCGGACTATGACTGGGCGATCCCCAGCATCGAGTATCTCGTAGAACGCGGGATCATCAATGGCATTGGCGGCGGCAAGTTTGCTCCGGATTCGCCCGTCACCGGCTATGCCTTCATCAAGATGCTGCTCGTGGCTCTCGGCTATGGTCAGCTTGACGAGTTCACCGGCACCGGCTGGGAGCTGGAAGTGCACAGTGCCGCAATCAAGACCCGTGGCATTAGCCCTCTGTGGGACGGCTATATCGGATCCTTTGACGGTCTTGCTTCCGCCACCCGTGAAGAGGCTGCCCTCTATTGTGTCAATGCCCTCTTCTGCTTGACAGTAAGTTTTTACGATACGCTCAATCTCTATCTGCCGGATACGCTCACGCTCCAGGCACCTATCTATAATCTGTATACCGAACATACTGCTAACGACATTGGCCTCTGGGGCCATAAGTGGTATGCCGACAAGCTCGGTAAGGACGCTATCTCCGATTTCTATGTTGACGACGAATTTGTTATCAATATTCCGATGGGAACAGCCTTTAAGGATGTACCCAAGCTCCTCGGCACAACCGCTGATGCCAATAAGCGCGACGTTCTTTCATATGACAACGGAGTATTAGACGAAAGTTGGTATACCGATGGCTGGGCAAACCCGTCTGAGCTTAAGACTTTGGCAGGAACCGACGCGAAAGTTCCCACCAGTATAGACGTCTATATATCAGCCGATGCGACTGATATTGCTGATGCTACAAATGAAGGTGTCGCTCCTTACAAGTTTATGGCTACCTATGAGTATTTTGCTCAGATCACAACAAAGACAAACGCCACGACCGGCAAGGCCAAGATGACGATCTATGATCCGACTGGAGCAGGTGATGCGTTTGACGTCACCGGAACCTATGCCAAGGGCGATGCTTTTGTCGTAGTTCCCAAGGGCAACGACATTGATTCATCCGAGGATAATCTGTTGAGCATGGAGCCCGCGACTGTCATCACGGGCAAGGCTTCTAGTGCTGCCACTGACAGCACCTATGTCACTGTGAATGGCACGAAGTATACCAGAACACTTGAAACTTATTCCGATGCTACTGAACGGGACAATTACTGGGACTTCACCAAAGATGACGCCAAGACGAAGGACGCCGAATACATCCTTGACAGCAACGGCGACCTTCTGACCGCGGTTGCCCTCGAATCGCAGAAGAGCCCGATACACTATGGCTATGCGGTTGGTTATGGATATCAGGCCAAGAATATACTTACCGGCGACGCAGTTGAAAGAGTCGAGTTCTATGACGAAACGGGCACTAAGGTAACGATGGAAACGACACTTACTTCTGACGGAGCCAATGTCTCCACGGAAATGTTTGCTGCTTTCGATCCGACCGACGGCTTGACTGGCACGTTCCTTATTGCCTATACGCTTAACGCCGACGGAACAAAGATTAGTTCACTTATTAAAGAGGTTCTCTTAGATACGGATTACAGTGATGCCCCTGTGCCGGACGTTGGCACAAAGAATGTTGTTGATGGCGACCAGACTATAACCGATAATACGGTAGTGTTCTATGTCAGCAGCGACGGTGATACTGTGGCTGCAACTGTCGGTTATTCAAAATTCGTATCTGTCGACGAAGCGGCGGAACTTGATGTGATTGATCTTACCGATGGTGAGGATTTAGCCGATAAAAAGCTGGAAGCAATAGTAATCAAATGCAAAGCAGGTCTGCCCGACAAACTGTCACCCAAGACTGCCGGATTCGTGTACTTTGCTTCACTTGCTAGCTACACCAGCTTTGACGACACAACGACCTATACCAACGCATATGTGGACGGCGTGAAGACTGAGTTTGTGGTCAAGACAGGTGACAAAGACAACGAAACCGTTCCCGCAAATATAGTAGCTGGCGGAACATATTCTTACAAGCCGGTCGCGGGTAAGACTTACTTTGATGTTGATAAGAAGCTGACTGTTGGAACTGCAGGAGAAGGTACTGAGATCACTCAGAGTATTGGCGGACTGATTACCGCTGGCGAAGACTATTCCGTGACTGCATCCACTGTGTACTATTACATGGCGGCAGGCGGCTCAATCTATGAGGTTGATGATATGCCTGCTGAGGGAGATAACCTCCTCGCAGCGGTTCCGGGAGACGACGGAAACTCTGCGGCGATCATCTATGTGACGCCCTCCGCATCCTAAACACCTAGCAATGTCAATTGAGAATGCACGAATGACAATTGACAAGACTTAAAAAAGGTTCCGCATGGCGAAAGCCATGCGGAATCTTTTTTAAGACAGATAATAGATAATAGATATAAGATAATAGATATATATTGACAAAATGTGACAAATATACTATAATATAGACAAGCTGTTGATGATCGACAGCCCGGGGGGCGTTTTTCGTAAGGTCAGACGGCGGTTGGTACTCTCTTTTGTAATAGGAGGGGATGCCATTGCGTTTTACATTTCATTTTAGGATGTATTCCATAACTATTCACATCCGTAGACTGAAAAAACGCTAAAGCCGTCACTGGACCGAGTGACGGCTTTATGGGTTGGTCTAGATTGACATCGATTTAGACTGACTCTCCAAAGCCACAGCACGGGCCAACCGCCGAGCGGAAACGCCCTTCCTGTATACTTATTGTAGCAACAACTTTTTATTTTGTCAAGAGAAAAATGAGCGGGAAGATTATTCCGGCGTCCAGGGCCAGACGATGGTTGCGGTGCCGGTTTCGCTGTCGTAAACCGCCCAGCTGCGCACGACGAAGAAAGCCGTTATCACGAGCGCGATGACGAGAAAAATTGCGAGCACCGTCACCTTCGCCGCCGTGTGCGACTTTTTTCTGCTTTTATAAATGTCCTTCGGTTTAATAGCCATTTTCAGTCCTTCGCCTCTATCGCCTTAAACATTTCGACGCGGTGGGTGTGGTGGCCGCCTTGAAAGCGGGCGTCGAGGAAGGCGTCAACTATCTTGAGCGCCAGACCCGTCCCGAGCACCCGCGCGCCCAGCGCGAGGATGTTCGCGTCGTTATGCTCACGAGCCATTTGGGCGCTGTAGCAGTCGCCGCAGAGCGCGGCGCGCGCGCCTTTTACCTTGTTTGCGGCGATCGAGATGCCGATGCCGGTGCCGCAGATTATGATCCCCAAGCCGCACTCGCCGGAGACCACCGCGCGCGCGACAGCCTCGCCGTAGAGCGGATAGTCCGTTGACTTCTCCGAATCGGTGCCCAAATCCTTATATTCCAGTCCGCGGCTCTTGAGATGCTCGATAATCTCGCCCTTGAGGGCGTAGCCGCCGTGATCGCTGCCGATTGCTATCATGTGTGTACCTCGCGTATTTTCTCTATAGTCTAGTCGAGCTTGGAAAGCGGGATGAATTCCGGCTTTCTTTTTTGATATATCGTCACATATTTGAAGCCCGCGCCGCGAAGAAGCTCGGCGCCCTCGGCGAGGTGCAGCCCCGCATGGGCGGTCTTGTGGGCATCGCTGCCGAGGGTTATTATTTCGCCGCCGAGCTGGCGGTAACGCCGCACGATATCAGCCCCCGGCAGGGTCTCTTCGGGCGGGTTGCGGCGCAGACCGGAGCAGTTGAGCTCGACGCCGCGGCCGTGGCTGATGAGGTTTTTGAGTATTATGTCCAGTTTGTCGCCGTAATTATCCATGGTGACAGCGAAGTCCCTGAAGCCGTCCCGCCGGATGTAGCGCGCGATGTAGCCGATGTGCGCCATCACGTCGAAGTAGGGCAGATTTGACAGCTCGATCAGCTCGTCGAGATAGCGCTCGGCAAGGGTTTCGACCTCGCTGAGGCTGGTGTAGCGCAGGTCGTAGAAGTCGATTGTGCCGCGGATGTTGTGCAGGGAGCCGAGGACGAAGTCCAGCTCCGGCGAGGAGGAAATCTCGCAAAAGCGCTCGACGTCGTGGTTACCCTCGCCCAGCTCTATGCCCAGCGCAAGGCGCAGGTCGGCCGGAGTCTCGCGGCGCGCGGTTTGGAACATCTCCAGCATGGCGGCGCGGCAGTTGAAGCAGTCGGGATCGGGCAGGCCGGTGCCGTGGAAGTCAAGGTCGACGTGGTCGGTGAAGCACAGCGCCCTGACCCCCCGGGCATAGGACGCGCGCGCCATGTCGGTCATAGTGTCGACGCCGTCGACAGATACGCTGCTGTGTATGTGATAGTCAGTTAGCATTGTTACCTCGCAGAGTGTTTAAAATGGCCACGCGCCCGGTATCCACGCGAGCAAAGTCTCGTACCAGCGGGGCGCGGCGACGCCCGAGAGGACGGGGTAGAAAAGCGGGAACAGCGCGAGAGTTGCCGCCGTTGCGGCGTAGAAGGGACGCTTCCAGTTGGGGTCGCGCAGGCGCAGGGAGTTGAACACGTGGCAGATTGCCAGCACGATGAAGATCAGGCAGGGGAAGTAGTGATAGGCGAAGGTGATTCGCGTGATTATGATCCACGGCACGAGGCTCGTGAGGTAGCCGATTAGGATGAGCAGTGCCTTTGCGTCGCGATTTTTGAAGACGCGGACGACCATTGCGCCCATGGCGACGAGCCCCCCCCAAGCCACGAGCGGGTTCATGAAGCAGGCGAACGCCGACTTGAAGTTGCGCGGGAGCGACTCGAGATAGTAGAGAATCGGTCTGCCGTTCACGATCCACTGGTACCAGTCGGAGGAGTAGGGGTGGGTGTCGTTGACGCCCTTGTGGTAGCTGAACATGAACTTCTGGTTATCGATTACGAGGTCGAGATAGCGCTTGTCTAAGAGCATGGAAAGGCCGCTCATGCCCTCGGCGGTGCCGTAACGCCAGTAGCTGAGGTAGTAGATTACGCCGGGGATGACGACGAAAAAGGCCAGGCACTGCGTGATATCGAGCGCAAGCTCGCGGCTGTGCTCCCAAGCTCGACCCGAGCGAATCATCTCGCGGCCTCGGGCTATGCGGAAGAGCAGCCAGATTATCGCGAGTCCCGCGCCGCCGTAGATGACTATCCACTTGCTTGCCGCGCCGAGTCCGAAGCACAGGCCGGAGAGAAAGAGCGGCAGGGTCGTTTTAGAGCGCGTCGCGAAGGGGTCGTCGCGCGGGGCGGTGATATAGCGGTACATGAAGAGGAACATTAAGATTATGAAGAACACGCCGTAGGTGTCGATGGTGGCGATTCGCGTTTGCGTGTAGTGCATGAAGTCAAAGGCGAAGATCGCCGTGCCCGCGGCGGCGATTTTGGTTTTGCCGAAGAGGTTTTTGATGAAGACATAGAGGCAGGGCAGCATGAGTATCCCGAAGAGGACGCCCATGAAGCGCCAGCCGAAGGGGTTCAGCCCGAATATGCTGATTCCGAGGCTCAGAATGAGCTTGCCGAGCGGCGGGTGCGAGACCTCATAGGGGTATACGTTTTCCATGTGCTCATAGGCGGTGCGGACGTGGTAAATCTCGTCGAAATAGGTGCTGTTTTTGTAGGTGTTCTTTATCGGAACCAGCTCCTGCTCGTCGAAGAGCGGGGCGGCTCCGGCGTCGAAGCCGAGATTTTCGGCGGGGATAATGTAGCCGTCCCAGCCATAGAGCGCAAGCTCGCCCATGTCGAGGCGCGTGTCCGCGATTATGCGGACGTAGTTGACGGGGTCAAAGTTGTCCAGCGGAAGCGAGGCATCCCGCCACTTGAAAATATCGTTATACTTTTGCTCCATTGTGGAGACGTCGGTATAGTTCTCGCCGTCCACGGAGTATTGGAGATAGTAGTTGCCGGTGTGCAGCCCCGTGAAATACTGCGCGCGCGTTAAAATAGTCCCCTCCGGCAGCTTTACGACGACATAGCGCCCCTTGCCCTCAAAGGAGCAGAAGTTTTCCGGGGAATAGCTGTTGCCCAGCCCGATATAGGCGACGATTGAATACAGCAGCACGATTATCGCCAGCGGCAGCGCGTCGCTCCGCGTCATGGGGAAGCGTCGGCGCGGATAGCTAAAGAGCGTATTTTCGTTTTCCTCCAGGTCTGCGGCGGGACTCTCGCGGCGCATGACGCGGAAATAGTAAACGAAGAACACCAGCACCGCCGTTATAGCGAGTATCAGGCAGATTACTGCAAGAAATCTCATCGGTAAATCCTTTCGACAGTCACACAATCAGAAGTGTCCAGCCCAGAGTATACCACTTTTTTGTTGACCTGTAAACAACTATCTATTATCCGCCATCGCCCCCCGTAATTGCGGACTTCCAACTTCGTCATTGCGGACTTGATCCGCAATCCCCCACGGCTACCGCATCTGTCTTCTGTCTTCTCGCTTCTGTCCTCTGTCTTGGCGGGCGACTCCCCCGTCATTGCGGGCACCGACCCGCAATCCCCCACGGATTCCGGCTTGCGGGCGGTTTCTGCGCATTTTTATTACGTTATTCTTGACAATTCTTGCCAAAAGTTGTAGAATAAGGTCAAGTCATTGATGTCGGTGACTCGGGGGGCGTTTTCGCAGATTACATGGCGGTTGGCTACTCTCTGAAAGGAGGGGATGCTGATGCGTATCACATTCCATATTGGAATGTTCTCAGTTACGGTCCACATCCGCAAACTGAAGAAACGCTAAAGCCGCCACTCCAGTCCAGTGGCGGCTTTATTGGTTGGTCTGAATTGACATCGATTTAGGCTAACTTTACCAAAGTCTCTGCACTGGGGCCAATCGCCGAGCGAAAACGCCCTTCCTGCATACTTATACTACCACCATCTTCCTTCCTTGTCAAGCACAAAAAGATTCCGCATGGCTTATGCCATGCGGAACCTTTTTAGTCTTTGCTAACCGTCATTGACGGTTTATTGCTAGGGGATTAGACTCCAGGTGCGGTGATAAGATCCTTCGGGATGTAGATGATTGCATCGTCTGCTGCGGTGCTTCCGGGAGCACGACCGATTATTGCGTCGTCCTTATCGGGCTTATCAGCCAGAGATTCGAGCGAACCATCCGACTTCACAGCATAGTACTCCGTGTCGTCGTCTACAGTATAGGTTACTACGGTTCCGCTTCCTGTGGTTACAAATAGCGTTCCTTCTCTCTGGATAATTACACCTTCCTCGATGTCGATCGTCGTTACATCGGTAATCACGTTATCACCCTTCGCGTTAACCCTATAAAGAAGGGTTTCTCCTGCATCAACATCACCAGAGCCTGTTTTAAGGAGTTTGAAGTCTGCCTTGGCGCCATTCACATATGCATTCTTGAAGATGTAGTAGTCTCCGGACACTTCAAAGTCAGCCGATGCGAAGTACACGAATCCGGCAGCCTTATTCTGCGGCAGACCCGAGAGCAGCGTAGTTTCGCAATCAATCACAACTGCTTCAAGGATATCACCCGTAAGATCAAGATCAAGCATTGCATACTGATTATAATCCACTGTGCGTGCAGGTTTAGTGACCATGTTCTTGAATCCCTTGACTACGCCAACGCTGACAGTATCGTCTTTGGCATAATAGAACGCTACCGTTGAGTCGGACAGATAGTAATCTTTTGCGCCCGGATTAACAAAAACGTTCGCGGCAGGAGTAGCTGCTGGAAGTGCCGTTTGCGTACCACCACTGCTCGTGGTCAAAGC
Organism: Oscillospiraceae bacterium; assembly: GCA_031262405.1. Lineage (GTDB taxonomy): Bacteria > Bacillota > Clostridia > Oscillospirales > Oscillospiraceae > UBA2658. The sequence continues at coordinate 1,920 of JAISHS010000029.1, read as the reverse complement.
AGCCGGAGTTCCCTTGACTGCATCAATCTTTCCATCTGCATTCAAAGTGTAAGCGAAGAGCAGCGGCGCGATATCAGAAGCTGCGGATAAACCATCCAATGGAGGCGTACCCTTTATACTTCCGTCATCGTTTAATGTCAGAGCTGAGAACAGTGTCTTTTCAGCACCGGTCTCGTCAAAGAACTTCACTTTCTCGCTTGCAGCCGCACCTGTTTCCCAGGCGTAGTCAGACACATCGTAGTCTACCGCAAGTCCATAGTACACTGTCGGTGCCGGGTCGTCAATCTTGACCATGGCGATTACGAGTCCGTCTTTGTCGAGATAGAAGTTGGCGTCGGTCTTATCATAGCCGGAGGCGCTAAAGGCTAAGAGACCGGCGGTGGCGTTCGGTGCAGCGAAGGTAAACCTTGCCTTCGTATACTTCGTGCCGTCCACATAGACATAGGACTCGTCGGCGCTTCCTTCATAGCCCGTAACCTTGCCCTTGATGGGGGTTGCGGCCGTCAGGCTGATTAGGTCGTCTTTGTCTTTTATCGAGGTAGAGCTAATGTCTGTTCCCTTGGGAATTGCGATGAAGGCTTCGCCCTTGGCATAGGTTCCGGTGAGGCTGATTTTTACAGACTTGCCATCACCATAGATTGTCAGGTCAGCTTTGCCGTCGCTTGCGGTCTTCTTCGTAATCTGAGCGAAATACTCATAGCAGGTTACGAACTTGTAGTAGCCGTCTCCGCCGTTGTCATCTTTGCCTATACCGGTTGTATCAGTCGGGTTATCCGCGGGATCCTTACTGATGTACACGTCAATAGTTCCGGGCGTCGTCCAGTCTCCTTTAGTAGAAAGCAAGCCCTCAAACTGAGATACGGATAATTTACCATTACTGGCACTTCCTACAATGGCGCCAACTTGGGTATCCACACTATAAAGGTTGCTCTTGTCCAGCGCGCCGTTGTCGATGGAGATCAAGCCGCGCTTATTATCTCTTTCCGTCGTCCCGAGGAGCTTGGGGATATCCGAGAATTTCGTGCCATAGGGAATGGTGGCGACAAATTCGTCGTCCACATAGAAGCCGGAGATAGCATCTGTGCTCAGCACGGATGCAAACCACTTGTGGCCATAGACGCCGTAATCGTCACTGGAGTTCTTTGATTCGAGTCCATAGACGGTTTCGCCAAGCGTTTTTCCGCTGAAAACAGTCGTATAGTCATTGAGCAGAGGGCTATAACTTACCAAGAGGTCGTTCAGAGCGTTGAAGCAATAGAGAGCGGCTTCCTCGCGTGTGGCGGACTTGGTTCCGTCAAATGCGCCCTTAAGGCCTCTAAACAGGGTAACGCCCTTGCCATCCTTGTCTTTTACTGCGATGGCATAATTGTGTACGCCAAGCTCCCAGCCGATGCCGACGAACTCGCCGTTCTCGCCATAGCCGAGGGCTACGAGCAGCATCTTGAGGAACGCATAGCCGGTGACGGGCGAATTCGGGTTGAACTTGCCGTCGCCGACACCGTCGATGATCCCGCGATCTACGAGATACTCAATGCTGGGGATCGCCCAGTCATAGTTTGGGGAGGTCACGTCCGAGAAGCTGCTGGCAACGAGCGGCAGCGTCTTGGCATACTGTTCACCATAAATTGTGTAGGCAATCATCTTCGCGGCCTGAGCGCGGGTGATGGTGCCCGTCGGGTTAAAGGTGCCGTCGCCTAAGCCTTCGATCGCGCCGATGCCGTCCAGCACGTCTACAGCTTCCGTGTACTGGATGGAAGCCTTATCGGTATAGTCAGTCGCGGCGGAGGCCACGCTGAGCGTACCGAAGGCAAGCACAAGAGCCAGCACAAGGGCTAGTGTCTTTTTGAGTTTCATGTAAAAAACTCCTCCTTGTAATATTTTTTATGTGAATAAATGACCTCGTCATTTATTGACAACAGT